>JBPCKZ010000196.1:0-10777 GCA_051003795.1 Bryobacteraceae bacterium | reverse complement strand
CGTTCTTCCCGACGCCATGCTCGATCAGTTCGGGATCGGCTTGCAGCGCGGCGCTGAAGAAAATCTCGCCCGGTAGAAATGCCACGGCAAACTCCGGGCAAGCCGAAAACTGCGCCCAATAGGATTTTTCGCCGAGCTTGGTGAGGTGCTTGCGCACTTGCCCGGCGTGCTCCCGAAGCTTCGCCGCGCGCCCCGCTTCATCGGACTCCTCGAGCGATTCGAGATAAGCCTTAAGCGGCACTTTCGAGTCCACGACTACATGCTTGCCATTGGGCAGGCGCACAATCAGATCCGGGCGTAGTCTGCCATCCTCGGTTCCGGCGGTCTGCTGTTCCACAAAATCGCAGTACTCCAGCATACCCGCCATTTCCACCACGCGGCGCAACTGGATCTCGCCCCAACGGCCACGCGCCGCCGGCGAGCGCAAGGCTCCGGCAAGTTTGCCCGTCTCCTCGCGCAAACGGATCTGCGATTCCGCCATCGATTTCACTTGCTCGGTGAGCGTTGCGTACGCGCCGGATCGCGCGACCTCCATCGCGTGGATTTTCTGGTCGACTTTTTCGAGCGATTGCTTTAGCGGGCGCACCAATTCGTCGATTGCCGCCCGCCGCTTTTCCAGATCCCCGCACGCGTTAGCTTGGAACTTCGCCAGAGTCGATTCGGCGAGATCCAGAAATTGCCGGTTATTGTTCCGTAGCGCCTCGGACGAGAGGGCCTCGAAGGCCTGGGACAACTGATCCCGGGCGGCTTTCACCTCTTCAAGACGGGCCGTGAGCCCGGCCTTTTCCGCGACGCCCTTGTTGCGCAGAAACAGCCACTCGAGGAACGCGCCGGCCAACGCCGCAAGCAGCATCTCAAGCCAAAACATAAATCCTATTCTATGTCACTTGGCTACTACAAAACGTCGAAGCTTACGCGCGCGCGAAGATTCGCCACGCCCGCCGTGTAGCGCGAATCGGCTACGGAAAACGCCACCGCGTCTTCCAGCCATTCGTGCCAGACTCCGTCGGGGTCGTGCGAGGCCACGGTCAGCGTGTACTCTCCCGGGCACAGCTCGCACCGGAACGCGAACGACACCCGCACTTGGCCGCCCGCTTCCCGGCTCCCAAGTTTCAGATTCTCGAGTTCGGTATTCGTGCCGTACACGTTCAACCCGATCCGCGTGCGGATGAGCATCCCGATTACCGGGTCCGCCACCGGCGCCTTGAATCGGACATCGACGCGCACCACGGCCAACTCGCCGCTGCGCCACACGATGGTAGGCGCGCCCGGCTCTCCCAACAACTCGACTCGCAGGATTTCCGCGCGACCATCGCCTCGACGCACGGCAGGCGCGAGCGGGGCCGCAATAGCTTCGCCCGATTCGCGAAGCTTCCGGGCGACATGCTCGCGATAAGCTCGCAGCACCTCGCCCGGATCGCCTCGGCCAGCCAACTTGCCGCCATCGATCCACCAGATTTCATCGCAGAGCCGCCTGAGGAGTTCTTCATCGTGGGAAGCCAGCAAGATGGTGCAACCCGATCGGCGCAAACCTTCGAGAGCCATGGCCGCGCGGCCCCGGACCACCCAATCGTGCCGCGCGAGAGTTCGATCGAGCAGCAGAGCGTCGACCTTTTCGAAATTCAGCGCGTCTTCCGGCCCCAGAAGCCGTCGCGAGGCCGGACCCCGCACCTCGCCCGAATCCGGTTTCTCAATCCCGGCGGCCATCCGCAAGAGCCGCTCCACTCCCGCGTCTTCTTCGCCGACGATCCCGATAATCGAGCCGTCCGGCGCCGCGGCATTGAATTCGACCAACTCGAATTTAATCACGCGCCAGCACCTCTATCCATTGTCCATTCCGGGTCCAACGCCCGACGGATCGCATATGCAGCATCGCGGCGGCTTCCCCGCGCGAGACCGGCGGCTCATATCCGTAGTAGCGGTGCAGAAAATCCACCCAACCCGGATGCCGCAGCAAGTGCAAGGGGTCCCACGCCGTTGAATAGCGGATCAGCACATCGGCGCTTCCGTCCTCGAGACCCACGATATTGGCCTTGCTGAAATCCTTGACTTCGCGCACTTTCATTTGCCGCGAAACGTATCCGAAGTCGGGGCGGCGCAATGCGCCCGCGAGCGGGAACGAAGTTGCGACGATCGAGTCCGGATATCTGGCCTGAACGAACTCCGCCGCTCTCTGGTTCAGGGAGACAAACGTAGCGAACGCGAGATTGTTCTCAAGCGGGAACGGGTACGGCGGGTTGACAAAGTTCGCCAGAATTAGAGCCGGAAACAGCACGAGTTGGCCGATTAAGCGAGGCTTCGGGGTATACGCCTCGAATGCGACGGCAAAGGCGATGTAAACGATCGGCAAGACCGGGAGGAGATAGCGTTCCAGAACGGCCCCGCCGACAACCGTCACTAGTAAGACCTGCGCGGCCACAAACAGCGTCGCGATCCGCCAACGCCGATCGCGAAACAGCCGCGCGCGCCGCCACGCGTAGATCACGGCAACGGTTCCGATCCAATGAAACGTGCCGATGAATAAGTAATAAATGCGGCGCAAAAGGGCGAGCACAAGCCGTACCGGGTTGAGCGGGTAAAGCAAATTGTAATCTGTAAATTCAGGGCTGCCGAACAGGTGCCCCGTCTTGTACCGGAGCAGGATGAGCCACGCCGCCAGAGGGAGAATCGGCGCCGCGAACCAGACCGCTTCGCGCCTTCGGCCTTCATAAAAAAGCCAGCCCCCCAGGACAATGGGAAGCACGATTCCGGTCTCCTTTACCATTGCCAAAACACAGCACGCGGCGGCCGCCATCCCGGTTTTCTCCTGAAAGAAGAGGAGCAGCGCCAGGCAGGTGAAAACCATTGCGGGCATATCGAGTTGCGCCAGCATCGATTGCGAAACGAAGAGCGGCGAGAGCAGAAGGAGAGCGATGGCGGTGAAGGCGGGCATCCCCGGCGCATTTTTTGCCAGTTCGATCGCCAGCAGAAAAACCGCCAACGCGCCTCCCGTAGCCAGCAGCAGCATGGCAACGCGCGTGGCCGGAACCGAGTAGCCGGCGAGCGACCAGAACGCGGCGAGATACGCCATCACCCCCGGCGGATGCACGTTCGGCACGGTCGTGTAGGGAACCCACGCGCCCGTGTGGAATAAATCGAGCGAGGCGGGCACGAACTGCCCAAGCTCATCCCAATAAAACGGGAGGCGCAGCAGCGGGGCATGAATGAGGAAAACGATGAGCGCGAGAAGGGCGAAGAGAAAAAAACGGGATTGCATCCCGGCTTATTGCACGATTCCGGAACCCGCCTGCGTCTCAAGCTTGATTTCGCCGAACGCCGCTTCGTACTGAGTCACGTTCTGCTGCAAGACGTTGAGCAGCGCCTTGGCCTGCTGCGGGCTGACGTACACGCCCTGAAAATTCTGGATTGCCACATTCTCCTGGGATGTCTGGTTCACGATTCCGAACAGGAGGAAGAAATCCCAAAGGTTCACGCGAATCTGCACGCTATTGGCGTAGCCTTCGCGATAATCGGGCGCTCTTTCCAATTGGATCTTCGGGGCGGGCTGGTTCATAGTCCATTTCATGTTCCACCAGCGGATGGGCCACGTCAACTTTGTTTCGATCATGGCTTCGTTCAGGCTCCCGTTTGCGCCATTAATTTCCCTGCATAAGTCGTTTGATTGACAGCTTTGGCGCCCAATGCTTTAATGAATTAACGCAAGGCATTGCTCCTCAGTAGCTCAACGGTAGAGCATTCGGCTGTTAACCGAAGGGTTGTAGGTTCGAATCCTACCTGAGGAGCCAACTTAAACGCTAACGTTTCATATACTTCCAAACATCTTGCTACTCCCCTAACGGTCCAATTCGCCCGTACTGTGGGGACTTTTGTGGGGATGCTGTTTAAATACCATGGGTAGTCCTTCGCAAGCGGCAGAGCCCTGCCCCGCCCCCTAATCTCCAGTACACGATTTTTTGCTCGGGACATGTCGGGACACTCGGGACAACCCTGCAATCATTGGCTTTGACGCGTCCCGAGTAGTCTGTAGCCACTCGGGACAACTCGGTGCGGATTCCGGGGCAAGGCGAAAAGGATTCCGGGGCGAACGCGAAAACGATTCCGGGATGAAGACGAACAGGATTCCGGGCTGAAGGCGAACAGTGATTCCGGCGGGAAGGCGAACGGTTTTCGCCCGATCCCGGAATGGCTTTCGCGATGCCCGGAATGTTTTTCACGGGCGTAGCGGCGCTGGACATAACCTCGGCACAATGAACCCTCCAAGGGAGGATCAGAGTGCCGGCCAGGAGACTGTCCATGCGGAAACTACGGGAGGTCCTACGCCTCCGATTCGAACTCAAACTGGGCTACCAGCAGATCGGGCGAAGTTGCTCGATCGGCGTCAGCACGGTTCACAAGTACCTGAAGCGCGCCGAGGCTGCGGGCCTGAGCTGGCCGTTACCCAAGGGAGTGGGATGAAGCCCGGGTAGACGCGGCGGTGTTCCCGCGCCGGGAACCGAACATCGCGGAGAAGAACCCGGCGCGTATACCGCCTGACTTCGCCCCGATCCACGAACAGTTGCGAGGCAGCAAGTACGTGACCCTGCAACTGCTGTGGGAGGAATACCGGCAGGCGAACCAGGACGGTTATCGCTACTCGCGCTTCTGCGAACTGTATCAGCGCTGGCGCTCGAAGCTCGACGTGGTGCTGCGGCAGGAGCACAAGGCGGGCGAGAAGATGTTCGTCGATTGGGCGGGCGCGACGATTCCGGTGTACGACCGGCACACGGGGGTTGCGTGGCAAGCGCCGTTGTTCGTGGCCGCGCTGGGCGCCAGCA
Source organism: Bryobacteraceae bacterium (assembly GCA_051003795.1). GTDB lineage: Bacteria > Acidobacteriota > Terriglobia > Bryobacterales > Bryobacteraceae > JALYXS01. The sequence continues at coordinate 5,963 of JBPCKZ010000196.1, read as the reverse complement.
GCTATACCTGGGCCGAGGCCACGCGCGATCAGCAGATGGAAGCCTGGCTGCGCGCTCACGTGCATTCCTTCGAGCACTTCGGCGGCATTCCGGCGCTCGCGGTTCCCGATAACGCCAAGACCGCCGTCACCAAGGCGCACCGCTACGATCCGGATCTAAATCCGACGTATTACAACTTCGCGCTGCACTGCGGCTTCGGGATCGTGCCCGCCAGGCCGTACAAGCCTCGCGACAAAGCGAAAGTCGAAAACGCCGTGCAGGTGGCCCAACGCTGGATCGTGGCGGCGCTGCGCCATCACAAGTTCTTTTCGCTCGAAGAACTAAACGTGGCCATCGGTGAGCTGCTCACAAAACTGAATCACCGGCCGTTTCGCAAGAAGGACGGGACGCGGGCGAGTGCGTGGGAAGCGATCGACAAACCGGCTTTGAAGCCTCTGCCGATGGAAGCCTTCGATCTGAGCGAGTGGTCCCGCGCCCGCGTCAACATCGACTATCACGTAGTGTTTGATTCCAATCTCTACAGCGTGCCCTACAACCTGGTACAGGAACTGGTGGAGATCCGCTCCACGCCGACCACGGTGGAGATCTTGCACAAAGGCGCGCGCGTGGCGTCGCACCTCCGCAGCCGGGGGCTCGGGAAAGCTGTTACTAACGAGGAGCACCGGCCCAAGAGCCATCGCGCGCACCTGGAATGGACGCCCTCACGCATGGTGCACTGGGCCGAAACCATCGGCCCGAACACGGCGCGGCTGTTCGAACGCATCATGGCCGACAAACCGCATCCGGAGATGGGTTATCGCGGCTGCCTGGGCATCATCCGGTTGGCGGAAAAGTACTCCGCGCAACGCGTGGAGGCGGCTTCCGAGCGTGCGCTCGTCACCGGCGCGTGCCGCTACAAGAGCGTCGAATCGATCTTGCGAAATTCACTCGACCGGGTGGCGCCGTCCTTGCCGCCACCCACATCTACGCCGCCGCACGACAACATCCGCGGTTCCGAATACTTCGAGTAAGGAAGCCACATGCTACAGGAACCCATGATGGAAAAACTGACGGCCATGCGGCTGCTCGGCATGGTGGATGCGCTGAAAGCGCAGGAGCAAGATCCGGCGGCACGCGAGCTGAGCTTCCTGGAGCGGCTCGGCCTGCTGGTGGATCAGCAGTGGACCTGGCGCGAGAATCAAGCTCTCGCGCGGCGCTTACAGGCCGCCAAGCTGAAGGGTGCATCGGTCGAAGACATCGACTATCGCACTTCACGGGGACTCGACAAAAGCGTGATCCGGGCGCTGGCACAAAAGTCGGCGTGGGTGGCGAGTCGCGAAAACCTCTTCGTGCTCGGACCCACGGGCGTCGGCAAGAGTTTCGTGGCGTGCGCGCTCGCGCAGAAAGCCTGCCGCGACGGCTACTCGGCGCTTTACATGCGCGCCGCCGCGCTGTTCCGCGATCTGGCCATCGCACGAGCCGACGGCAGCTTGCGCAGTTTACTCGCGCGACTAAGCCGCATCGACGTGCTGGTGATCGACGACTGGGCCATGGCTCCGCTGGCCGAAGCCGAACGCCGCGATTTCTGGGAAATCTGCGAAGACCGATACCAGACGCGCTCGACGATCCTCACTTCGCAACTGCCGGTGGCCCGCTGGCACGAACAGATCGGCGACGCCACAGCCGCCGACGGCATCCTCGACCGGCTGGTTCATAACGCTCATCGCATCGAGATGCGTGGTGATTCCATGCGCAAGAAGCGCGTCACGCAACCGCCGAGCTAACGCTCGCCGGGGCTTCTGTGTGCTGAGGCGGGGACAAGGGCTACGCCCCTTTCCCCGCACCCCTTTCTCCGCTGCGGCGCTCTTCCTCCGCTACGCTTCGGATAGGTTTTTCTTGACGAAGCCGAACACTTACGGCACAATCGAACTGCCAGCGTCGCTACGCTCCGAGAAATGTTCGCCCTCGGCCCGGAATGCCGTTCGCGTTCCCTCCGGAATCAGTGTTCGCCTTCGCCGGAATCCTCACTCGGGACAAAATTGTCTCTTCCAATGAATTCGGCTCGAATCCGGCTCCCTCAAAAAGCCAGATCCCGCAACTCGAAAAACATTGTGGGATTTTCTTACTGCGTCCCGCCGAACGTTAATTGGCTACTTTTCAAAGGATTCGGAACAGCTTATTTTGAATTGCGCTTTGTATCCCACGCCGGGTACAAACGGCACGGGATCACCGAAAACCTTGAATTGAACTCGAAGTTTTCTGCGGAGCCCCTGCATCCCTTTTTCCACTGTCGTCCACTCATCTCCCGGCTTGTTTGGCCTACATACGATCCCGCTTAGTTCAGCGAGTTGCCGGAAAGTAAGCCAAACGACGTTTGGTTTTCCACTTCGTCGGTCCGCGCACCCCATTTCAGCGTAGTTCCGTGTTTCTGTCGCCCCGGAAGTGATTATCTGTACGCGTTCGTCGCTGATAAAACGAATCTCGATTTCGGTCCATGCCGCTGGGTTCTGGAGGGATTTATCGTCGGTCAACTTCTGCTGAACGTCGGAGTTCGCAGATGCCGAGCCAAAGCTGTGCGAAGCCGGTTGGCCAAGCGGTGGCTTCGTTAAGTCAATCAGTTCGGCTCTGTGTACTTTCCATCTTTCATCGTCGTCAAGAATTCGCGTAAATCCTGTACGGAACTTCGATTTTGATTCCTCAGAAACAGTTTCACCGTGCTCGCGAACGAAGTAGTAATCGCATATCGCGGTGCTCGCAGCTTCTGATGCCCGCCTTGTCTCGGAAACGGTCCAATGCCCGTGCCGACACGCCTTGCGTGCTTCAGAACAGTAGGCAAAAAACACGTTCTGAACTAGAGCGAAGCCGTGGACGCCGAGCCTCGCATAAGACGGATTCTCGGGAACCTGCTTTCCGCGATCCGAGAAATCTAATTCGGCTTGTGCTCTGGCGGCTTCGAACTCGTCCTGAAATGGTTGTGGCAGTTCGGGAGGCGTTCTGTCAATGGGTGCCATCGCTACTGAATTATCCCGTATGCGAACCGACCTCGATATTCCGCTCCGTTCCGTTTGCAAAGCCCTCCTTTCCAGTTCGCTGTACTCATCCGGTGCCACTTTGGGTGCCGGCTCTGCTGTCCTTTGCTCCACGGGTGGCGTGACATCGGCGGGTGGGGACTCAGGGAGGGTAGATATTCTTCGGAGAAGCTCCTTATAGCGAGGACTGGCTTTGATAGATTTAAAAGCGCACTCGACACAGAAGTCCTTCCATTCCGGCAAGCCGCCCGAGGTTTTCCAATTCGGCAGCATCGAAAGGGTAGTTTGCTGGGCTATGTGGTTCCACAGAGAAGGGAACGCGCTTTGGTCCAACCCTTGCTTGAAAAACTCGTCCATCTGAGCAAAATAGACATCGCGGACGTAATCCGCATACGCTATGCACAATTCCACCTGTGCGTCCTCCCCTGGATTGTAACGGCTAAATTTGAGGAAAGCCTGGAGTCGCTCGATAGCTTCGAATCTGGCGATCTCAATTCTTGCCAGAGATTCTGGAGGTAAGTTTGGAACGTCGGACATGCTCCCTTCGCACTTCGCCGGTGAAGACTGCCCGCAGATCAAGGAGAACCCGTCTCCCGCAGCCTTCGATTTGTGGACTGCCGAACTCATCCTATCATCGGCGGGTTTCGCACCAGCAAAGCAGCAATAGGGCAGTCAGGAACTAACGCGCGCCTGCCGAGTGGTCTTCGATTTCGTGCGATTCGGGTAATCGATAGCAACCGATAACTCTGTTGCGCAGAGTACTTTACAACAACGGCAAGTACTCCTTATAATGCGGCTTGAGTTTGTCCCAGCATGGCTACTCGCGTTTGGTCCGCCATCCCGAGACATTGAAATCAATTGAATCCTATGCCGGAAACTTCCAAGAACGCAAAGGCCTACCCAATTGCCGAACGGATCGAGCACTGGCCGCTCGCTAAGTTAATTCCGTACGCGAAGAATCCAAGGACCCACTCCGATGCGCAGGTGGCACAGATCGCTGCTAGCATTCGCGAATTCGGGTTCACCAACCCCATCCTGGTTGATCGTGCCGACGGTATCATCGCGGGCCATGGACGGCTCCTTGCCGCCCGCGAGCTTGGCATGACCGAAGTGCCCGTCATTGTTCTCGATCACCTCACCGAAATCCAGAAGCGCGCCTACATCCTCGCTGACAACCAACTCGCTATGAACGCGGGATGGGACGAAGACATTCTGCGACTGGAGTTGGCGGCGTTGAAGGATGAAGCCTATGATCTCGGCCTGATCGGCTTTGCTGACGAGGAACTGGCGCGACTGCTAGCCGGGCAGGATGGTACCGAGGGACTCACGGACGAAGATGCGGTGCCGGAGATCTCGGAAGCGCCATTCACCGTCGCAGGCGATTTGTGGCTCCTCGGCCAGCATCGCGTTCTCTGCGGCGATGCAACTAAGCGGCCCGATGTCGATCGGCTTATGGACGGCGACGCGGCGGATCTCGTTTTCACCGATCCGCCGTACAACGTCGGATACGAGGGGTACACCGAGGAGAAGCTCACGATCAAGGGCGACCGGATGTCGGACGCGGAGTTCAAACAGTTCCTTGAGGCCGCTTTCCAGTCTTTCCGTTCGGTCGTCAAGCCCGGTGCTTCCGCGTATGTCTGCCATTCATCATCCTGGCAGCGTGAATTTCAAAACGCGTTGGAGACTGCCGGATTCGAGGTGCGCTGCCAGATCATCTGGGCGAAAAATACGTTCGCCTGGGGTTTCGGGCGCTACAAGTTTCAGCACGAGCCGATCTTCTACGCCCACGTCGCCGGGCAGAAAGATGCCTGGTACGGTGACAAATCACAGTCAACGGTGTGGTCGGAAAAGAAGCCTGCGGCGAATCGGGTTCACCCGACGGCAAAGCCCGTCGAGTTGGTGGAACGGGCGCTGGTCAACAGCAGCAAGGCTGGGGATATTGTCGTCGATCTGTTCGGTGGCTCCGGTTCCACGCTTATTGGCTGCGAGCGCCGTGGGCGAAAGGCACGGCTGATGGAAATCGATCCAAAGTACGCGGAATGCATCGTCGTCCGCTGGCAGGAGTATTCGGGCAAGGAAGCGGTGCTCGATGGCGACGGACGAACGTTCGCCGCTATTGTCGACGAGCGTTCGAGGAAAGCGGCGTGATTGCGCTGTGCCGCCGCGTGCGAACGCTCGAAGCCGCAGTTAGCGCGCCAGCGTGGAGCAACTCGTTCTTTGAGGCGCAGAACCTCGCGCTTAACAGGATGTCTTCCCCGGAACGTGAAATTTTGAAAGCGGTGATCACCCACGCTCACGCTGCACCCAAGATCGACTTCGACGGGGATCTTTGGCGGCGCTGGGAATCGGTATTCGCGGGCGCAGTGGTTCACGCCCGATGTCCAGTGGCTCTTTCCGCCATCGACATGCTGCTCTGAATGCCCAATATGCCGAGGCCAACGCACCTTGTAGATCCCGATCTGCAACGCTGCAAGCGCGAGATCGCCGGAATCGAAGCTCTGATCCGGTCCGGCCATCCGGACGTGCAAGGCCTCTGTCTTGCGCTTGCGGACTGGTCGGCTGAACTGCGGATCGTCGAACAGGAACTGCGCCCCGAAAACGAGAAAGCCCGCCACGGCCGGAGCCGGGCGGGCGAAAGAGAGGGCGATGCCGACTTACTTCGCGAGCGTGTAGATCCGCGTTCCGTCCTCCCGTTTGGCGGAATCGATCTCAAGGCCCATCTTTTTGCCCAGTGTGCCGCTGATGAAACCCCGGACCGAGTGGGCCTGCCAGCCGCTGGCTTCCATGATCTCGGCGAGGGTCGCACCTCCTGGCTGCTGGATCAGTTCGAGGATCTTGGCCGTCTTGCTACCATCGCGCGCGGTACGCGGTTCCCCTCCACCCTTGGCCTGTTTACCCGCATTCGCCTTCTTCGGCGCGACCGGAGCCGCCTCTGGCGCACTGTCCGGCGTAACT
>JBPCKZ010000195.1:0-3486 GCA_051003795.1 Bryobacteraceae bacterium | reverse complement strand
GTCCACACTCGTGTGGACACAGCTTTTTCGCCGCTTCGGGAACAAGTGTCCACACGAGTGTGGACACGGCAGGCACGAGTGCCCGCGCCACAAGGTCCGTTATGACTTTTGAACGCGCTTGGGTGCTAATCTTCTGCCTTCTCCCGATCGCGTGGGCCGCGTGGGAATGGCGATTTTCAGCGCGCCGTCCCGCGCTCGCGCTCAAGGCGTCCGCATTCCTCGCGATCGTCTTCGCGCTATCCGCGCCGCAGCTTGTTTATAACGATACGAAAGTCGCCCTCGCCGTCCTCGTCGATACTTCCGCCAGCGTCTCTCCGCAAGATCTATCCGCGGCGTCGTCGCTCGCCACGCGGCTCGAAAATGTTCGGGGCGGCAACGTCATGCGCGTCATCCCTTTCGCGCGCGCCCCGCGCAATCCCTCTCCGCTCGAATATGCGAAATCCTGGAATCTGCAATATACGGCGGGCGACGCGGGCCACGGAACGAATCTGGAAAGCGCACTGCGCGACGCCATTGCGTCGCTGCCCTCCGGCATGGTGCCGCGCCTGGCGCTCATTTCGGATGGCAACGAAAACGCCGGAACGGTCACCCGCGCAACGTGGCAGGCGCGGCAGCTTGGCATTCCGATCGATACGTTCCCCATGGCGGGCCGCCCCAAGCCCGATCTCAGCGCCGATTCGGTCTCGCTGCCGGCGCAGGTGTTCAGCGGCGAACGCTTCCCCATTGAGTTGACCGTCACGGCCCCGCGCGCCACGCCGGCCTCGGTCGAAATCGATGCCGACGGCAAAAAAATTGGAACCAGCGACGTCGAATTGCGTGCCGGCGAGAATCGTTTCCGCGTACGCGCCAGCCTTACCGCCGTGGGCGCGCTCGATCTCGCGGGGAAGGTCGGCGCGCCCGGTCTTGGCGAGGCGCGCTTCCAACAGGCCGTCACCGTTCGCCGTCCGCGCGTGCTGGTGCTCTCGCAAGATCCGCCCGGCACCGACGTTCACCTGATGCAAACGTTCGAGGCGAATCAGTTCGACGTGCAAACCGCTTCCAAAGAGCTTCCGCCGAAACTGGACGATTACCAATTGATCGTGCTTAACAATTGGGATTTAGAAGCGATCCCGACGCCCGAAAAAACGCGCATCGAAGATTTTGAGCGGCAGGGCGGCGGCCTGCTGGTAATCGCGGGCGAACGGAACGTGTACGTCGAGAAGAAGCCAGGGATGCCGGAAGACCCTCTGGAACGCGCGCTGCCCGCCAAACTTGCGCCGCCGCGATCGCCCGAAGGCACGTGCGTCATCCTCATCATCGATAAATCTTCTTCGATGGAAGGCAAAAAGATGGAGCTGGCTCGCATGGCTTCGATTGGCGTGATTGAAAACCTACGGCCCATCGACATGGTTGGCGTGCTCATCTTCGACAACTCTTTTCAGTGGGCCGTTCCGCTGCGGAAGGCCGAAGACCGGTCGTTGATCAAGCGCTTGATTGCGGGAATCACGCCGGATGGAGGAACGCAAATCGCGCCCGCGCTCGCCGAGGCGTATCGCAAGGTCCTGCCGGTGAACGCCGTTTTCAAGCACATTGTGCTGTTGACCGACGGCATCTCCGAAGAGGGCGACAGCATGTCGCTCGCGCGCGAAGCGGCCAATAACAAGGTAACCATCTCGACGGTGGGCCTGGGCCAGGATGTTAACCGGGCGTATCTCGAAAAGATCGCTTCTTTTTCGAAAGGCAAAGCGTATTTTTTGAACGATCCGGCGGGCCTTGAGCAGATTCTCTTGAAAGACGTTCAGGAACACACGGGCACCACGGCGATCGAGAAGCCAACGCGCGCGGGCGTGGTGAAAAAAGCGGAGCTGCTGGAGGGAACGGGCATTGAGAGCGCGCCGCCCTTGCAGGGCTACGTGCGGTTTATCTCGAAGCCGGGGGCGGACGATCTGTTGAACATCGACGAGAAAGATCCGCTGCTCGTGCGATGGCAGTACGGGTTGGGCCGTTCCGCCGTTTTCACTTCCGACGCGAAGAGCCGATGGGCATCGGCGTGGGTAACTTGGCCCGGTTTCGACCGGTTCTGGACGAATATATTTCGCGATCTGCTGCCGCACGCACCGGCCAGTGAAGCGTCGGCGGCATACGATTCCGCGAGCGATGAGCTTGTGGTGGACTATCGTTTGGGACGTCATGTCGAAGATCCCGAAACGGTTCCGGACATTTTCGTTTTTGGTCCGAATGGCTTTCACCAGCCGATGAAAGTTTCGAAAGTAGCGGCGGGTACCTACAAGGCGAAGATTTACGTGGGGAACGCGCAAGGCCTGTTCCGCGTGCGGCCGCTGAAAGATTCGCGCGCGTTTCCGGAAATCGGATTCTACCGGCAGGAGAGCGAGATGTCGGATTACGGCAGCAACGAATTTTTGCTGCGGCAAATCGCGGAAAGCACCGGCGGCCGATTTAATCCGAGCGCGCGGAACGTATTCGATTCCGGCGGGCGCGCGATTTCATCGAGCATGCAGCTTTGGCCCGGGCTATTGGGGCTCGCAATCGTTTTGAATTTGGCGGAACTGCTGCTACGGAAGTGGAAGGGCATGGCGGAAGCCCTGGGGTTCCGTCCGGCTGAAGCGGCGGTCACGTGAAGTGGGCGGAACTTTTTTTAGCATGCGTTGTATCGTTCGCTGTTCCGGTTCCGGCTCAATCGCCGGATTACGTTTCCTTTAAGCGCAAGCTCAATCTGATCGAAAGCGAGAAGTTGAAACCCGGCAAGCGCGTCACGATTACGGCGCGCGAGTTGAATGCCTACACTCAGGAAGAAGTGCGCGAGATTGCGCCGCAAGGCGTCCGCGACCCGCGGCTGGAACTCGGAACGGGCCGGGCTCTTGGGTTCGCGCGGATCGACTTCCTAAAAGTGAAGCAGGCGCAAGGCAAGCCGGCCGGATGGTTCTTACAGAGGCTTCTTCAGGGCGAGCGGCCGGTTGCCGTCACCGTGCGGGTCGATTCTGGCGGAGGGAAAGCCCGCGTGGACGTGGAGCGCGTCGAGGTCTCCGGCGTGGCGATTGAAGGAGCGGCTCTCGATTTTCTGATTCAGCAGTATGTGATTCCGAATTATCCAGAGGCGAAGGTAGGACAGCTGTTTGAGCTGGCGCACCATGTGGATCGCATGGAGATCGAACCGGGCGGCGTGGGGGTGGTGATTGGGAAGTAAGCTGCTGGCCAGTCTTCTGTTGATTGCGGTGGGAGCCGCGCGTTCGCAGCCGCCGCGCGAAGAGGGCGATTTCCGAAAGTCCGATCTGGTCGAGATCGTCAAGCTGGATCCGGCGATCAGCCTCGATATCCGTTATGCCACGACGAACAATTTCATGGGGCGGGCCTTCTACGCTGCGCCGCGCGCTTTTCTGCAACGCCCGGCCGCGAAAGCGCTGGTGCGAGCGCAACGAAGCCTGCGGCGGCTTGGGTATGGTCTTCTGATTTACGATGGGTACCGGCCCTGGTACGTGACAAAGATAT
>JBPCKZ010000194.1:0-58036 GCA_051003795.1 Bryobacteraceae bacterium | reverse complement strand
CAGGCGATCCAGCCCGTTCCGGGTCCCCGTGTCGCGTAGCTTGGCGACAGCTCGCATCTGAACGTCGAGAAAAACGGCGTCGGGATGAAGCGCGGCGATGGATTCAAGCGCGGCTAGACCGTCGGCGGCTTCTCCTATCGCGTCGACATCCGGAAACGGCGCGAGCAGTCGTGCCATCCGCTCGCGCGCCTGCCTCTCGTCATCGACAATTAGCACCTTCATGATAGGTAGAAGGCCACTTTCGTTCCGCGGCCCGGCTCCGATTCCAACTGGAACCGTCCGCCTTCCTTCTCAACCCGGGTGCGTGCGAACGCGTCCGCCGCCACGGCAACGTAATGCAGCGCCAAAGCGAAGATGCTGCCGAGTAAGAGCGTCGTTTCACGACCTCGCGCGGCGCGGCGCGCAATCTCCCAAATTAAACCGAACGACGCTATCGCAGCCAAGCTATAGGCTGCGCCCGCCATTGACCACGCCAGTTCGAAGTTCATAACGTTTTCTCCCGATATTACGGTAAGGCGGCTCGGCTGGCGCGCTTCCCAAATTTTGGGTAACCGGCGTTTTTTTCGAGGTAAGCGGTAACCTGCGCGAGTAAACTATTACATATGACCAGAAGAGAATGGCTTGCCTTCGCGGGCGCAGCGCCGCTGATTCTTCGCGGCGGGACCCAAGCTAACATCAACTCTCCCGCCGCGCCGGTTTCGATCGCCAAGTGCGCCTCGTACAACGACGATGTCACGGCCGTGCTCTCTACCATGTTCGACCAGATCGGCGGCCTGCCGCGCATCGTCCGCAACAAGACCGTCACGGTCAAGCTGAACCTGACCGGCAGCCCGGGGCTGCGCTTTGAAGGCAAGCCGCTCGGCATCACGCACTACACTAATCCCAAAATCGTCGGCGCGGTGGCGCACCTGATGGGTCAAGCCGGGGCCAAGCGCATCCGCTTTGTCGAAAGCGCGTGGGCCAGCGGCGGACCTCTCGAAGAGTACCTGCTGGATGCGGGTTGGAACGTGCGTTCGCTGGTGAACGCCGCGCCGGGTGTCGAGTTCGAGAATACGAATAATCTCGGCAAGGGCAAACGGTATGCCCGGTTCAAGGTGCCGAACGGCGGTTATCTCTATCCCGCATACGACTTGAATCGCGCCTTCGAAGACACCGATGTCTTCGTGAGCATGGCGAAGTTGAAGAATCACGAGACTTGCGGTGTCACGCTGTCTCTCAAGAATTGCTTTGGCAATACGCCGGCCTCGATCTACGGCGACGACGCGAAAGGGGACGGGCCGAACGAATCGCCCGGCGCCGGCCGCGTGAACACGTTCCACTTGGGAAAACGCACTCCGCCGAAATCCGCGCCGCAGGAACTGCATCCGGATTCGAGCCGCGACCCCGGCTATCGGGTGCCGCGAATCGTGGCGGATTTGGTTGCCGCGCGACCCATCGACTTGGCCATCGTCGATGGCATTGAATCCGTTGCGGGCGGGGAGGGTCCTTGGATCAAGGGGCTGCGTTTGGTGCAACCCGGCGTGCTGATTGCCGGAACGAACCCGGTGAACACGGATGCCGTCGCGACCGCCGTAATGGGCTACGACCCGCGGGCCGAGCGCGGCGCGGCGCCGTTCCGGACCTGCGACAACACGCTGCGGCTGGCCGAGCGGCACGGAGTCGGAACGACGGATCTGACTCGCATCGAAGTAGCGGGCGTGCCGATTGCAAAGGCGCTCTATCGATATGAAAATTAACCGCCGGGTCCCAGCGATATTGCTTTTCGCGATGCTCCCGCTGGCGGCGCAAACCCGCCCGACCATGTTCCCTCCGGTTCGCGGCACGCACGCCATGGTCGGGGCCGGCAATAGCCTGGAAGTCGCGGCCGGCACGCGAATCCTGAACCAGGGCGGCAATGCCGTCGATGCCGGTGTCGCCACGGTGCTCGCCGCGGCTGTCACGGAGCTGGATCACTTCGGGCTTGGCGGGGAAATGCCGCTGCTTATCAAACTGGCCGGCAAGCCCGTCGCAGTCGTTAGCGGCGTCGGAACCGCTCCCGCCAAAGCCACCCCCGAATTTTTCAAGAGCCGCAAACCGCAGCCCTGGGAAGACGAGACCAGAATGCCGCCCATTCCAGGCCAAGGCATTTTGGCCGCTACCGTTCCGGGCGTTTTCGACGGCTTGATTCTCGCCCTCGACCGCTTCGGCTCGCTGTCGTTCGAACAGGTAGCCGCCCCCGCGCTGGCGTATGCCACCGACGGCTTCCCTCTGCCGGAAATCTTTTCGAAGTACATTCGCGACAACGAACCGATCCTGCAACTCTGGCCTGCTTCGAGCGCTTTCTTCATGCCGGGCGGCAATGTTCCCAATCGCGGCGACCTGTTTCAAGAACCGGCTCTCGCCAAGACGCTTCGCGAGTTGATCGCGGTGGAACGGAAGACGCGCGGTAAGCGCAGCCGCAAACTGCAAGCCGTTCGCGACGATTTCTACAAGGGTCCGCTGGCTCATCGCATCGCCGATTTCTCGGAACGGAACGGCGGACTGATCGCCTATTCCGATCTCGCCAATTTCCATGCGGATCTGGATACTCCTCGTACCACGACCTACCGGGGCTACGAGGTCGCCAAGCCTGGATTCTGGACGCAAGGCCCGGTGATGCTTGAGGCTCTGAACATGCTCGAAGGCTATGACCTGAGGAGCATGGGGCACAATACGCCCGAGTATCTTCACACTCTGATCGAAGTCGTGAAACTTGCGTTCGCGGATCGCGACCGCTACTACGGCGATCCCAAGTTTTCGAAAATACCGGAGCAAACGCTGCTTTCAAAAGAGTACGCAACCGAACGCCGTAAGCTGATCGATCCGGCGCAAGCCTCGATGGAATCCCGCCCCGGAAGTTTTGGCGGCAGCATCGCGATGCCGAGCGGGGGCGGCACAAGCTCCGCGAACGATACGACATGCGTCAATGTGGTCGATTCGCGCGGCAACGTGTTTTCCGCGACGCCTAGCGGCGCGTGGCTGCCATCCGTGATCGCGGGCGACACGGGCATCCCGTTCACCACGCGCTTGCAAACGCTGCTCATCACGCCCGGACACCCCAATCAAATTGAAGCCGGCAAGCGGCCGCGCGTTACGCTAAGCCCAACCATCGTGCTGAAGGACGGCAAGCCGTTCCTGGCGATGTCGACGCCTGGCGGCGACAACCAGGATCAGGCGATGCTGCAGGTACTGCTGAACATAATCGAGTTCGGCATGTCTCCGCAGGAAGCCGTGGAGTCGCCCCGTTTCCAGACGGAGCATTTCTACAGTTCGTTCGCCAATCACGAGTTCGTTCCCGGACGCCTGAATGTGGAGAACCGAATTCCCAAGGCGTCCATCGACCAACTGGCGGCGTGGGGCCATAAGGTGAACGTGACGGGCGAGTGGAGCAACGCTTCCGCGCCTACCGTTATCGAGATCGGGCAAGGCGTGTTGCAGGGCGGCGCGGATCCGCGAAGAGGACGCTTTATATTCGGCTGGTAGGGTAGTGCGTCACCAGTAGAATTTCAATGCCGCCTGCATTTGCCGGGGCATGTTGGCCTGCGTCGAAACTACGCCAAAGGTGCTGCTATCCAAGTTCACGTTCGGCTGCCCGAATTGCGTCCGGTTGAAGATATTGAAAGCTTCCCACCGGAAATCGATGCGCTTCGATTCCGTGATGTAGAAAGATTTCGCCAGGCTGACGTTCTCGTTGAACAGCGGAAATGGCCGCAGCTTGGGGTTATAGCGCGTTGCGTTGCCGAATCCGGCGACCGGCTGGGCCGGGAATGCGGCTTTGTCCAGATATTTATCGACATTTGGATCGAAACCGCCGCCGGCGGTTTTGGCGCGCCAGTTGGTGTAGCTCGAGATTAGAGGCCGGGTTGGCCCGTTGAAGATCGGCAGCGGGTTGTTGCGGGTCAAAGCGAGGGGGAAGCCGCTGTTGTATGCCTGGATGGCGCCCAAGCGCCAGCCGCCCATCAGCCGGCTCGCGAATTTGGAATTCGAGAGAAATGCCTTGCCTGTTCCGAAGGGAAGTTCGTATAGCGTGTTCAGCTTGAGCGAGTGCGTCTGGTCGTAAGCGCCGATCGATTTTTCGAGCCGGCGGTTGTATTGGTCTTCAGCGAAGCCGCCCGTGGTGTACGAGTCGGCATCGGTAAGCAGCTTTGAGAACGCATAGCTCCACTGAAACGTCAGCCCGGCGGAGAACCGCCGCTGCGCCTTGATTACCAGAGCGTGATAGCTTGAGTGACCGCTCTTGTCGCCTCCGGCCCCGCCGGTGTTGATGGTCTGGTACTGCGGATAAGGCCGCAACGCCTGGGCAACCGTTTCGACCAATTGGACCGAGGGATCGGTGAAATTGGCATAGGGAATCGGAATACCCGCCGCGCGGGCGAGCGGCGAATTGATATTCGAACGTAGCAGGTTCAAGGCTCCGGCCGCGCCATACTGCTGAACGAACCGATTCAGATAAGCGGTCGGCGCCTGGTTCAGGTTCACCAAGCCGGCCTGCAAATGCGTTCCGATATTGGCGTTGTATTCCACTTCGATCAATGTATTGGCGGTAACTTGGCGTTGAACCGAAAGCGTCCAATACAGGTTTTCCGGTGCGCGCGTGGCGTTCTGTCCCTGCCAGAAATCGACGTTCTGGTTGTTTGAAAACGAGGGGTTCAGTTGTGGCGGAAGCTGGTAGCCGGGCAGGCCATTATCCAACAAGAAGGCCGGAGTGACGTCCTGGTCCGGCGATTTGAAAGAATAGCTGCCGATGAATCCCGCCTGGTGACCGCTGCCGCTTACCACCGTCACTTTGCTGAACGAGCGCCCGAAGCCCGAGCGAACCGTGGTTTTCCCATCGGGCGAATAGGCCAAGCCGATGCGAGGCCCGATTGCGCCGTACCAGCCGGGTACGAGCGACCGGCTGTTCTGGGTTCCGGGGCCGAATCCCGCAAATCGTAGCGCGCCGGGATAGTTGTTGGCCGCGGGGTTCGGCAGGTTGGGAGTGAAGTCCGAATACTGGTTATTCAGCGATATCGGCGGGTCGGTATATTCATAACGCAAGCCCAGGTTCAGGGTCAGCTTTTGGTTTATGTGCCAGTCGTCCTGCGCATAGAAACCGTTGTATCCAAATCGTTGCGGCTGATACAAATTGGTTTGCGTGCCGCCGCTGTCGGCCCATCCGAGCAGAAAAGATGCGAACGAGCTTCCGCTCGAAAAAGAAGTTGCGCCGGGGACGCTGGTTCCAAGAAAACTGTAGCCCGAAACTCCCGAGATCAACTGCTGGCCGAAGCCGTTGGCGCGTTGGCTTTCGAACGCGTATCCAAATTTGAAATTGTGTTTGCCACGCGTGTAGTTCAGATCGTCCTTCACCGACCAGCTCGGTTGTTCGGTCCCGTTATAAGCGTCGCCGCCCCATTGCATGAATTCGCTAAAGGTCACTTCCGGGAAGTTGACGCCGCAGTCGATTACATTCTTCATGCACAGTTTACTTTTCCAGTTTTGGCCTACGTTCGGAGTGAATGAGTTCTTGATGAAGTGATTGCCGCCGGCGGATAAGTGGTTGAGCAACGTTGGGGAGAGCGTCCAATCGTAGGTGAGCCGGTAAATCTCCGTGTTGAATAGAAGCTCCTGCCCGTTCCACAGTGGAGCCGGCAGTCCGGGCGGCCCTTCCGCCCCAGGCTCCTGGCGGAAGCGAGTGATGTTGAACAGGAACCCGAGCCGGTGATTGTTGCCGATGATATGGTCGACCTTGGCGCTGCCCTTGTCGGTGGGGCTAAGCAGGCTTCCCGTGGTCGATATGTAGTTATTCTGCACGTAGGCGAGAGTGCCGGGAGTGCCGCCGCGATTCGGTTTCACGACCGCGCCATAAGGCAATATCTGGCTGGCCAAGCTGCTGAAGCGCGAAACGGGAATCTGGTTGTTCGGAAACGCGTCGCGAATGGTGCCGGCTCCGCTTGGGTTTTGCCGTGTCGTGGCGGGGTCGTAAATCGGTATTACGTTACCTTTGGAATCGACCCACTTCGAGAAGTCGCCCCGATACATCTCGGGCGTCGGCACGCTGAAGATTTGTCCGTTCGAACCGACGCGGTTGCGAAAGCCCTCATAGCTGAGGAAGAAGAACGTCCGGTCTTTGCCGTGGTAGAGCTTCGGAATATAGACCGGGCCGCCGAGCGTGGCGCCGAAATCGTTCTGCTTGTACACCGATCTGGTCTTCGCGAAGAATCCGCGGGCGTCGAGATCGTCATTCCGCAGGAAATCGTATGCCACGCCGTGCAACTGGTTAGTTCCGGATTTAGACGAGAATGTCATCACGCCACCGCCGGCTTGTCCGTACTCGGCTTTAAACCCGTTGGTATCGACGGTGAACTCGGTGATCGCCTCCACCGAGGGCGTGTTGTAAGCGATCTCCGTCTGATTGGCGGAGCGGTTCGTGGTCACGGAAAGACCGTCGATGGTGGCGTCCCAGGCGGATGCCTGACCGCCTCCCAGCGCTAATGAAGTGCCGCTCGCGATACGCGCCTCCGGCACGATGCTCACCAGATCGAACGGACTGCGCAGCGCTCCGCCAACCACCAGCGGCAGTTCGTCGACAAGACGGTTCTGGACGGAGGTAGAGACTTTGGCTGTCTCGCTCTGCAACAGGGCGACATCGGCCGTGACTTCAACGCTCTCATTTACGCTGCCTAACTCCAGCGTTGAGTCGAGACGCACGGTAGTAGCCGCCGGCACGGTCACGTTATCGCGAACATACCGCTTGAACCCGGATGCCGAAATAACTACGTGGTACAGGCCGGGAGCCGCGGGAAGATTGTATTCGCCGGCGCCGGTAGTCACGGTTCTGGCCTGTACGTTCGTGGTCGCATACGTGGCCGTTACTTCGGCGCCCGCAATTGCCGCGCCGCTCGGATCTTTCACCTGCCCGGTGATGTTGCCGCGCTCCGTTTGGGCGAAGAGAGTGACGACAAGTAGCGCCAGGTTGCAAAGGTTTCGGATCATTTAGATAGACTATAACCGCATTAGCCGGAGTCGCGCTAATCTAGTCCATAGATGCGAATCCTGGTTGTCGAAGACGAGAGGCGAATCGCCGACTTCCTCACGCGCGGGCTTCAAGGCGCCGGCTACGCGGTCGATACCGCCCCCGACGGCAACACCGCCATCAACCTCACTCACGACACCGATTACGACCTCATCATTCTCGATATCATGCTTCCGGATCTCGACGGCCTCAAGGTTCTCGAGCGCATCCGCAGCCGCAAGGCCGGTCCCCCCGTTTTGATTCTCAGCGCTCGCGGCGCGGTGGACGATCGCGTCAAAGGACTGGAACAGGGCGCCGACGATTACCTGACCAAGCCTTTTGCGTTCGTCGAACTGCTCGCCCGCGTCCGGGCGCTCCTGCGCCGCGGGCAGCCCGCTCCCGAACGCCTGCAAGTCGCGGATCTCGTGATCGACACCATGCGCCGCAAGGTCGCCAGAGCCGGCGAAAGCATCGATCTCGCTCCCAAGGAATTTGGCATTCTCGAATACATGATGCGCAACAAGGGGCGTCCGCTCAGCCGCACCATGATCGTCGAGCACGTTTGGGATATGGATTACGACGGCCTGACGAACATCGTCGACGTTTATATCCGCCATCTGCGCGGCAAGATAGACGACCGCTGGTCGCAGAAGCTCATCCAGACCGTGCGCGGTATCGGTTACATGATCGAAGGTCCCGATAAGCCGCCCGCGCCCGGTTCCGCCGAGCCATCAGTCGATCAGAAGGTGTAAGTGTCTCGCAAGCCGCGCAATCCGGTAACACCCCGGAACCGCATCACCCGTGGCTTGCGATTCCGCCTTACCGCCAGCTACGCCCTGTTCTTCACGCTTCTGCTCTCGATTCTAGGAGCGCTCGTGCGGCAGAATCTCGAAACCAGCCAGGATGCGCAAGACCGCGACGGTCTCGAACAGGAATGGGCGGCGATGAAAGGGTATCTTCGCATCGACCGCGACATCCCCACTTGGTATTGGGACAGCCACGATCCGGATGAGGATTTTATCGTCGGCCGCCTCAGGCGGGTGTATCTGCTTGCCGATGAAATCGGGATTATCAGGCAGGCGTCCCCGGTGTACCGGTCGCTCGGGATGGACTCCGCCGTTTTCATTCGTAATGCCATCCACGCGGGGGCCCAGCAGCCCATTTGGCGCGAGGCTCGCGATCCTCAAGGCGTGCCGTATCTGATTCGCGGCGGCGTGGTCTTCGATGAGCAACACCAAAAGATGTACTACGTCGCGATCGGGCGCTCGCTTGCCGAAAATCGCGCGGTGTTAAGGAACTTCCTGTGGCTATGCATCGGCCTGATTCCGTTGATGATCTTTGGCGGCAGCCTGCTGGGTTGGATCTTCGCCGGCCGCGCGCTTACGCCCGTGCTGGAAGTCGCGCGAACCGCGCAGCGCATCAGCGGATCGAATCTCAGCCTGCGCATCCGGTCGCGCCACGCGGGCGACGAACTCGATGTTCTGATCGAAACGTTCAATCAGATGATCGACCGACTGGAAAATTCATTCCGCCAGATCCGGCAATTCTCGACCGACGTCTCGCATGAACTCCGCACCCCGATCACGATCGTCCGCGGACAGCTCGAGGTCGCTTTGTTCACCGCGAATACCACCGACCAATACCGGGACGCGATTTTGGAATCGCTGCAGGATATCGAGCGTCTTTCGCAAATCGTTCGCGCTCTGCTCTTGCTCTCGCAAGCCGAAACCGGCCAGGTTGTCCTGCAGAAAGAAAATCTGGATCTTTGCGCGATCGTGCGGGACATTGTCGATCAATTCCAGATTCCCGCCGAAGGAGCCCGCATCGCCATCAAGGCCCTGCGGTTCAGCGGCGATTGCCACGCGGATGTGGATCGAGTGCAGATGGAGCGAATGCTTTCGAACCTGCTGTCGAACGCGTTGAAATTCACGCCCGCGGGGGGCGAAGTCCGGGTGGGATTGGCGCGGCGCGAAGACACGATTCAATTGACCGTCGAGGACACCGGCTGCGGCATTTCCGCCGAGCATCTTCCGCATATCTTCGACCGGTTCTATAGGATCGCCGGGGCCGGCACGCATTCTTCGCCGGAAAAGGGCCTGGGATTGGGCCTGAGCTTCGTTTCCTGGATCGTCAAGGCTCACGACGGCGCGGTGGAAGTGGAAAGCGAGCCGGGCAAAGGCACGAAGTTCCTCGTCACGCTGCCTTCGCGAGCGCAGCCGCCGGCTCCCGAGGAACCGGATGCCGCAATGGTGCAGGGAATGAACGAAGCTTAATCGCAACTTCCGGCTGCTTCCATTGGTTTAAACTATTTCTGAATACAGTGCGGCTATTCTTATGCGGGCTGATTTGTCTGACGATTGCCGCGGCGGCTCAACAGGCGCCGCCTCCGAAACCGGCGCCGGCGGCCAGCCAGTTCTTTTCCGGAACTGTCACGGCACTTAGCGCGGAAAGCATTACGGTGAACCGGAAGGGCTTCGGAAAAGATTCCGTCACCCGGACTTTCGTCATCGATAGGGCGACCAAAGTCGAGGGCAGATTGCGGGTTAAGGCGAAAGTAACCGTGCGCTATGCCGCGAGCGGCGACGGCGAGCGGGCCGTCCACATTATCGTGCGGTAGGCTCTATTGTGGGCAGCACCGCGCCAACGTCAATCTCCAGAGACTCGTTTTGGCTCCGACGAAGGCAGCCATGCGAACCATCCGCGCCAGTGTTTGAAGTTCGTGCGCAGCAACGATAATCCCAGCATCAGCAGAATCAGGCACACTGCGGCGAAGATCGTTTGCTCCACGGTAAGCACCTCTTTCAAGGCCCCCAACCAGCGTCCGTAAACCAGTTCGATGTGAATCCAGTAGACCAGCAGTGATGTCACCCCGAATTGCGTTACCCAACTCCAGCTTTGGGCCGATTGCCGGCTGGTCCACACGTAGGCAAACGCCATGATCAGCAGAACCACTCCCAGCTTGATAAATATCAGGCACGGGTTATCCAGCCAGAAATCCGATTTGGCATAGACGGAATAAGTGATGGTCGACAGCGCGTTGCCGCCGAAGGCGAGCACGATTCCGCCCAGCGCAATCCACTGCATCGTCCCCTGGACCCGCTCCTCGCCCACCGCGCGCAGCAGGCTTCCGGCGCTCATGCCGAAAGCGACGAAAGCGGCCCAGGGGAAAAAGCCGAAGAACAGCTTGTTGGGAACCAGATAGTCGCGCAACAGCCACGGCGCGGACGACCAATCCACTTGGGAGACCAGCGGCGCGGCAAGGGCGATCGCGATTCCCAGAATCGCGCACAGCCGGATGCGCTCCACCGTTTTGAACAGCGCCATCGCCGACATGAGCGCGATGGCGAAACCCATGCAATTCAAAATGTCGACGCGGAAAATATCCGTCCAGGGATTGCGCGGACTGGAAAACGCCCATAGCTGAATGCGAAACAGAAATGCGATCGAAAACAAGTAGCCGGACCGGCGGAGAGACGCGAGGACGCGCGTGCCCGCCGGCATGCCCCGGCGCTCCTGTCCATCCATTAAGAATGCAAAAGTGATGCCGGTAAGAAACAGGAAAATCGCGGGCGGCATTCCGCCCAGGAGTTGGGAAAACAAAAACGCGCCGCCCGGGCGCAAATCGGTTCGCGTGAAGGAATCGAACACGTGGCCTTGCAGCATGACGATGGCCGCGAAGCCGCGAACCCAATCAAGATAAAGGAGCCGTTTTTGCAGCTTCATCGGGGTGATTAACGTAAACTTAGCAACGCGAGCGCCAAACTCTTATCGTTGCGGGTACTCTCGTTTAACCCCTTTCGGGAGCTGAAGTTTTAGAGCGGAATCGGACAGGTTCGGATTTACTTTCAAATCCGAGAAAGTCACCAACGTGTAATCGCCGGATGGTTGGTTAAATTTCTGTTGCACGGGATAACCGGTGTCGCGGGAAACCCAGAGATCGATCTTCTTCAACTGCTTCAGCACTTCCGGAGACTTGGGAATCAGTTGAAGGTGCTCGGTTTTATGTCCTTCCACGGTCTCGTCGCCCATGAAGCTGGTGTCGTAGGCGCGCGAAAGCTCTCGCCCGGGAGTGCCGAAACCAAGCAGAAGAAATTGATCGAGCAGGTCCCGCTTCTTGCCGAGATCGTATTCCTGCACGGTTTTGATCTTCGGCAGATAAATCTGGAACGTCTCGCCTTCAAGCGCCGCGGCCTTCCGATCCGGAGCCGTCAAATCGACAAGCATGCGCGTGTCGCCGTGCGACCGCTTCAGCTTGATCGTACCCGAATCGATGCTGTCCTCGTTGATGACGGCCGTGTGGGAAACGCGCTTCAGATCGGCGGACATGCTCTTGAACGCGGCCGCGGATGAGTCCATCCTGCCTAGCACGGCATCGAGCGGATCGGCCGCAGACGCGCCAAATGCAACCGCGAATAGCGCGGCAATACCGGCAACCACGACGTTAAGGCTTCGCAAACGCCATGTACCCCTTGATCTCGTTTTCCGAATCGTAAATCGGTTCGAGCCGCGCGATCCGCTGCTGCTTCCCGGTCTTGTTCGTCAGAATCCGGCTAAGCTGGCCGAGACGTCGATCTTCAGGAATAGAGGCAATCAGCTCCGGCTCAATCCAGAAGACGTTGCTGCCTTGCGCGGCGGGCAGCATCGCTATTTCGCTGCCGTGCGGGATGCGCGGCTGATCGCGGAACCAGTCTCGCGGCGTGAGCAGAACGAATGCGACAATGATCCCGACAATCACGTCGTACTGCCATGAGGCCCGTTGATAATCCCAGAAAATAATGCGCTTGAGCGCGGAGCCCACTGCCTCAGTCTATCATTTGCATGCGTTCGCCCTGTCTTACGGAAGCATCGAGCGTCCCCACTCCTTCGATGCGGGCGCGCACGCGATCTCCCGCTTTTATGCGAGCCCCTTTCGGGCATCCGGTCGAAATCAGGTCGCCCGGATACAGCGTCATGTAGTCGCTGTGATAGCTCACCAGATCGAGGGGCCGCATGCGCATGTTGCGGACAAAGTCGCGCGAACAGATCCCCTCGTTGTGCTCGGTAATCACTTCGAGCGCGTCCACGTCGGGAACTTCATCCGCTGTGACAATCACCGGACCGAAACTAAAGAACGTGTCGATGCTTTTCGACCGCGTCAGGTAGCGCGGATTCTTCTTCAGCACGTCGAGGGCGGTGAGATCGAGCGTCGTCGTGAATCCATAAATTACACGGCGCGCCTCTCCGGCGGGCACAAACCGGCACGTTTTACCGAT
This sequence comes from Bryobacteraceae bacterium, assembly GCA_051003795.1. Taxonomy (GTDB): domain Bacteria; phylum Acidobacteriota; class Terriglobia; order Bryobacterales; family Bryobacteraceae; genus JALYXS01. The sequence continues at coordinate 45,775 of JBPCKZ010000194.1, read as the reverse complement.
CACGACGCCGAGCTCGCCTTCCGCATCCACGTCATTCGAGATTTCGGCCGGCGGAAGTATGATCTCCCCGCCCGGCGAAAACATGCACGAAGCCGGTTTCATGAAGCTCCCCGGCTCCTCGGGCTGCACGGCGTTAATGTCTTCCGCGTGCGAACGGTAGTTCAGGCCGATACACCAGATTTTCGGCGGTTTAGCGTACGGCAGTTGCAATTCAATCTGGTCGAACGGTATGGGAGCTACGCCGCTCACCGGAATCTGCGTGATTCCGCCCTGGATAATCTCAAGCACGTCGTTCGGCACGCGCGTGCGGTGCTTCGAATTGATTTCGAGCACCGGCGCGACGCCGCCTTCGACCACCACGCCGGCGTGCTTTTTGCGGTTGTATAGGAAGGTAAGAATTTTCATATGCGGCCGTTCCCTTACCTTACCCGATTGCGCTCAACGCGCGCTCAACCGCGGCGCGCTCCTTCTCCCCGAAAATGCTTTGCGACGGCCCCATTAATTTTAGGAACAGTCCGTAATCGCGCTTTGCCTCAGCCGCTTTTCCCCGCTTCTCAAGGACGGCCGCCCGAAGAAACAGAATCCTCGGATAAACCAAGAACGTAAAGTCGGCGACGCTGTTCGGCCGCGGCAAGGGATTCCGCGATACCAGATCCGCCGCTTCCTGGGCACGCCCGCTGGCCACCAAAGCCCACGCGTAGAGCACGGGGGCGGACTGATCCGCGGGCCCGGCCGCGCCGGCGATCTCTTTCCAGACCGGGACCGCGGCCGTGAAGTCGCGCGTGAAGAGAAGTGCATAGGCGGTTGCCAGCTTCCGCGCCGCCGCGTTCGGCGGGCCGGGAAAAACCCGCTCGGCGCGTGCTTGCAATTCGCGCGGAGGCGCTTCGTCCTCGCACAAAAATTGCGCGAGAGCGCTGAACTGCGACGCTTGAATCGAAACGGCGCGGGCTGCGTGGGCATGCGCCGCCCCGCGGTCGCCCAATTCCAATTCCCAAAGAGCCAATTGCGCTTCCGCGGCGGACTTCACCGCCGTTGCCGGGGTCGCGCCCGCAAGCCGGCTCAAACTCCGCACCGCCGCTTTTCGATCCCCCATGAAATACTGCCAAGCCGCGGTCCGGAACGCCGCTCCCGCATCTTGCGGACTTTTGCCTTTCCGGGAACGCCCGAAAATTTCGTTCGCCCCGGTCACATCTCCGGTCATGGCCCGCGCATAGGCGGCCTTTATGAATTCGCCGCCGTCACCGGCATCGCCGGACTTCCCTTGCGCTTCGAGATACAGCTTTTCGGCTTCTCCGAGCCTGCCGAAATAGTAATTCACGTCGCCCAGTGAATCGAGTGGGTTGGGCTCGTTGGGCCGCAAACGCCGGTATTCGCCGATCGACTGCACGGCGCCTTCGTAGTCGCCGGCGAACATCCGCGCGTAACCGAGGGAATTCAACAGTTCCACGTTCTCCGGCACCGTGCGCAAGGCCGCTCGATATTCCCGAATTGCGTCCGCGTAACGCCGCACCGAGAGATCCGCGTCGCCCAATGCGCGCCGGATTCCCGGATCGTTCGGGCTCAATCGCGCGATGGCCGATAGCGCTTCGATGCTTCCCTTAGTATCCGGTTGCAGGTTGAGGGATTCGAGCCGCAGATAGGCGCGATCCAGCGGGGGAATTTGGTTGCCGCGCGCTTTGGCCTCCGTCAAGATCTTTTCGAACGACGCCCGATCGCCTTGCGATTGCGCCACCTGCGACCACTTCACGTACGCCGCGCCGAAGTTGGGATCGGCCGCAACCGCGCGCGCATAATCGCGCGCCGCTTCGGCCGGCTGCTCTTCAAGCGCGATCGCGTAATCGTGAAGCGCCTGTTCATTGCGCGTCGAGAAGGCGCGCGCTTCGGGGCTGATCTGCCGCGCCAGTTTGTCCGCCGCCGCCAAGAGATCCGGCCCGTCGCCGGCGTAGTAGCGCAGGATTTTCCGGGTAGCCACATCCTCTTCCGCGGCGGAAAGCCGGAACTTCCCATCCGCTTCTAGAATCTCGCCGTAAATCAAGCGGGTCGCGCCCGCAAGGCGCGCCTGCGTGCTTTCGGCGGATACTCCGGGCGCCGCGAGCTCGCGCCCGCCCAACAGCGGATCGAGCTGGTGGATCGCGGCTGAAGGGATTGCATGGAGATTGCGGCCGGCGGAGATCTCATCGCCAATCGCTTCGCTCGCGGCCCGGCCCATCCAGTCGAGCGATGCATCCGGCGTAAGATTTTCGAATCGGAGGACCGCCACCCGTTGGACGCCGGGCGCGATCCGGGAGCTCGGCGAATGCGAGCACGCCGAAAGCGCGAAAAGCAGACAGAGCGTCCGCCCCGGCTTACAGAACACGCGGCTCTAAAGCGAGCAGTTCCTGAAATTCCGGAGTCGACCGGAGGGCCGCGAATTCGGAATCTTCGAGCAGCTTTTTGCGCTCGGTGAAACCCTCTTCGAGCGCCTTGCGAATGTACAGCAGAGCGCGCTCGTTCTGGCCCGCCTGCGCATAGGTCCGCGCCAGATAGTAATGGAACTTAGCCTTTTCGCCGGTGCTGCGCTCTTGCAGCATCACGCCATACCCGCCTTTATGCTCGAAAACTTCGGGATCGAGTCGCAGTGCGATCTGGTAAGTCTCGGCCGCCTCCTTGTAATTCTTCCGCGCGAAGTACGCCGTTCCCAAATTGCTATAAATCGATGCCGAGTTTGGCGAAATTTTTAAGGCCTGCTTGTATTTCCCGATAGCCCGGCGGTAATTCTTGGTCGCGTAGTAAATGGTCCCCAGATTGTTGACCGCTTCGGCATAATTCTTATCCAATTTCACCGCGTGTTCGTAGTTATTCTTCGCGGCTCTGAGATCCATCAACTGGTGGCAAGCAATGCCTATTTTGTTCCAGGTCACGGGCGAATCGGCGGGACATTCGCGATACATATCGACGGCCTCGCGGAACATTTTCCGCGCCATGAAGATATCGCCGCGCTGTTCGGCGGAGAGGCCCGGCACGGCGGCGCGCGGCGGCGCCGCCTGGGGAAGCGTGGTCTTATCGAAAAGAGGTTTGGCTAACTGAGCCGGGCAAATGGAAACGATTATTACGGAGAGAACCGGAAATGCGATAACTGGGAAACGCACGAAAACCATGGCGGCCTCGCTTTGACCCTATTTAACCACACCCCAGAGCCGCCGGAACAAGCCCTTCTTGGGAGGCGGCGCCGGAGCCTGGGCCGGATCGGCGGGCGTCGTCCGGGACGCCATCGCCGGAACATCGGGCGTTTGCGACGGAGCGTTTCCCTGAGTGATCGGATAAGGAACCATCGATGGATCGCGCGGCGCCGGCGGAATTTTGGGATTGTCCCAGCCCGAAACATTGGTGGTATCGATTTCGCCGCTACCGTGGAGCGGGCAAACGCCCACCGGTTCGGTGCCCGCGATGAAAACTTCCGAGCGCGTCGCCGGACAGAACGGAGTCACGGGCATGCCGGATTCGGGGTCGATCTCGACGGTAACGATGCCGCTCGGCGGCTGGAACTCTTTCACCGCGCGGTAATTCCGATACTGCAGCGCTTTTTTCATGAAGGCTGTCCAGATCGGCAAAGCCGAACGCGCCCCTTCGAGGTCCAATTCGCGGTTGTCGTCGAACCCCACCCACACGACGCACAGCAGTTCGGAAGTGAAACCGGCAAACCAGCCGTCGCGCGAGGTTCCGGTTTTCCCCGCTGCCGGGACCGTAAAACCGCGCGAGCGCACTCCGGCCGCCGTGCCGGTCCGCATGACTTCTTCGAGCAAGCTAACCATCAGGTAATCCACGCGCGGGTCGAGTACATTGCGCAGCTCCGGCTTGTGTTCGTAGATTAGCGATCCATTTTTCTGCTCGACGCGCGCGAGAAACGCCGGCTGCACATGGTTGCCCTGGTTGGCGAAAACGGTGTAAGCGCCCGCCATTTCGATGGGAGTGGCTTCGTAGGCGCCCAGCGCGACGGAAGGCGTTGCGTGAACCTGCTCGTTAATGCCGGCCTTATGCGCCAGGTTGACGACCGCGTTGTAACCGACCATCTCCGCCACCTTGACGGTCGCGATGTTCATCGATTTCGCCAAAGCGCGCCGCAGCGTGACCACGCCATAATATTCCTGCTTGAAATTGCCGGGCTCGTAAGATTGATTCCCGTACCAGAAGGTGGTCGGCTCATCGACGACGGTGGTCGCCGGAGTCAGCGTGCGCGGGCCGCCGTTGATGGCCGTATTCATGGCCGCGGCGTAAACAAACGGTTTAAAAATCGAACCGGGCTGCCGTTCGGCGAGCGTGTGGTCCAACTGGCTGGCGCTATAGTTGCGGCCGCCCACCAGCGCTTTGATCTCTCCGGTATGCGGATCCAGCGCGATCAGCGCCACTTGCGGCTCGACGAACGGCGCGTTCTTGAAACGCTTCTGCTTCTTGAGTTGTTGATCCACCAGCTCCATGCCCGCGCGCACCGCGTCGTTCGCCGCGCGCTGCAAGTCGAGATCGAGCGTCGTATAAATTCGGTAAGATTGCGCTTGAAAATCGCGATTCTCGAATCGCGTCTGCAATTCGTCGTTCACGCGGTCGACGAAATACGGCGCATCGCTCGACTCGGCGCCGGTTGAAACCAGATTGAGCGGCGTCTCGACGGCAACCGCGTACTCGCGGTCGGAGATGTACCCGTTCTGCCGCATGAGCGAGAGCACCACGTTGCGGCGTTCCTTCACGCGGTCGAGATGACGGAACGGATTGTAATAACTCGCGCCGCGCAGAATGCCCGCGAGCATGGCCGCTTCGGGCGCCGTGAGTTGCCGGATATCTTTCCCGAAATAAGCTTGGGCAGCCTCGCCGAAGCCTCGAATGGTGAAAGTCCCGCGTCGGCCGAGATCCACTTGATTGCAATAGAATTCGAAGATTTCTTCCTTTGTCAGCTTCTGCTCGAGCTCGAGCGTGATCATCACTTCGGCGGCTTTGCGTCGCCAGTTGCGGTCGGGCGTCAGCCACATCCCCCGGGCAAGCTGCATCGTCAACGTGGACGCGCCGTGATCGTTCCGGTGCGATTTCAAATCGATATACGCGGCGCGAATCACGCCGACCGGATCGAAGCCGGAATGCTGGAAGAAGCGCTTGTCTTCCGCCGAGAGAATGGCATTGCGCAGCACTTCGGGAATATCGGCGTACTTCACGATGCGGCGCTTTTCGCGATTGCGGTCGTAGAGGTTCGTGATAAGCTGCGGCTCCAGCTCGTATTGGCCGCGATCGGTATTGTCCCGGAGCGAAACGATGCGGGCGATTTTGCCTTTGGCGAACTTGAGAGTGCCTTCTTCGCCATCGAAATACGATTCCGTGCCGGGGAAGATCTCAACGGAGTCGGCGCGCACATTGTAATGGCCGATGGGGTTGGCGCGCGATTCGTTGTATCCGGCGCGGCGAAGTTGGGTGGCGATTTCCGCCGGATTTGCCGCGTCTCCCACCCCCACCGTAATCGGCGCCGCGTAAATTCGCGAGGTGCTCGCGAATGGGTTGTTCTTCAGGGTTTCGTCGATAAGGCGGGAATATTGGAGATAGAAATACGTGAATGTAAAGATGCCGGTGATGGCCGCCAGCGAGACCAAAACGATGAGCGTTTTTCCGATGGGACGCGCGAAAAAGCGCGCCAGATGGGCCTCGCGCGGCACGCGAACCCGCATCCCCTTCTTTTCCACTGGCACTAAGCCGATTGTCTCACGCGGTGTCATCGCCGCCCGCCGCGCGATCCCGATTTACGCCATCGCAAGTATCCGGTCCAATTTCGCGGAAACTTCCCGCAATTGATCGGGCAGGTTCGGGTCGTATCCAATTTCGGGGGATAAGAAGCCCCGGTACCCGGCCGCCACCAACGCTTTCATCACCGCTTTCCAGTCAACGTCGCCTTCGAGCAGGCCGACGAAGCGTCCCTGCTCGGCCCGGCTCGATAGCTTATAGTCTTTCACGTGAACCCGCTTGATGCGCGAGCCGAGCGTCAGGATCCAGTCTTGCGGATAGCCGTACTGCATGACGTTCCCAATATCGAAGTGCGTCTGCAGCCAGGGGCTTTGGAACTGGTCGACAAAGGCGCGCATCTCCAGCGGACTCAGCAGAAATTTGTTCCACACATTTTCCGGAGTGAGCAGCACTTTTGCCTGTTCAGCGGCGGGAATCAGCTTCCGTAGTTCCGCCGTAAAGCGCTCCCAGGTCTCTTGATAACTCACCTGAAATCGCGGACCGCTGCCCACGCGTCCGGGATAAAGCAGCAACGCTCCGCAATTCAAGTAAGCGGCCAGTTCGATTGCCTTGCGGATTGCGGCCACGCCACGCGCGCGAAGTTCCGGGTCGGGGCTGTTCAGCGGATTCGCCGCCAGCGGTTGCGAAACCCAGAGGCTCGCGATCGCAATGCCGGCCCTTTGCGCCGCATCGCCGATCCGCTTGGCGTCGTCGCGCGCCGCCGCGAGCGGAATATCCTCGCCCAGACGGATCTCAATACCCTCAAAGCCGGCGTTCTTCACGAGTGGGAATCGATCGAGCAGAGGCATTTGTTCGGGAAAGATTACGGAGCAGATACTCTTGGTGAACCGGCCGGATGGCGGTTCGGCGCGCGCAAGATTTGCGGAAAGAGCTAACGATTGAAGCATGGCCCGGCGGCGCGTGAGCATGTTTTGTCCATAGTCTACATTGGGAAAGCATGCCCGTCAGCCGCGAACGCAATATCGAGCGGCTTAAGCGGGAAGAGTTCGACGTATTGATTCTGGGCGGCGGCATCAACGGCGCCGGCATCGCGCGCGATCTGGCGTTGCGCTCCGCCCAAAATAAAATTCCGCTTCGCGTGGCGCTCATCGAGAAGAACCACTTCTCGTCGGGAACCAGCGGCAAGAACTCGCAACTCATTCACGGCGGCCTGCGCTACTTGAAAAATCTGGAATTCGGCCTGGTGCGCGAATCGTTGCGGGAACGCTCCACGCTGCTGAAGATCGCGCCGCACCTGGTGCATCCGCAGCCATTCCTGGTTCCGGTTTACGACCGCATTGCGGGCGTCTATTTGGGGGCTGGCTTGTGGGCGTACGATCTTCTGGCGGGAAAGCGCAACATCGCGCGGCACCGGCGGCTCTCGCGCATGGAAGTCGAAACCATGCAGCCGGATCTTGCGCGCGAAGGCCTTCGCGGCGGATTGCTGTTCCACGATGCCCAGGTGAATTCGGCCAGGCTGGTGCTTGAAAATGTTTTCGACGCGGAACGATTAGGGGCGGCAGTTGCCAACTATGTCGAGTGGGACGGCACGGAGGCGATCGATTCGCTAACAAAGGAACGTTTTTCGATTCAAGCGGGCAAGGTGGTGAATGCCACGGGCGCATGGTCCTCGGGCGCGCCACTGCGGCTGGTCCGCGGATCGCACATCGTGATTCCGCGCGTAACGCGGAGCGCGAACCAGGGTGACGAAGCGATCGCGTATTTCGAGCCATCGGGCCGCGTCGTTTTTCTGATCCCGTGGGGGAATCTTACAACGCTAGTGGGCACCACGGACGTGGATCACACCTCGGGTCCCGACGATGTCCACGTCACGGCTGGCGAGATCGAATACCTGCAAGGGATCGTCCGCCGCCTCTTCCCTCTCGTCGAAACGGTCGCGCCGATTTCGACGTTCAGTTCGCTTCGGCCGCTGGTGCGCGACGGCTCCGATTCGCCCACAACGACAAGTCGCGAACATCGCATCTGGCAATCGGAAGATGGCGTTGTTCACGTTGCCGGCGGCAAATATACAACCTACCGGGCCATGAGCGAAGAGGCCGTGGATAAGATTTGCGGCGATATCGCACCAGCCTTGGCAGGGAAATGCTCCACCGCGGCCACGCCGCTGGTCGAACGCCGCGGGAGCGACCCGGTTGCCTTCGCCGTAACCGATGAAATGGCGCGGCATCTTTCGGATGTGCTTCACATCGCCACCTATTGGGGCTACGAACGCAGGTGGTCAGTCGATGAACTGGTCGCAATCGCGCGGCGGATGGCCGGACCGCTGAACTGGAGCGAAGCCAGGATCGATCGGGAGGTCAATGAATATCGTCGTTCAACAGCTCCCATACCTTCTCCATGAGCTCCGAAGAAGTGTAGGGCTTCGGCAGAAATGGCCCGCCGACGAGCACGTCGTAACCGCTGGTCAGCAGGGCTTTTAGATTCGGATGCTCCCCGCGTATTCGGGCAAGCGCTTCCACTCCCGACGCTTTCGGCATCGTGACGTCGAAGAACGCGAGGTCCACCCGCCCCGCATTCTCTCGAAAAACGCGAACGGCTTCTTCACCGTCTTTCGCCTCCAAGACGTGGTAACCGTGCATGGCGAGAATGGTCGCGGCCACGCGCCGCACAAGATCTTCGTCATCGGCAACCAGTACACAACCTCGTTCGGAAGCTTCGGTTGCCGCAACCCGCTCGCCCCCGGATTGGGTCTTTTCGCACTCGACCGGCAGCTTGATCCGAAAATTAGTGCCCGCGCCGGGAGCGCTCGAAACGTCAATCGATCCCTTGTGGCTCTGGACGATGGCAGCCACCATGGCCAACCCGAGACCCGTCCCGCCCGTCTCTCCGCGTGTCGTAAAAAACGGCTCGAAAATTTTCTGCCGCAGTTCCGGTGGGATTCCCGCGCCCGTGTCGGACACGGAAAGGACCACGAAATCACCGTCTGCATGCGCGCGGATTTCGAGCCTGCCGCCGTTGGGCATGGCGTCTCTCGCGTTCACCGAAAGATTCACGAGAACCTGCTGTATCTGGGTGGCGTCCGCGCACACCGTAGGCAAGTTTGCCCGCTTGCAAAAACAAAGCTTGATCGAGGCCGGCATCACTCCCCTCAAAAACCGCTCCGTCTCTTCCAACACTTCAGCCAGTTGGGTCGATTTTAAAAGCGGCTCGGATTTGCGGCTGAACCGAAGCAAGCGGGCCGTCATGTCGGCGCAGCGCACGGCGGCGCGCTGGATTACCGAGAGACTCGCGCGCGCGGAATTTTCCGGATCGAGGTCTCTCAGGCAAACATCCAGATGGTTCAAAATGACCATCAACTGATTGTTGAGATCGTGCGCGATGCCGCCCGTCAACGCGCCGATGAGTTCCAGGCGCTGGCCTTGCTGCATCCCATCGCTCTGGCTCATCGGAAAAGACGGGTCCACCAGTTTTGACGGATCGGCGGCTTCAGATAGTCGAGCCACGCGTCGAGCGCGCGCGCATTGTGCTTCACGAGCGCGCGCCAGCCCTTCAGAGCCGCCCTCCGGTCGCCAAGAATTTCGCGGGCCACCCGCGCGATATCCGCCACATCGTCCACGCGCGCTTTCCATTCCTGCGGCGCCCAGTCGATCGCGTCCGAAACCACCGAAGGCACTCCTTCCGCGACTCCATCCGCCGTCACCACGTTGAACGTCTCGGTGTAACTCGGTTGCAGCAGCAAATGCATGTGCCGGACGGTTTCCCGGAACTGCGGCCAGGATTGCCACCCGTTCTCGATCAGCTTCATGCGCGGCGTCCCGCACGTCATCTCCCGGATGGCGGAAGTGGTGGAGTCTCCGTGTTCGTTCCGGCCGGCGGATACCCAGAGTTCGACATCGGTTCTCAGATCGCTCGATAATTGCATCGCCGCGCCCGCCGCGCTGACCAGATTCTTAAGCTGCCGGGTCGCGCCAAACGCGCCAATGCGCAGCGTCCCCCCGTCGAAGTGGGAAGGTTTCGGAATGCGGCGCGGGTCCACGTAATAGAGATTCGGCAGATAGGAACACGCCGCGTTGAACGTCGTCGAAACCCAGCGGCAAAAACGGTCGCTATTGCCCGCAACATGGAAATTCCACGAGGCCCGCTCGATTTCGATTCCCTCGCGAACCAATCGCACCGCCGATGGATCGGCCTGCAGGAAGCCGAGGTTCGAGTGGCACGTTACCGCGAAATGCGTATCTCCGAACGCGGCCGCGAGCGCTTGCCAATCGGCCGAAGCGATCCATGGCGCCGACATGACCACGTGAGTTATGGGAGCGCCGTCCCGTAGCGCGCGTTCCAAACGGCAGCGCAGCTCGGCGGCGCTTGCAACGGGCCAAACATCCGCCCGGATGCCGTTATCTAGAAGTACTTTTGCGTTGTTGAGAGCCGTGACACCGAGCCCGAAGTGGCTGGCCCGATTGTGAGTGGAATGGCTTTTGTATGCGAGCGCGACTCGCGGGTTTGCTTGCACGTCGGATCCTTGCCAGCCCCGCTAATGAGCGTCGATAACTACTATCCGAGACGTGCGGGGCTTGCTGGTCCGATCTTATGGGCCTAACGATCCGCAACCGGAATGGCCGCGGCGTTAACCCCATGAATCGTTGGGAAGAAAACATGCCCTGGATTTGTGAACCCAGGCCCGAAGTCAATCGGTCTCTTTTTCGGCGGTGTCGGCGCGTTTCACGATGTCGCCTTCCTGAAAAAGAATGCCTTTGAGCATCTCGCGCCACTTGGGCTTTTTACGCAAGAGAAACTCGAGATCCATCCCGAAGTGTTTAAACTCTTCGTGCTGTGCTTCCTGCATGATTGCCTTGGCAATCTTGTCTTTCTCAACCGAGATGCGCTGCTCATACCAGTCGATCGCCTGAGCCTCTTCGATCAAGGCAATCATCATGCGGGCGAACGTGCGGACTTCCTGCGACAGTTCGCTCGCTGGTTCGTGATACTGTTCAAAACCCATATCGAACAGAATAACCGTTCCCGAACTGGCGTTACAGTGGTAGGCGGATGAAGCTGGTCGCAATCCTTCTCACCGCCATGACTTTGCTTGCCGCCGTTCCGGACCTCGCCCAATTGCAACGCATGGCGGCGCGGTTCGCTCCAACCGATATCGCCGTCGATATTTCAAAACTCTCTCCGGCCGACCGCCTGGCATTGGAGAAGCTGATCGAAGCCTCCCGCATTGTCGATCGCATTTTTCTGGAACAGATGTGGAGCGGCAATCTCGCTCTGGACGCCAAACTCCGCAAGGATAAAACGCCGCTTGGCAAGGCGAGGCTGCGCTATTTCTGGCTGAACAAGGGTCCCTGGTCGGATCTCGACGAGCACGACGCCTTTTTGCCCGATGTGCCTCCGAAGAAGTTGCCGGGCGCGAACTTTTATCCGCCGGACATGACGAAAGAGGAGTTCGAGGCCTGGGCGCGGAAGCTTTCTCCAGACGAACGCGACCGGGCGGAAGGCTTCTTCACCGTGATTCGCCGTTCCGCGCATTCCAAGGAGGGGAGCCTCGCGATGGCGCCTTACAGCAAGGAATATCAACCGGACCTCGGCAATTGCGGCAAGCTGCTGCGGGAGGCGGCCGCGCTCACCGGCAACGATTCCCTGCGGAAATTCTTGGGGCTTCGCGCCGCCGCCTTCGAATCGAACGACTATTACGCTTCCGACGTGGCGTGGATGGATCTGGACGCTCCGCTCGATATCACGATCGGCCCCTACGAGACTTACAACGATGAGATTTTCGGATACAAAGCCGGATTCGAAGCGTACGTGAACATTCGCGACGAAGCGGAATCGAACAAGTTGAAGTTCTTCGCGAATCACTTGCAGGAAGTGGAGAACCACCTTCCCATCGACGCGCGATACCGCAATCCGAAAATTGGCGCGCTGGCGCCCATCCGGGTTGTCAACGAAGTGTTTGCCGCGGGCGATGGCGACCACGGTGTCCGAACCGCTGCCTACAACCTGCCGAACGATGAGCGCGTCGTGCACGAGAAGGGCAGCAAGCGCGTGATGCTGAAGAACATCCAGGAAGCCAAGTTTCGAAGCACGTTGGAGCCGATCGCCGCGCGGGTCTTGGCCCCCGCGGCGCGCGCGGATCTCAGCTTCGATTCGTTCTTCACTCACATCCTGGCGCATGAACTGAGCCACGGCATCGGGCCGCATCGAATCGAAGTGAGCGCGCGAGCCACCACGCCCAGGCAGGAACTCAAAGAGATTTATAGCGCCATCGAGGAAGCCAAGGCGGACATTACAGGCCTATATATGCTTCAGTTCTTTTTCGACCGCGGCTATTTGAAGCCGGACGAGAAGCGGTTGTACACAACTTACCTCGCGTCTTCTTTCCGCACGCTCCGCTTCGGCTTGAAGGAGGCGCATGGGAAGGGCATGGCCTTGCAATTCAACTATCTGTTGGATCGAGGCGCGTTCGTTCACAAAGGCGATGTGTACGAAGTCGATTTCGCCAAGGTGAAGGACGCGGTTCGCGATTTGACGCACGATCTGCTCACCGTCGAAGCCACCGGAGACCACGCCGCGGCGAAACACATGCTCGATACATTGGGGGTTCTGCGGCCGGAAGTCGCGCGAACAATCGAGGGGCTGAAAGCGATCCCGATCGATATCGAACCCCGATTTGTTGCCGCCGAATCGGTTATCCGGTAGTGCCCCACGCGTGACTCATCGTCCCGGCCAGCGTTGCGCGATCGTCATGAAGAGATCAAGCCGGCTCGATCAGGACTTTTCCCACGCCATCGCTGTAATGTTCGACCATCGTGAACGCCTCGCCGATCCGGTCCAAGCTTCGGCGGTGCGTGATCAATCCCGCGAACCGCCCGCAGTGCTCGCGAAGCATGTCGCGCGCCATCTCCGATTCATGATTCGAGCGCCGCACGCTAAAGAGCGTTATCTCCTTGCGGCGCATCGAATGGATATCGAGGTTCGCTCTCAAATACGCCGGAATGCCCGTCAACACCAGCCGTCCCGCATGGCGCAGCACGTCGACGCACCAATTCAGCGAGTCGTCCTTCGCGGCGCAATCGATAGCGGCATCGACGCCGCGATTCCCGGTGTCCTCCATGATGTGCCGCACGGGGTCCGCCGCGACCGGGTCGATGACGGCATGCGCCCCCATGGCTTTCGCCATTTCCAGCCGGTGCGCCACGGGATCGACGACCCAAACGCGCGATGCGCCCGCCAGTTTCAACGCGGCTACCGTTAGCAATCCGATCGGGCCCGCGCCGAACACGGCGGCTGTATCCACCCGTTCGGAAGCGAGAAACCCGAGCGAGTGCAGCACTACGGCCAGCGGTTCAATCAAAGTCGCTTCCGCTAAACCGATCTCGGGCGGAAGCGCAATCAGATTGCGCGCCGGCAGGTTAACGAATTCGCGGAAAAACCCGGGATCGCGCGGGGAACTCAAGAAGCGCAAGTTCGCGCAAACGTTGTGATGCCCGCTGAGACAGAACTCGCAGTGGTAGCAATAGAGCGCCGGTTCCAAGGCGGCCGGATCGCCCGCGTGCCAGCCCGAGACGCCCGAGCCCGTCTTGACGACGGTGCCTGAAGGCTCATGCCCCAGCACCATTGGATACGTGCATGGCGTGTCGCCGACCGCGCCTTCCGCGTACGAGTGCATGTCGGACCCGCAGATGCCGATGGCGGCCACCCGCACCTGCACTTCACCGGGACCGGGATCGGGGAGCTCCCGCTCGACCAAACTGAAATGTCGAAGGCCCGCCAGTTCCGCGACCAGCATTAGAGCGGCGCCCTTCCGACGAACCGGCGCACCTCCGCTTCGAGCGAAGGCACGCAGATCGCGTAATTGCCGCCGTAGATGGTATCCTGGCCGGCGAAATCGAAACAAACCGCGCCCGCTTCCTCGGCAATAATTTTCAGAGGCGCGAGATCCCACGGCTTGGCTTGCGTTTCGAGCCAAACATCGGCGCGGCCGGAGGCCACCAACATCGCGTCGAGACATCCGCCCATGCTGCGCACGGTCCAAAAGGATTCCATCCACTCGAGCAAATCGTTCGCGAACGGGTAGCGGCGCGCGTAGCTCAACCCGTTTACGCACAACAACGCCGCGGATGCCTTCTCAATATTGGAGATGGAAATTTTCCGGGACGTTCCCTGGTCTTCCCAATATGCTCCGCCGCCCTTGCGGGCCGAAAACATTTCGCCGGTCGCGGGAAAATAGGCGAAGCCGGCGACTACCTGCCCGTCCTCCTCAAGCCCGATCAAGACCGACCACGCGCGGGTCCCGCGAATGAAATCGCGGGTTCCGTCGATCGGATCGACGATCCACTTGCGCCGGTTTGTGGATTCCTTGAGCGCCCCTTCTTCTCCGAGCAGCCCGTCGTTGGGAAACGCTTTTTGCAATCCCTCAACGATCAACTTTTCACATTCGCGGTCGGCGATGGTGACCGGCGATTCATCGGATTTCGCGTCGAATCCGATTCCGCCCTGGCGATGATGCAAGGCGAGGTCGCCCGCCTTCCGCGCGATCTCGCGGCCGAAGCTCAACTCTTTTTCGTATGATTTCATGTCTGATTCCAGAGTAAGCAATTCACACGCCCACAATCGCGCCACGCCGCTCCATGAGCATGACATCCCGCTTGCAACCGGGCGGCGCCAGCAAACGGCCGCGAGCGTGCTGCGGAATTTGCCTAGCCGGTGGGATGGCCCGTTTTTCAGTCGGATCTGCCGGTCTCGTTCGCCCGGAGGCCGATATGCAACATACTTGCGATCACCTCTCTTTCGTTCATCGGCTTCGGAGCACGGCCGCCCGATGCCGCGTGGGGCGCGATGATCGCCGAACTGGCTCCTTACTTTGATGAAGCGCCGGTCCAGGTCCTCGCTCCGGGTGCGCTAATTTTCCTCGCCTTCAATCGAGGCGTGCGTGTGCGCACGCTGCCGGCGCCGCGCAATCTCTGCCAATGGTGGGGCAGGCGGTGGACGGCCGGGCTCGCGGACGCGGAGGCTCATGGGATCGGACGCGAGAAACTGGCGGACGTGGGCTCTCGATCCGGATGCCGATGGGCCGGCGATATCCGTACACGATGTCCGGCGGCATGAACCAGCGCGCACTGGTCGCCGTCGCGCTGGCGGCAACCGCGGATCTGATCTTTTCGACGAGCCGACAAAGAGTCTGGACGACGAGCGCCGCCGCGAGGTAGCGCTTCTGCTGCGGCTGCTCGTCGCTTGCGGCAAGACAGTTGTTACCGTGTCGCACGATATCGATCTCGCGCGATGCATGGGTGGTGCAATCGTCCTCATGCGGGAGGGAGAAATCGTCGAAATGGGTCGGTGAATGCCATCGCTCCGATGCAAATGGGGATCGGGCGCGCGCGCCGATTCGTGGGTGTGCTGGTGCGCTCCGAGGCAATTGTCACGATCCAGGTCGACGTGAAGCGGCGATAAAGCGGCGGAATAATATTTATGCTGCACCTTCCTCGGTTTGTCGACCAGATTTCGACATGATGATCATAGACGAGCGTCACCGTTCCATAGATCGCCGTCCGAATCCCATACTTTTTCAACCACTCTTTTCTGATCGGGTTTCGAAAGGCTTCGGAACGGTTCCCATAACCCCGTTGGTTGGTGGGTTTGTCGAACTTCGCCAAAAAATCGCTGCGGGCTAAAACGCGCTAAAGCATTTTCAGCCGGAAATTCCGGTATTCGACTTTCATGGGACCGCCGACGTGAACCTGCACTCCGATCAGGCCTTCGAACTTCCGGCCAACGGGGTCGTCATCGATCACCACGCTCATCAAGCGTCCATTCAGGATATGGATCAGCGTGTTGCCGCGAACGATGAGGTGATAGGAATTCCAGTCGTTCGTGATGAACGAAGCCAGATCCTCGGAAGACCCCAAAGACGACAGAATTATGGGTTTCCGGCCGCTCACGACATGCGTCATCTGGCCGCGCAAAGCCAGAAATAAGCGGCCCTTCTCCTCGTAGTTCTGACCGGTGTAGATGTTATGCCCGTCTATATCCGCCTGATAACCTCGCATGGCGAACTTGTTGCCCGGAGTTACCAGGTCGGGGACGACGACGCTTCTATAATTAATGCCGCTATTACCGCCGGACGTAATCCGGTAATCGGCCTTCAATTCAAAATCCTTCGGAGAGCCGCCGCGCCAGATTATGAAAGTGTTGCTCTTGATAAGCGTTTCCGGGGTGATTTCGCCGGTGAGAATTCCCTTCCCGGCGCGCCAGTACTTAGGATCGCCTTCCCAGCCGTCCAGTGTTTTTCCATCGAGCATTGGCTGGAAACCAGGCTCGTCTCCTTCGGCCGGTTCAGGACGGTCGCTCTGTTTTGGCTTGTAGGGCGACTGCTGCGCCGGGAGTTTGCTCTGGAGAAACATGGCTCCAGCGGTTGAGGCCAGGAACGATCTGCGTCCGGTGAGATGCATGGCGATTAGCCGATTCTACACGCGGCTGGTAGAAATAGGAAATGGCTTTTCTGGCCGATCCCATTTCGAAAGAACACATCACCGGGCCGGGTCATCCGGAACAGCCGGCGCGTTTCGACGCGGCATTGCGCGGCCTTGTCGGTTTTCCGCTCGCGCCCGTTCCTTCCCGTGCCGCCACCGAGGATGAGATCGCGCTTTGCCACGACCGGCGGTACATCGATATCGTGAAGCGCGATGTGGCCGCGGGCGGCACGGAACTGAGCACGGGCGACACGACCATCTCGCCGCGTTCTCTCGAAGCCGCGCTCCATGCGAGCGGCACGGTATTGAACGCGATCGATCTGGTCCTGGGGGGCGAGGCGGGTAACGCGTTTTGCGTCGTCCGGCCGCCCGGGCATCATGCTACTCCGAATCGCGGCATGGGATTTTGCCTTTTCAACAATATTGCCGTCGCGGCGCGTTATGCCCAGCGGAAGTATGGCGCGGAACGCGTGCTGATCGCGGATTGGGACGTGCATCACGGCAACGGCACGCAGGATATTTTCTATTCGGACCCGTCGGTCTTCTTCTTCAGCACGCATCAGTATCCGTGGTATCCGGGTACCGGCGCGGCAAACGAGCGGGGCGCGGGCGCGGGCGAGGGGACGACGCTCAATTGTCCATTTCCGGCGGGGGCAGGGCGGCGCGAGATACTTGGCGCCTTTCAGAAAGAGCTCGTCCCCGCAGCGCGGCAGTTCCAGCCCGATTTGGTGTTGATCTCCGCCGGATTCGATTCGCGCGCCGGAGACCCGCTGGGCGGGTTTCTGTTGAGCGATGCGGATTTCGCGGATCTCACGGATATTCTTCTGGAAATCGGAAATGGAAGGGTCGTTTCCGTGCTCGAAGGCGGATATAGTCTGAACGGACTTTCGCTCGCCGTGCGCGCGCACGCGGAGCGCTTGGCGAAAGATTAAATGTGTTGCCCATTTCAAATCGCATCAATAAACTGTAAGCGGCTGGCATTCGGAGCCCCGAATAGCTACAGCGGAAAAATAGGAGACTTCCGTGCGCACATTCATCATTTTCGCCTTCACCATTGCGGTTACACTTTACGGTCAATCCATCACGGGTGACCTGGTCGTCAATGTCACCGATCCCAGCGGTGGGGTCGTCGCCGGCGCGAAGCTGAGTCTGATCCAAATCGAAACCAACGTTAAATCCGAAGGTCAGAGCGACTCTCTCGGCAATGTTCTGTTCAGCCAATTGAAGCCTGGCCCTTACCGGCTCGAGGTCTCGGCCCCGGGCTTTCAGACGGCGAACGTAACCGATATCGTCATCACCATCGGTCAGCGTGCGCACGTCGACGCGAAGCTCACCGTTGGCTCCGTCGCCGAGGCGGTCAATGTCTCGGCGGCAGCGGAATCCTTATTGAACGCGGAGAGCGCTTCAGTGGGCCAGATAATCAATAGTCAGGCCATCGTAGAACTGCCTCTGAACGGCCGCAATTTCATTCAATTGGCTCAGATCGCCTCAGGCGCCGTGCCTATCGGCATTGGCGTTTCGCCGGCATCGAGCTGGACGGGCCGGAGCGACTCGACGCTCTCCTTGGCTGGCGGCCGGGAGACCAACAACAGCTTCCTGGTAAACGGCATCGAGACGCGGAACTCCCGTTTCGGCAACGCCGGAATTCGGCCCTCGGCCGATGCCATCGAAGAGTTCGGGGTGCAGCGCTCCACTTTCGGGGCGGAGTTTGGACGTAGTTCGGCCGTCGTCAATACCACGATCCGTTCGGGCAGCAACGATTTGCACCTGACCGTGTTTGAATTCTTACGGAACCGGAATTTTGACGCGAACGATTTTTTTGCGAACCAAACGGGACAGAGCAAGCCGGCATTTACGCAGAACAATTTCGGTACCGCCGTGGGCGGGCCGGTGGTTGTGCCGGGCTACCACGGCAAGAATAAGACGTTTTGGTTCTTCAATTATGAAGGCTTCCGGCAGCGGCAGGCCAACACGGCAACGGCCATCTATCCTTCGCCGGCGCAAATGGCCGGCAACCTGGCCGACGACAGCGCCGGCACCGGCATCCTCCCGCTAAGTTCCCCGTTGTGTCAAGCCAACCCCACTTCACGCAAGTGTCACAACGTTATCGACCCATCGAGCGGGCAGCCGTTCCCAGGGAACGTGATTCCGGCCGGCAGACTCGATCCTATCGTGCAGAAGCAGTTGCCTTGGCAGCCCAAGCCCAACCTGGCAGTGACGCCAAATTCGCCCACTTTCCCGTCATACAACACGGTCGGCTTCCCGAAACGAGTCAATGATTGGGACCAGTACAACGTGCGGCTCGATCATCACTTCAGTTCGACGGATATCCTATACGGAACTTTCTCCGACTCGAACGAAAGCCTGCTCGCTCCGGCGCTGCGGCCGTTGGGCGGCGACGTGTTTCCGCAGACCGACCGGCTTTACACGGCGACCTACACTCGAATCCTCAATCCCGCCATGGTCAACGAATTCCGGTTCGGCTACAACCGCAGCGTTACTTACCGGACCGCGGAAACCTCGAATACCAAGGACTACGCTTCGCAAGTTTTCGGTTTGAAAAATACTTCTCCGAATCCGTTTGATTTCGGCGTGCCGGATTTCAACCCGACCGGGTTCAATGGGGTGGGATCGCTTTCCGAGGCCATCGGAGCCACCGACGTCAACATCCAATTCACCGACAACTTCAGTTGGAACACCCGGAAACACAATGTCCGGTTAGGGATGACCATTAGCCGCCAGCGATACGATCAAATCACGGATTTCTCCGGCAACCCCAGCTTCAATTTCGATGGGAGGTTCACGGGGACTCAGGGCTTAGGCCTTGGGGACATGCTGCTCGGTTTGCCCATTTCGGCCGGCGCCGCGCTTGGCGATTCCAGTCAATTGCTCCGCACCACATACTATGGCGCTTACATTCAGGACGATTGGCGCGTCAACCCGAGCCTCACGCTGAATTTTGGGGTGCGCTACGAATATGCCGCCTCGCCGGCCGAGACGCGCGGAAAGGCCCTAGCGTTTGCCCCGGATCTGGGTACCGTGGTCTACGCCGATCATGGGCTGCGCCGTTCCGTCGTCGATCCGGATTGGAACAACTTCGCTCCGCGTTTCGGCTTTGCCTATCGGCCAACCTTCGCTAAGAACACCGTGGTGCGCGGCGGGTTCGGCATCTACTACGCCACGGATAATTTCAATGAAGAGCAGTTCAAGGTAATCGGGCCGCCCTTCTATCAATCGCAGACCCTCAACAGCGATCCAACCAAGCCGACACTCCTGATGAGCAACATGCTGCCGTCTTTCTCGGCATCTCCCAACTTGAACCCGTTCTCGTTCGATCGCCACAACCGCACGCCCTACGTAAGCCAGTGGACTTTTGGCGTGCAGCGAACGCTCGCGCGGGACTATATATTCGAACTCGACTATGCCGGCAGTACGGGCCAGAAGCTGCCCGAACGCCGCAACCTAAACATCGCCACGATCGACCCCACCGGCCAGATACCGATCGTCGCCCGCGTGCCTTTCCCGGCATACGGATTCATCCTACTGACGTATAACGGGGGCTGGTCAAGCTACAACGCCATGACCGCGCGTCTCGAAAAAAGATACTCCAACGGGCTCTTCATGCTGGCATCGTACACCTGGCAGAAATCGCTGGATCTGGGCGCCACCGATGAGTTTTCGGCGATCTCGGCGGATTTTAAGAAATTCGACAAGGGTCACAGCACGTTCGACGTGCCGCATCGCTTTGTCTATAGCTACGTCTATGAACTGCCTTTCGGGCGCGGCAAGCGTTTTGGAGGCGGCATGGATCCGGTCCTGGACAAGTTTGCCGGGGGCTGGCAGGTGACTGGTATCACGACTCTCGCGATGGGCCAATTCCAAACACCCTCCCTGGGCGTGGACTGGATCAACGCCGGCGCGTTTACTCAGTCGCGGCCCGACATCATCGGCAACTACAAATCTGGCCGCAGTCTTCCTAACGCCTTCTTGAGCCCGACGGCGTTCGCAATGCCGGCTACGCACGTGGAGGGCAATGCTGCCCGAAATTCCATCGAGCAGCCGGGCATCGACAATTGGGACCTCGGCGTCTTCAAGAACACGAGAGTACGTGAGCGATTCAACGCGCAGTTCCGGTGGGAGATGTTCAACGCCTGGAACCATACCCAGTTCGGGGCCGCGAACCTGAACCTGGCGAGCGCTAATTTCGGGAAGATCGGAGGCCTGCTCGTCGGCCCGCGCCGCATGCAGTTCGGTTTGCGCTTATCGTTCTGATTGGGGCGGCTGCTTCACGCCCCGCGAATCACTTTAGCGCTTGCTCCAGGTCCGCCGTCAAATCCGCCGCATTCTCCAACCCGATGGACATCCGAAGCAGATTCGGCGGCGTCTTCGTCCGTGGACCCTCAATCGAAGCGCGATGCTCGATCAAGCTATGCGGGCCGCCCAGACTGGTGGCGCGGGTGACGAGCCGGACCTTGCTCGCAACGGCCATCGCGTCTTGCTTCCCGCCGCGCACTTCAAACGAAAGCATTCCGCCGAAGCCGCGCATCTGGCGATTCGCGAGTTCGTGTCCGGAATGGCCGGACAATCCCGGGTAGTGAACCCGCTCCACTTTCGCATGAGACTGCAAGAACTCCGCGATCGCGAGCGCATTCTCACAATGGGCGCGAATTCGCCAGGGCAGCGTCGAAACGCCGCGCAGCGCGAGCCAGCAATCGAACGGCGACGGAACCGCGCCGCCGTAGCGCTGCGAATTGCGCGCGCGTTCGAATAAATAATTATCGTGCTTTGCGATGAGAGCGCCGCCGATCAAATCGCTATGGCCGCCAATGTACTTGGTGGTCGAGTGCATTACCATGTCGATGCCGAATTCGAATGGCCGCTGCAACACCGGGCTGGTGAAGGTGCCGTCGCACACGGTGATTGCGTTTGCCTTGCGCGCGATTTGAGCTACCGCCGCCAGGTCCGTAATCTTCAGAAGAGGATTGGAAGGCGTTTCGATCCAGATCAGCCGCGTGCCGGGGCGCACGGCGGAACGAACCGCATCGAGATCCGTCATTTCGACGTAATCGGTTTCAATTGGCCATTTGGCGAACACTTGGCCGATTACTTGTTTTAAACCGTAGTAGACGTCCGTCGGCGCGATGATGTGGTCGCCCGGTTCGAGGCCCTGCACGATAGCCGTAAGGACCGCAAGTCCCGATGAGAATGCCAGCGCCTCTTTGCCGCCTTCGAGAGCGGCCAGACAGTGCTCCAATCCCAACCGGTTTGGATTGCCCTCGCGGGAGTAGGAGAAACCAAGCGGATAATCCCCTTCCGCCGATCGCTCGAAGGTGGATGACATGTGGATGGGCGGCGTAACCGCGCCCGTGGCTACATCGACGCGCCGTCCGGCGTGAACGGCGAGAGTCTCCAGATGGAGTGGGTCGTGCTTGAAATCGGGGGGCACTAGCCCATTTTAAGGACGACTCGGAATCGCGCCTTGCCGCTCATCATACGGTCGTAGGCCGCCGCCGCCTCCAACAGGGGAAACGTCTCGATCATGGGACGCACCCCGGTGATCGCGCAGAAGCGGAGCGCATCTTCGGAATCGGTCGAAATGCCCGAAGGCCAACCGCGCAACGATCGGCGCCTCCCGATCAGCGACATGGAACTCGCCTCTATCGGGTCCATGCTCGCCCCCACCACGATCAACTCTCCGCCCAGGCCGAGCCCATCGACCAGTCCGCTCATCGACTTGCTATCGGGCGCGGTCGCAAGTATCGCCTTCGCGCCGCCGAGCTTGCCAAGCGCTTGCGCGGGCTTTTCTTTCGTCGGATCGATGTAGTGGTGGGCGCCTAATTTCATCACCATCTCTTTCTTATCTTCCCCGCGTCCGATAGCTACCGTCTCGAAACCCATCTTGTTCGCGAACTGAACGCCCAAGTGTCCAAGACCGCCAAGCCCCTGCACTGCAACCAGGTCGCCCGCCAAGGCCCCACTGTGCCTGAGCGCGTTGAAAGTCGTGACGCCCGCGCACAGGATCGGTCCCGCCTCTTCGAAGCTCAGAGCATCCGGGATCCCGGCCAGTCCTTGAGCGGAAGTGACCATGTATTCGGTGTAGCCGCCATCGTAAGTCATGCCGGGAATCCGAGGCTGCTCGCAAGCCAGGAAAGTCCCGCGCCGGCACGGATTGCAAAACGTGCAATGGCCGCCATGCCAGCCCACGCCCACGCGCTGCCCCGTCTTCCAGCGCTCTACTCCTTCGCCCAGAGCGTCGAGAGTTCCCGCGATTTCATGTCCGGGAATGCGCGGGTACTTCATCCCGGGCCACCTATTTTCTTTGGCGTAGGAATCGCTGTGGCAAAGGCCGCACGCCTCCACCTTCAGCCGAACCTGCCCCGGGCCCGGTTCGGGAATCTCCCGCTCGACAATCTCGATAGGGCCGCCGGGCTTCGTAACTTGCGCTGCCTTCATGGTTGACATGTAGCTTTGATGCCCGCGGCCCCGCTCGCGATCCAGCCGATGCTACTTCATGCTACCCACCGGCTCCTTCATGCTCATTTTCATTTTGATACCCTCTTCCACCCGCGTCCCGTAATCCGCGTCGCACTGTTTCAACATGCCGATCATGCGTTGCTGGATCTCGGGAGTGCACTGGCTCAATGCCCCGGCAAGATTGCCGACGAGTTCATCTTCTCCCAAGGTTCAAAAGAACGATATCGCTCACCCGCCTGTTGAAAGGGGTTCTCGCGCTCGATGTGTTGCCGCACCAGATTTCCTTCCACACGCGGTGTATGATCTTTGCCCATCTTAGGCGCTTCCTTTAAGCCGCCGAGCGAACTCGGTTCATAGTTCACGTGCGGATCGGGGCCGTAGTCCACCTGTGTCGCCATTTGCCCGTCGCAGCACCATGCGTCCGACCGGCTTCATCGGAAACTTGTCTTCCGGCCAAGTCTTGGTATCGTCGAGCGGGTCGAAATCCAGCTCCCGGATGTTCATCGTCGGACATGATCTGGACGCACATTTCCCACTCGGGGAAATCGCCGCGCTCGATGGCATCGTATAGGTCGCCGGTGGCGCCGGAACCCTGCATTTCGCGATACGTCGCCGGGATTCCCCACGGGCTGAACAGCCACTTGATCATATGCATCGACTCGGGACTGAGACTGATGAAATCGAAAATCCGCCGCGCGTCTTGCCGATTCGTCACCGGATCCGGTTTAAAGGCGTGAATGAGATCGGGAAATTTGATGGCATCCCGAATGAAGAAAACCTTCAGGTTGTTTCCGAGATCCCAATAGCCGTCTTCGGTGTAAAACTTGACCGCGAAACCGCGCGGATCGCGTAGCGTCTCGGCGAATGGTTGCCATGCACGACAGTGGAAAAGCGCACAAAAAGCGGGGTTCGCTTTCCTTTCTGTTGGAAGAGCTTGGCGCGCGTGTACTTCGCGATGGGTTCGCCGCCAACCGTTCCATACGCTTCGAAATAGCCATGCGCTCCGGCCCCGCGGGCATGCACGACGCGCTCAGGAACCCGCTCCCGATCGAAATGCGTGATTTTCTCGATAAACGGGTAATTTTCCAGTGGTGTCGTAGGCCCGCGTGAGCCTACCGTGCGCATTTTTGATTGTCAATAAGAGGATGTCCTTGCCGGGTGGTCAAAGTGTCGGATTGGGCTTCTTGCCCGGATGCGGCCGGATGCCCGTTTGAGCTTGCTTTTGTATTGTCGTCCGCCATAAATTTTTCTCTCCTTAATTCAGTTCTAATCCCCATTTCGGATCGCCAGTGGCAGAGCCGATGTATCAATGATTTCACTTCCTGCCCCGGAGATTCAGACTAACGCGGCATGTTACAAGTAAGCCATGATCGATCCGGGCCTGGCCGATCGCCTGGCGCGTGTTCGCGAGCGCATCCATTCCGCCGCGGCCCGCTGCGGGCGGGATCCCGGCGGCATCCTGCTCCTCGCGGTTACAAAAGTTTTTCCCGCTCAGGCGATTCTCGATGGCTACGAACTCGGGCTGCGCGATTTCGGCGAAAATTATGTCCAGGAGTTTGCCGAAAAAGCGTCCAGCGTGGCGGATCTGGCGGGGACCCGGTATCACCTGATCGGACATCTGCAATCGAATAAATGCGCCAGAGCGGTGGAGCTTTTTCAGGTGATTCAGACGGTCGACTCGGCCAAACTCGCCGCGCGCTTGGATGCTTTTGGAAAACCGGTTGAGGTGATGTTGGAGGTCAAGCTCGCGCCTGAAGGATCGAAGACCGGTGCCGATCCGGCCGATCTTCCCGCGCTGGCGGATGCCGTTCGCGCCTGTTCCCATCTGCGGTTGACCGGGCTGATGACCGTGCCGCCCTGGTCGGAGGACGCCGAACACTCGCGCCCATACTTCGCGCGGCTGCGCGAGCTTGCGGAGAAAACCGGCTTGTCGGAACTCTCGATGGGCATGTCCAACGATCTCGAGGTTGCCATCGAAGAAGGCGCAACCTGCGTGCGAGTCGGCACCGCGCTTTTCGGTAAGCGGAAAAAACCTTGAAGATCGGCTTTTATTCTCCGCTGCCGCCCGCGCGGACCGGCGTGGCCGACTATTCCGCCGCGCTCCTCAGGGCGCTCCGGCGTCGCGGCGAAATCGAAATTGCCCCGCGCCATTCCGATGTAAACCTGTATCATCTCGGAAACAATCGGATCCATGGGCCGATTTACGAACGGGCGCTGCGTCAACCCGGCGTTGTCGTGCTACACGATGCGGTGCTGCAGCACTTCTTTCTCGGTTCCCTTACCGAGGAACAATATGTCGAGGAATTCGCTTTCAACTATGGCGACTGGCAGCAGTCGCTCGCGCGCGAGCTTTGGCGGAATCGCGCCGGTTCCGCACTGAATGCGAAGTATTTCGAATATCCGATGCTGAAGCGCATTGCGCTGGCATCGCGCGCGGTCGTCGTTCACAATGCGGCGGCCGCGGAACGGGTGCGCGCCCATGCGCCCCAAGCGCGCGTCGTCGAGATTCCGCATCTGGTGGAGCCCGCGGAAATGCCCGATGCAGCGGATCGCCTGCGGTTCCGCGCCCGCCTGGGCATTGCGCCCGGGGCGTTCCTTTTCGGCGTCTTCGGCTACTTGCGCGAATCGAAGCGCGTAGTGGCGGTTCTGCGCCAGTTCGAAAAACTTCATCGAAACATGCCCAACACGGCGCTGCTGATTGCCGGCCAGTTCGTGTCGACCGACCTCGCGCGCGCGGCCGAACCGCTGCTTCGGCGGCCCGGAGTGACGCGCGCCGGACACATGAATGCGCTGGATTTTTCGATGGCCGCCGCCTCCCTCGACGCCTGCATCAATTTGCGCTATCCAAGCGCGGCCGAGACCTCCGGAATCGCCGTCCGGCTCATGGGGATGGGCAAGCTAGCGATGCTGACCCGCGGCCTCGAGAATGCCGCGTACCCGGAGACCGCGTGCTTTCGCATAGAATCGGGAATTGCCGAAGAGAGCGCCTTATTGGAACATATGATGGTGGCGGCGGCTTTCCCGCAGGTCGCGCGCGACGTGGGACGACAAGCCGCGCGGCATATTCGCGAATGTCACTCTCCGGAACGCGTCGGCGAACGGTATTGGGAAGCGTTGTGCCTGTCGCGCGGGTAGTGTTTTTTCTGGTGCAAGAGGTCGCGCTCTGTTCGGCCGCCGAAACCGTTCAGCAGCTTCACGCGCGCATCCCGATGCGCGATGGCGTCCGCCTCGCCGCGAATATCTTCCGCCCCGGAACTCCGGCGCGCGTGCCTTCCGTCCTCGTTCGCACGCCCTACGGCAAAGGGGAGGCGATCGGCGTCCATTACCAGACCTTTGTCGATCATGGCTACGCCATCGTCGCGCAAGACGTGCGGGGGCGTTATGAATCGGAGGGTGTGTTCGCTCCGCTCCGGCAAGAACCCGCCGATGGCGACGACACGCTGAACTGGATCGCGAAACAGCCATGGTCGGACGGCAATATCGGGATGATGGGCGGATCGTATCTTGGAATCTGCCAGTGGAAAGCGGCCACGCTGAACAATCCGCATCTGAAGGCCATTTTTCCGGCGTTCTGCGGCGACGACGATTACCGCGACCGGTTTTATTCGACCGGGGGCGCCATGAAACTCGGCAGCCGCCTGCTCTGGATTTCGCAAAATCTGCGCGCCCCCGAGTACCGGCCGCCGGATTTCAGCAGCTTTATCTGGACGTTGCCCCTGCGGCGCGCGGACATCGTGACGACGGGCGCGCAATCGGAAATGTATAGGGAAGCGCTCGATCATCCCGCCGACGACGCCTTCTGGCAATCGATGAGCACCCGCCGGAAACTGGGCAATGTGCGCGTGCCGGTATTTTCAGTGGGCGGATGGTACGACAATTTTGTGGAAAGCGATTTGGATGCGTTCGCGATCCTGAACAAGAAGAAGGATCGCAACCGGATTCTGATTGGCCCGTGGCCACACAACATGTCGGTGCGATTAACCGGCGGCAACTTCGGTCCCAACTGGCTCGTTCCGCTGCGCAAGACGCAGATAGAGTGGTTCGATCGATGGCTTAAGAACGGGCTCAAGAGCAAGGACGCGGCGCTCGATTCGAAGCCGCCGGTGCGTATTTTTGTAATGGGCGCGAACATTTGGCGCGACGAGCGGGAATGGCCGTTGCGAAGAGCCAGGGCCGTCCGTTTCTACTTGGCAACCGGGGTGCTGGCGTTGAAGCCCGCTGAACGCTCCGCGCCCGACCATTTTGTTTACGACCCGCGGAACCCTGTACCCACGGCGGGAGGGGCGGTCTGTTGCGATCCAAAAATTTTCCCATGGGGCCCCATGGACCAGCGCGCGGTGGAGAAGCGGCGCGACGTACTGGTTTACACGACGCCGCCCTTGCGGGAAGACCTGGAGGTTACCGGGCCGATTCGTGTCGTGCTCTATGCTTCCACATCCGCAGTGGACACGGATTTCACGGCCAAACTGGTCGACGTTCTCCCCGGGAGGCTGGCCCGCAACCTCACCGACGGAATTCTGCGGGCGCGTTATCGCGATTCGCTCGAATCGCCGGCCTTGCTGGAGCCGGGAAAGATTTACAAGCTGATGATCGACGGCGGAGTCACCAGCAACGTCTTCCGCCAGGGCCACGGTTTACGGCTGGAAATTTCGAGCAGCAATTTTCCGCGATTCGATCGCAATCTCAATACCGGCGGTCCCATTGCGGATGGTACCGAGATGCGAAAAGCGGCTCAGACTGTGTTTCACGACCGTGCGCATCCGTCGTATATACTGCTTCCGGTGGTACCGGATAGCCATTCCGCCCCGAGCCAAAGTTTGACTTCCACCCGCCCGGCGCGGTATTTTCCAGATAGATCCTCCACTCGGGCGCGGTAGCCAAGTGGTAAGGCAAAGGTCTGCAAAACCTTTATTCGTCGGTTCGATCCCGACCCGCGCCTCCAACACCTGACCGTCGGAAGAATCGAGTGCAACGTGTTACAGTCCTTCGCAAGACCAGACGTGAGAGTCTGGCTCCGGTGAACTAAACAATGCCGGGCATGACTACACGCGAACAGGAAGCCGCGCTAGAACTCATCCGTATCGGCCGATCTCGCGACGAGAATCCAATTGGGACCGGACGAACTCGTTGGGATCGGGACTCGGATGTCTCCGCTTATCGCGAGGGCAGACGAACCGGAATTGCTTCTAAACGGCACTATGCCGGAAGTCCCCGCGCCGCG
The DNA here is from genome assembly GCA_051003795.1 of Bryobacteraceae bacterium. GTDB lineage: Bacteria > Acidobacteriota > Terriglobia > Bryobacterales > Bryobacteraceae > JALYXS01. Next base: position 17,911 of record JBPCKZ010000194.1, on the reverse strand, counting down.
TTCGCGCGCGATAAGCAGCGTTTTTACCGGGGCCGCGAGCCGGGATGCTGTCGAGACGCCATGTTTCATTTGAGTTGCTTACAAACTCAGTTCTTGACCGACATCGCGTCCGAATTAACAGCCTTCCTTCCAGTAACCCCCTTCTAGTCCCGCCAAGACGCCGCGGTAGTCATTCTTATCCGCTTGAAAATCTACGCCGCCCTTTTTCCCGGCATCGTCCCAAGTCAGTCCGATGAAATGTTTTTTTGATTTCGCCAGCAACATGAGCGCCCCGGTTCACAGCGAGACCACGGCAAGTCCGATGGCCGCTCCTACTCTTCGTGTACGTCTTGTCCATAACTGATTTCCGTAATAGCGGCTACCGGTATGGCCATAAGTTCCGCTTGGTCCGCCTCAAGCCGAATCTGAGTGGAGTCGATGTACATCCTCAACGCCTTTCCAGACTTGACGTTTTGGATTGACCCGCCGTCGTAGGCCACCTTATATCCGCCGTCTGTGGCGGGGACTACGACGCAAAGAGCGCAATCAACAATGATTTCCTGCGCTTGATGGTATGCTATCCGGCTCGAAAAAACGTTATCCAAAGTACCAGCAATCCCGGTACTACGGCCTCCGCTTCTACGCTTTGTTAACGTGTATCGCTAATCAAATCTTGAAAGCCGCCAAGAGTTCCGTACAATATATGACGAACGTGCCCGGAAGTTATCCGGAGCTCGAATGGGGGCCGTATGCTTGGCTTGTCCTACAAAACGGTAGCGATTTTTTCGCTTCTGTCCGCATCTTTATTCGGACAGGTGGATGCGAATAAGGGGAGTATCTCGGGGATTGTCCTGGATTCTAAAGAAGCCCCGGTGCCCGATGCCGGCGTAACGGCTCACAATGGGTCCACCGGCGCAACCCGCGAGACCCGCACCAACGACCGCGGCTACTACCGCTTTGCGGCTTTGGATTCGGGGTCGTATGACGTCCGCGTCGAAGCGGTTTCCCTTGGCGTGAGCGTAAAAGATGTCGTTGTTAACGTAGGAGCGGGAGTTGAGGTGAATATAAGACTCGGGCTGAACGCATCGAGCGAAAGAATCGAAGCCGATACGTCGTCGGTATCGGTTACGGATGCGAGCGCAAGCCAAGTGTTCCCTCGAGAAGCGATCCGCGACCTGCCGATCGACGGCCGCCGCTTCCAGGACTTCGCGTCCCTTGCTCCGGGAGCGCAAGCCAATGCCGCTACCCGCAACCAAATCAGCTTTCTCGGCCAGAGCGGTGTATACGCGAACACGATGGTTGACGGCGGCGATTATAACGAGCCGTTTCTAGGCGGCATCCGGGGCAGCGAGCGTGCGATGTTTGCCTTCACAATCCCGCAGAGCGCCATCCAGGAATTCCAGGTCATCACCAATGGATACGCGGCGGAATACGGCCGCTCGACCGGCGGGATCGTGAATGCGATCACCCGCGCCGGGGGAAACGAGGTGCATGGCGAGGCGTTTTATCAGTTTAGAAATGGCAATCTCGGGGTGGACAATCCGTTCGGCCTTAGTCCCATCGAACGGCAACAACAGCTTGGCGGCTCGGCGGGAGGGCCAATCCGTAAAGACCGGATTTTTTGGTTCGGCGCCCTGGAAGGCCAGCTCGCTTCATTTCCACGCGCCGTTCGTTTCGCGCAATTGGATTCGATCGCCGCCAACGTGGCTCCGGATATCCGCCCGGCATACGATTATTTCCGGTCCCTCGAAGGCCCCTATACGCAGACCAACAACGCAATCGCCGGTCTCGGCCGGGTGGATTATCAATTCCATGACGCGAGCCGGTTCACGGGAAGGTTTAGCGGGAGCCGCAATCTGGCGGCAAACGCGATTTCGGCCGGGGCGGCCTGGATTCCCCAAACCCCCGACGCACTATCGAATAATGGAACGGAGGAAGACAATATCAGAACCGCGTCGGCCCAGTGGACCAGCGTCCTTCCGCATTTGTTGCTGAATGATTTAAGGTTTACGTATTCGGGGGAAGACCGGGCGCGGCAGGCAAATTCCATTAGTCCCACGGTGGAAGCCGGAGTAATCGGAAGTTTCGGAACCCGCTTCGATTTGCCTTTGAGAACCGAGGATTACCGGTTGCAGATGGCCGATTCGCTAACCATTCAACGGGGCTTGCATAGCGTGGTTCTAGGTACGGATTACAGCCTGCTGCATGTAAGCCAGCACGCGGGAATGAACCAGTACGGCGCCTTTGAAATCCAAGGCTCGGACGTTCGGTCGTTACTCTCTATTTTGTCGCGTTCGGGCGGACCCGGCGGAAATCGCTTCGACGATCCGAACGTGGTTTATCGCCGCCAAGCGGGAAACGCCGCAATCGACACGCGGGCAAACCAGATCGCGTTATTTGCACAGGATGAATGGCGCGTCCCGCCGAATTTGACCATTAGCTATGGTTTGCGCTGGGAGGGCCAAGTGAATCCTTCTCCCGCGACCGGTAACGCCTTCCTGGTGGATAACGTGCGCGCTTTTCCGTTCCCGCTCGGCGGGGTCGACCCGACCCGCCTGCGTAGCGAGCTGAATCAGTGGGCGCCCCGAATCGCCGCCGCCTGGAATGCCGGCGGCGATGGCAGGACGGTCGTCCGGGCCTCGGCGGGGACGTTTTACGGCCAGACGCCTTTGGCTTTTTATGCCAACGCCCTCAATAATTTCAGCCCCGCGGGGAGGTGACTTATCGCTTCAGATAGCGCCTCTCGCCGGCATGACCGTATACCAGCAGTTCGCGCGCGCGGGATTCGACCTCAACCACGCGGCGCTGAATCAGCTTCCGATTCTCGGCATCCCGGATGTCTGGACGCGTATCGCGGGGCAACCTAATCAGTTTGCCCAGGCAAATGTTTTTACCACATCCGGCAACAACTTCCGAAATCCGCGCTCCTTGCAAGTGGCCGCGAGTATCGAGCATCGGACGGTGGGCGGCATTGTGCTCTCGTATCAGTTCAATCTATTGAACACGGTGCATCTTCCCCGGGTTGTCGATTTCAATGTTCCCGAGCCGACTGTCCGTCCCGGGGATCTGAGCCTGCGTCCCTTCTTCGGGCTACGGTCGGGCACCCCCAGGCCAAACCCCAACTTGGGCGCGGTGTACGTTTTAGACGCAGGCGCAAGGTCCACTTACAACGGGCATTCCTTCCGGGCGCAGTACAGGACGAAACGCCTCGAGTTCATGGCGCATTACACCCTGAGTTACGCAAAATCCAACGGCGACTTGCAATGGCCATTCGTCGGAACGACGTACCAGAACCCTTTCGACTTGAGCCGCGAGCGGGGTTGGTCGTCCTTGGACGCTCGCCATCAGTCGGCGGGCTATGTTACGTATCAGGCTCCCAAGGGGTTTGAATTAACGGGGCTTTTCCGCGCCCGGAGCGGTTTGCCGATCGATGCCACCACGGGCGACGATCTTTCGGAGTTGCTGACCGGCAGCGCCGGAGGGCGGCCGTTGCAGCGCCCCGGCATCCCGTTTGCGCGAAATGCGTTTCGTAACTTGGGATACCGTACTGTCGATGCACGCCTGTTGAAATCGATACCGGTGCGGGAATCCGTCAAGTTGCAATTCTCAGCCGAGTTTTTTAACGTGTTTAACTTTAGGAACCTGGCCTTTATTTCAGCGGCCGATTATCCCAACAACCCGGCGTTTATCTACGGACCGGGAGTTCTGCCGAATGGCCGGACCGCTGCAGCCAACCCCGGTTTCCTAACGCAAAGGACTTCGAGCGGCGGGTTCGATCCCGCCACGATGGCGCAACAGGGCGGTCCGTTTCAGGTTCAGCTTGGCGCGCGCCTTTTGTTTTGATTAGACCGCCGGATTCAATATGCAGCGGACAGATTGGGAGTCGGCCGTCTCTTTGGAAGAGGGCGGAGAATCGATCGGCTGGTCCCTCGACGAAGGGAGTTTGCGATCCATTCGTTGCAATCTCAAGCTCCTCGAATTGTTGCGGGAAAACGCGGGGGCGAACCCCGACGAAAACCAGCCGGAACGGGAAGGGGGCGGCCTGCTGTTCGGCACGATTGAGGAAGAGCACAATACCGAGGGACACACCACTTCAAGCGTAAGCTTATACATCTCAACGCCGGAAACCGGCAATGGGTCCTCGGAGGGTTCCATTCCCGAATGGATTCGGTCCAGCCGATGGCAACTAGTCGGACTTTACCGGATTCGCCGTGGGTTTGATACGCGGCTGGATCAGGAAGACCGGAAATTCGCAGCGACGTACCTCAAAAATCCGGCGCAGGTCTTTCTTCTGATTCACCCTACTGCCGGGGGCGGAACTGCCGGGTCTTTATTCGTGCGCGGGGACGGCCATTTCTCCGAAGCTCCGGCACTCTCGTTCCCCTTCGATCCGCAACGCCTCGCCGCAACCGCCTCCCGGCCCAGCCGGGGCGCCGGTGGGGACGGGCGCAACACGACGGGAAGCATGGCAGCCAGAATCGGATTGCCGCGCGCCTATTTGTGGGGCGCGACTGCCTGTATCGCGGCCTTTTTGATCTTTGCGTTCGTCCGGTCCACCATCCAGAGGGATCATAACTCGGATCGCACCCACTCGCTAGGATCTCGCCGGAAGAGACCGTCGGCTGGAACTGCGGGCGCGCTCGGCCTCACGGCCTTTACGGAGTCCGATCACGTTCGCATCAAATGGGACCCGACTGCTCCTCCAGCCGCTTCCACCGAAAGCGGGTTGCTGGTGATCCAAGACGGCCTGTTCGAAAATGTGATCCCCCTCGATTCGATCCTGCTCCGGCAAGGGACCATTACCTATTTCCCTCTCACCACGTCGGTGGCTTTTGAATTACAGGTGGGCAGCGCAATGGATTTTGTCTCGGTTACGGGGATTCGCGAAGCGACGGTGGTTTCGCCGCATGCCGGGTCCATCAGCCCGCCGGTGGCCAGTGCGCCTAATCGACGTTTGCCGAAGCCGGCCCCCGAGTTGGGCAAATTGGCTGCCGCGCAAACGCGACCGGTACCCCCGGCGCCACTCCAAATATCGGAATTGACTTCGCCCCCGGACTTGAATCCCGCTCCCCGTCCGGTTGCGAACTCTCTGCCGCAGTTACCCGTTCCGGGGGGCTTTTTACAGCCGGAACACCAGCCGGAACACAAGGAGCCTATTGTTTACGTCGGTCCCGAAAGCGTGAAGCGTATTTCTCCCAAAGCGCCGGCTAACATCGGACGCCTACTGGTTTCCCCCCTCACAATTCGAGTGAAAGTCGATATCGATAGAGGCGGCAATGTAGTGCAAGCGGAGTCGCTTACCCGCGGCAGCCCGCTTCTCGAATATCTTTCGACGCTATCCGTCAACGCGGCGCAACACTGGCTGTTTCGCCCAGCCCGGCGCGGCGACCAGGCCGTGGACAGCGAGACGGTGCTGGAGTTCAACTTCCGTCGCGACGGCTCGTAAGGTCGAGTTCTTATGGTTATTCCAGGCATTCATCACGTCACCGCCATAGCATCCGATCCGCAACGCAATCTCGATTTCTACACCGGGGTTCTCGGTCTGAAACTCGTCAAATTGACGGTCAACTTCGACGATCCCGGCACGTATCATTTTTATTTCGGCAACGCTTCGGGCGCGCCCGGAACGATCCTGACATTCTTTCCCTGGCCGGGAACGTCGCGCGGCCGTCACGGTACGGGCCAGGCGGTCGCCACGGCGTTCTCGGCGGCGGCCGGCTCGCTCGATTTCTGGAATGAGCGATTGACCGCGCAGGGTGTCGAAGTGCGGGAGCCCGAAGTGCGATTCGGCGAACCCGTTTTGGGATTTTCCGATCCCGATGGATTGGAACTCGAGTTGGTGGCCGCCGCAACGGGAGAAGGCGATCGGGCGGTGAGCGGCTTTCATAGCGTGACGTTGTCGGAGAGCGGCTACGAATCGACCGCGGCGTTGCTCACCGGCATCTATGGTTTCGAACTTGTGGGTCAAGAAGGCGCCCGGTTCCGATACACCGCCCCGGGAATCGGCGTGGGGAAGATCGTCGATCTGGTTTGCCTGCCCGACGCGCGAAGCCGCCTAATGGGCGCGGGAACGGTTCACCATGTGGCGTTCCGGGCGGAGTCGGACTTGGTTCAGGCGGAGTGGCGCGCGAAGTTGAGCGAGTGGGGATTCAACGTGACACCGGTGCTCGACCGCGAGTATTTTCATTCCATCTATTTTCGCGAACCGGGCGGAGTGCTGTTTGAAATCGCCACCGACCCGCCGGGATTCGCGATCGACGAGCCGCCGGACCAGCTCGGAACACAGTTGAAGCTTCCGCCGTGGGAAGAACCGCGGCGCGCGGAATTAGAAGAGATCCTGCCGAAGCTGCGGCTGCCCGGCGAATTGAAATGACTTCCGATTTCACGCATAAATTCGTACCGTCCAATGGTTCCGGGATGACGCTTCTGCTGTTGCATGGGACCGGAGGCGATGAGAACGATCTGTTGCCGATCGGCCGGGCGCTTGCGCCCGGCGCGGCGCTGCTGAGTCCGCGCGGGAAAGTCTTGGAGCACGGAATGCCGCGATTCTTCCGCCGATTGTCGGAAGGCGTGTTCGATTTGGAGGACGTGCGGTTCCGGGCAAACGAGCTGGCGGAATTCGTTCGCGAGGCGGCTCGAGAATACAGGTTCGATCCGGCCGGGATTTTCGCTTTAGGCTATTCGAACGGCGCGAATATAGCAGCCGTCGAGTTATTGATGCACCCGGACTTGCTGGCGGGCGCGGTGCTATTCCGTTCGATGTTTGCGTTCGAGCCCGAGAAGATCCCGCGACTGGATGCGACACCGGTTCTGATGGTGTCGGGGCGGCATGACCCGGTCGCGACGCCAGCCGCCGCGGAACGGCTCGCGGCATTGCTCGCGGGCGCCGGGGCGAAGGTGGAAGTGCAATGGCGCGAATCGGGGCACGAGTTGACGCCGGAAGATTTCCAAGCAGGGAAGAAATGGCTGGCGGAGTATTTATAGCGATTATTCACCCGCGCGTCCCGTAACGCGGCAGTTCTGTTCCAAATGATATTGCGGTACTTTTATTGGCTTGCCACGAGGAAGATATTCGATCTTTTTGACGCCTCCTTGTGTCTCAACGGAGAACCGGGCGGGCTTGTCTGGCTGGTCATTATGGACAGACCACCCGGATAGCCGCTGGCCATCTTCAAGACCGGCGTTATGGGCTTCGCCGCCGAGCTTCACGCCGATAACTCGATGGGCCGCTTGCGACGCGGCAAAATCGAAACCGAGGTCGAAAGGGCGTACCTCATCGATCGCCACGCGGACGCAGGGACCTAAAGCAAGGGCGTTGAACGCCGAAAGATCCGCGTTCTTATCCACCGCCTGTCGGAGCTGCAACCGCGCGGTTGGGGGTAAAAAGCGACCGGCGGTTTTCAAAATACGCGCCTGGGTCAAAGGCCTGTTCCGCCGCTTGAGCAGATCGAACATAAGATTGTCCAAGGAACGCTTATTGTTGGAAGCTTGGCGAATCCGCCCGTCCAGCCACTGCGCCAGAATGCGACCGCGTGCGTCTGGGTCCGACGACTGCGGATATTGGCGCAAGGACCGGTTCGTTCCATCCAGATAAGCGGGCAGCGTGGAAAGGCCCGCCCGGTAGACCAGCAGGTTCCCGTAGTAGCGCGTGAAGCCTTCTGTAAACCATGGGATCGGCCGCAGTAAATCGCCCATGAGACCGGGATTCCAGGCGTGAAACGTTTCGTGAGCCAGCGTGACAAGCTGATCGGAGAAGTTATCCTGGCGGGAAAGATACAACCAGAATGCGTTGGTGAGAGCGGTTCCATCGGAGTTGTCCCTTTCGGTGTCAAAGGGTTTCAGCGTAATAAGGTAATACGGAAAATTGTTGTCGTGCCAGAAATCCCGTACCATGGCAATCACCTTTTGGAGATCGAGAATGGCCTCATCGTCCGTGAATCGCCATTGACCCCGGACCGCCAAAACTGCCGGCTGGCCTTCAATCTCAAAATGGTGAATGCGAAAATCGCCAGCCGTGAAGAGAGCATCCTCGACCGGCTTCCAGGTTCCGGAAAAGCTTTGGCAGCGCTGGTTCGCGCCAAAGCTTGTCGCGAGCGCCCACGATTCGGGAAGCTTCCACTCGAGGTTCACGGTGACCGCTGCCGGATCGTCGAGTTTGGGATGAACGAGCCCGTTCCCGGCGCGGAACTCAAAATACCCGGGCTCAAGAACGGCTCGAAACTCCATGGGATGCCGGAGGGCTCCATGCCAGTCCTTGACCAAGTCGTATGCGAAGGTTACTGTTTTGCCGGGCTGAAAGCGGACTATTTTCGTTTGCGGTTCGGCGGTATCGTCGATGATCGTGTCAGCCGAAACGGCATGAAGGTGGGTCACTGCATTGTATAAATGGATCTCTCCAGCCCATGTGGACGGCAATTCCAGGGTTGCGATTCCTTCCAGGCCGCCCTGGAATGTAAGAGTGATGTGTAGGACGGTGGCTTCTTTTGAAACACTCGGCTCAAATGAATAGAGCAACAACCTCCCGTTCAAGGCGGTAGGAAAACTGCATTGCGCGAAACACATTGCCGTCGCGCCCGCCACGAAAAAGGCTGCGAGAAGGAGACCCACCCGGCGCACCGTTCTACTTCTTGGTCCAGTAACTGGAGACGTTTTCAATGCGCTTGACGGCTTCCATCAGATTCTCCAAGGAGTTGGCGTAGCTGAAACGGATGTAGCCGTTTCCGAACTCGCCAAACGCGCCGCCGTTGAGGCACGAAACGCCCGCTTCGTACAGGAGATAATCGGCCAGGGCTTTCGAATGGATTCCCGTGCCCGTGATATTCGCGAAGGCGTAGAACGCTCCGCCGGGAATGGCGCAACGGAAGCCGGGTATTCGATTCAGTCCGGCGCAGAACGCGTCGCGGCGCCGATGGAATTCGGCGACCATGCGGTCCACGTCGTCCTGCGGCCCGTCGATCGCGGCGATGCCGGCCCGTTGCGTGAAACTGGCCGTGCACGAATTCGAATTCACCATAAGCTTGTTCACGGCGTCGACCAGCCACTCGGGCATGACGCCGTATCCCATGCGCCATCCCGTCATGGCGTATGTTTTCGAAAAGCCATCGAGGATGATGGTCTTTTCGAGCATCCCGGGAAAGCTCGATATCGAGACGGGCGGCTGGGCATCGTAGTGAATCCGCGAATAGATCTCGTCCGATAAAACCATCAGGTCGCGGTCTTGCACCATCTCCGCGATGGCGCGAATGTCGTCGGTCGGGATGAGGCCGCCGGTGGGATTCTGCGGAGAGTTGAGCACCAACATCTTCGTGCGGCTGGTGATGCGGTCCTGGAGCAGGTTCAGATCGAACGAAAAGCCGCGATCCTCGACGAGCGGAATCGAAATGGGCGTCGCGCCGAGGAAGCGAATCATCGATTCGTAAATCGGAAAGCCGGGATTGGGGAAAATCACTTCGTCGCCCGGTTCGAGCAGCGCGATCATCGGGAAGAAGATGATCGGTTTGCCGCCGGGCGTCACGCAGACGTGTTGCGGGCCGACGTCGATGCCGCGCGTACGCGAGACGTAAGCGGCAATAGACCGGCGCAATTCGGGGAGGCCTTGCGTGGGGCCATAATGGGTCCAGCCTTCGTCGAGCGCCCGCTTCGCGGCCTCGACAATGTGCGCGGGAGTGGGAAAATCGGGCTCGCCGATTTCTAGATGGACGATGCTGCGGCCTTGCGCTTCGAGCTCTTTGGCCCGGACCAAGACTTCAAACGCCGATTCCACTCCGATCCGCTGCATGCGCTCGGCTAATTGCATAGAGACATTGTGGCAGGATTACCGGCGGCCTTTTCGGAACCAGGGGATGCCGTCGCGCATTCCGATCTCCTCCACCGTGTCGTCGATCGAAACTCGTTCGCCTTCGATGCGTCCGGTGAATCGCGTTCCGTCGTCGTGCTCGACGATGGCGACCTGGTACGGCACATCCTTCCGGAAAGCCTCGGGCGCGAGGTGCACCACGGTTTCGGTGTAGACCTTCATGCGGCGTCCAGGATCGTGCCCAGGATTGTAACGACGCACGAAGCGCCCGAACCGCCCAGGTTCTGCGCGAGGCCGAGCGAATGCCGCGCAAGCTGCCGCTCTCCGGCTTCGCACCGGATTTGCGAGACCACGTCGCAGATTTGCGCCACCCCGGTCGCGCCAACCGGATGTCCCTTGGACTTCAACCCGCCGCTCGCATTGATCGGCTTCTCACCGGTGCGGCGCGTCTGGCCGGCGGCGCTGTAAAATCCGCCCTCGCCGCGCTTCACGAAGCCGAGGTCCTCCATCGCGACAATCTCGGCGATGGTGAAGCAATCGTGCAACTCGGCGAATTCGATATCGTCCGGCTGGACGCCCGCCATCCGATACGCCTTTTGCGAGGCGGCGCGCACGGCCGGAAACGTGGTGATGTCGGGCTTTTGATCGAGCGCAACGTAATCGGATGCCTGCGCGATGCCGAGAACGCGCACCGGTTTATCCGTAAATTCTCCCGCGCGCTCGGCGGCTGCCAGGATTACCGCCGCCGCGCCGTCGCTAATCAATGAGCAGTCGTAGAGGTTGAGCGGATCGGCGATGGGCTTACCCGCCATGGCTTGCTCCAGGGTGATGATTTTGCGCATTTGCGCATCGGGATTCAGCGCTCCGTTCTCATGATTCTTGACGGCGACCGCGGCCAGATGCTCGCGCGTGGTCCCAAACTGGTGCATGTGTCGCCGGGCGATCATGGCGAAAAGCGACGGGAACGTCGAACCAGCCTTAATTTCGCCCGAGCAATCGCCCGCCGCGGCCAGGATCTCGGTAACGCGCGGGGTTGGCTGCGATGTCATCTTCTCGACGCCCACGACCATGGCGATATCGTACAGGCCGCTCGCCACGCCGGAGAATGCGTGAAAAAACGCGGAACCGCTTGAAGCGCAGGCGTTCTCAATACGGGTAGACGGGATGCCCGTCATGCCGAGGGCGGTGGAAATATACGGAGCAAGGTGGTTCTGGCCAACGAAGCTCGGTCCGGCGAAGTTGCCCAAATAGAAGGCCTCCACCTGGGACGCGCTTACATGCCCGTTGCGAAGAGCTTTTTCTCCGGCTGCGACCGCCAGCGACCGCAAATCCCGGTCCGGGAAGGCCCCGAATGGCGTTTTTCCGGCTCCCACGATGGCAACGGGTCTCATCTGTTCAGCGCGTATACTCACGCGTATATAATCAGTCTAGCGTCTCCACGTTTCCTCGAATCCATCGTCATCTTGGTTAGGGGGGACATGGAAACGTCGCTGCGCACGATTATGAGCGATGCCGTCGAGCCGGGTCTTGCCCTGCGAGAGCAGCAGAATCGCTTTGTTTCCGATAATTTACGCCGGGTTTTTCTGCAGATCTATCGCATTGTGGGCAACGTCGCCGATGCGCAGGACTTGACGCAGGAAGCTTTCATCAAGGCGCTGCAACGTCAGGAACAGCTCAAGGATGAGCGGAAGGCGGCGCACTGGCTTTCCCGGATTGCGACCAATACGGCGCTTGATTTCTTGCGCCGGCACGGACGCGTCACCCTGTGCGAAATGGACGAAGCGCCGGAGAGCCCGGCGGAAAGTCCGGAAGACATCCTGCTTCGCCACGAGCATCGGGATTATTTAGAAGACGGTTTGCGAACTTTGACCGCGCGCGAACGGACGGCGTTGGTGCTGCGCGATATCGAAGGGCTGCCGGCCGAGGAAGTGGCGCGGCGGCTCGACTGCTCCAAGGCGACGGTGCGCTCTCACATTGCGAACGCGCGTATAAAATTTCGCCGCTACCTGGCGAAAAGGAAACGGTAAGAATGAAACATTTATCCCAAGAGGATCTGGCGCTGTATGCGGGCGGCGATTTGGGCTGGCTATTTCAAAAGCGCGCCGAACGCCACATTGCCTGCTGCGGCGAGTGCCAGGCGGCGGCGGTCGAATTTTCGGCGGCCCGGTCGGCGATCGCCGATACCGCCGAATTCGTCGCGGAACCGGCCGCCCTCCCGTGGAACCGGATGGCGGCGGAGATGAAGGCGAATATCCGCCTGGGTCTGGAGGCGGGTGAGTGCGTGGACATGAGACTCGGCGCGGAGAAGGCGCCGGTCCGGCTGGTCGGCGCTCGGGTGGGAATTGGCATCGCCTTCGCCAGCCTCGCAATCCTGGTCGGCGCGAATTTCTGGCTGCACCAGGCCGCGCCGCAGACCCGGGACGAAGTAGTGCTTGAGTCGACCGGCGGCGGGATTCAGGTTCGGGAAGGAGGCCAGGTTTTGAGTATTTTGAATGGCCGGGGCAAGGACAAGGACGTGATCCGCACGGTGAGCGCGCAAGGCGAGATGCGGGCCCGGTATGTGGATTCGCGGACCGGTTTGGTGACTATCAACAATGTCTATGTTCAGTAAACGGTTCAATAAACGCGCTTGCACGGGTTTCTTGCTGCTGGCGGCCTGGCTCTCCGCGTCGCTCCCGGCTCCGCTCTTCGCGCAAGAGACGCCGCTCGATCCAAATAGCTCCGTTAAGATCAATATCCCCGGCAACTCTCCGGTCTCGCTCCTATCCCTGAATCTCGGCGATTCGCGGGCCACGGCGCGCGGGAGCGCGATGGTGCTCGATCTTCACATGACGCTGTCGCTGCGGAACACGAGCGGCCGGCGCGTGCGCGGCGTGACGCTGTTGCTCCTCGCGCAGGAGATGACGCCGTTTGGCAAAGGATCGGTCGCGGTGCCCAGTCTCGATGTCGCGCCGGGCGAAGCGTTTCAGATGCCGATCGAGGTCCGGCTGATGCGCCCGTTGCAATCGGGCGCCGGTCCGCTGGTCGAAGTCAGTCTCGACGGCGTCTTATTTCAGGATCTGGGCTTTTTCGGACCCGACCGATTGAATTCCCGCCGGTCCATGACATTTTGGGAGACCGAAGCGCAGCGCGACCGGAAGTATTTCAAGCAGGTGCTTCAGGCGCGCGGATTGAGCGGCTTGCAGCAGGAAATGCTCGATAGTTTGGCACGCCAAGCGGAGCGGCCCCGTCTGGACGTAACCGTTTCCCGCACGGGGCGCGCGACCTCGGCGGCGGCAAGTTCGCCTGAAAGGGTGGCGCAGTTCGCCTTCCTGCATATGCCGGATTCGCCCGTATCGGCCACGAGCGGCTGGGCTGAGATCAGCGGCAATGAAGTACGTTCGCCGCGGATTCAGATCGTGAATCAATCGTCGAAGCCCGTGCGCTATGTTGAGATCGGCTGGTTGGTGAAGGACCATCAAGGCCGCGAGTTTCTGGCCGGTTCAGTGCCCGCTTCGGACGGAGAACTGTATCTGCCGCCGGGCCAGAGCGGACGATTGATGCAAGATACCGCACTGCGTTTCACGCGCGGCGCCGGCCAGCCGAATGCCGGGCAGCACGTGCAGATTCAGGGGATGACGGGCTTCGTCAGCCAGGTGGAATACTCCGACGGCTCGGTGTGGGTGCCGCGCCGCGAGTCGCTCGAAAGCTCCCGGCTCATGCGAGTGATGGCGCCTTCTCCCGAAGAACAGAAGTTGAGCGAGTTGTACCGGACCAAGGGCTTAACCGCGGTGATTGAAGAATTAAAGATGTTTTGAGCGCGGGGCGAATTAGGGACGCGGTGGGGCGGAGAGAGCCTTCAGAACGTTGGCGCTTTCCTCAAATTTGTTTTGGCGGTATAGAACGTCGGCCAAAGCCAATACCACTTCGCGATTCCGCGGGTCGGTTTTCAAAATTGTCCGGTAGATTTCCTCGGCCTTGGCGTACTCGTGGCGTTGTAAATAGGCCCTGGCGGAGTCAATGGGAGAGGTTTCCGTTAACGACGCGGCAGGAGTACGGGCTGGCGGCGCCGGTTCGGCCGATGGAACGGATTTCGGAACGCTGGTGTTCGAACCGCTCTGATTCAAATTGCTTTGAGCGGTATGCGCGGGCGGGCCCGCTTGGGGCGAAGACATGATCCCCGACTGCCATCCCAACAGCCCGATGGTGGCCGCCGCTCCGGTCAAGACCGTGGGAACCAGCCATTTTGCGCGAGGCTTCACTTCCGCGGAGGGCTGGTCGAGTAATGGGTTCGGGATGAATCCGGGTGTTCCTTGAGCGGGTAGATCCTGAGCGAAGGGATCCTGAGGCGGATTGCTAGCGGGCTCAAGGAAGTCGTCCGGCTCCTCGAGGGCCGGGGGGTGCACGATGGCCTCCGCCTGCTTCAGGTCCGCGCTTTTCAGTTCCGTGTCTTTCGACCGCGATTTTTTCGGTTCGCGCGCTTTCGGTTCCGGCGGTAGCGGTTCCGCCGGCCGGGGTTCTGCCGCGGGCGTTTCCGGTGCTTTCGTTACCGTCCGTTGCGGCTCCGGTAAAGCCGGTTCCTGCACTTTCCAAACTGGCGAATGGGATTCCGATAAAGACGGTTCCGGCACCTTCGGTTCCGGCACTTTCGGTTCTGCCGCTTTCAGATCTGGCGCTTTCAGTTCTGCTTTCAAATCCGGCACTCTCAGGTCTGGCGTTTTCAGATCCGGCACTCTCAGATCTGGCGATTGCCGTTCCGGCGCGTTTAGAACTGGCGGTTGGGATTCCGACAAAGCCGGTTCCGGCACTTTCGGTTCCGGCACTTTTAGATCTGGCACTTTCAGATCTGCTTTCAGATCCAGCGCTTTCAGATCCGGCACTTTCAGATCCGGCACTTTCAGATCCGGCACTTTCAGATCTGGCGCTTTCAGGTCTGGCCCCTTGAGTTCTGCCTTTCTCGCGATCTCCGAAGCGAGCCGGTCCACACCCACCAGAAGCCGCTGCATATTTTGGTCGGTCTTGAGCGAGTACTCGCGGAGCTGGGTCATGGCTTCCGCCTGCCCCTCTAAATCGCGCTCAAAAACCGAAATGCGCTGTATCACCCTGGTTTGGATATTTTCGACAAAGGTATCGAGCGTGCGCGCGTGCGTCTCTTCGATCTCGCGCTGCAGCTTTTTTTCCATCTGCTCGAAACACGTTCCGACGGTTTCCTCGACCAGAACGGGCAGGCTGGACTGCAGCTGCGTCATTGCGTCTCCGAACTGGATCAGGCGTCCGGAATTGCGTTCGTCGAACTCCCGTAGATCGCCGCGAAGGGCCGCCATTTCGGAATCCTGGGAACTGAAACGGCTTTCAAACTGGCCCAGTGCATTGTGGAGCGGCTCTCCCCCGCCCGCATCATGGAAAGAGTGAGCGGCTCCCGGCCCTTCCGCCAACGCGGATTCCACGTGTCCAATGCGGCTCTCGATACCCTCCAACCGGTCGAGCACGGGGTCGAGAGCGCTCCCGTCGTCAGACTCGGAATCGACAGGCTCCTGAACGAATCCGCCCTGCCCAATCTTGATCCCGACACCCAAGGCAACGCCGCCGCCGATCGTCAACGCGAGCCCTTTGAGGAGCGAACTTGCCACGGATTTATAGACCATTAACGTCCCGCTTCGTACTCATTATAGTGACGGCACGAGGCAAAACCTCTCAGTCTGAGTCTCCCAGAAGTTCGGGGCCGCAGCAGTCGGCGAAATCGCCGGTTTGAACTCAGGAAAGGTGCGAACGATGGTCGGAAATCTCTCAGGAAGCGCCTCCCGCAGAGGTCAAATTGCGCTGAATGGCAAACTTCACGAGTCCCACGATGTCGTGGATACCCAGCTTCCTCATAATGTTCGAGCGGTACGTGTCGACGGTTTTAGGACTAATGTCAAGAAGAGTGGCAATATCTTTCGGGCGTATCCCGTCTACAAGAAATGAAAAAACCTCGTGTTCCCGACGGCTCAGGCCGCTTAACGGATCGTCGCTCCGCGCCTTGCGATCGTCGGTAAGCGCCTCATGCCGCAGCAAGGGCGTCAGGTACTGGCCGCCATCCCGAATATAGCTTATGGCCTCAAGCAAATGCCGGGCGGGCCCGTCTTTCAATAAATAGCCATTCGCTCCGTTGCGGAAAAGTTCCTTCAGCAGATTCTCGTCGCGGCTAATCGAGAGCACAATCAACTTGGTCGGGCAGTTCGCGTCGCGCAATTTTCGAATGACTTCGATCCCGTGAAGCTTGGGCATGTTGAGATCGAGCACCGCAAAATCCGGGCGAAGCCGCGCAATCAATTCAACGGCCGCCTGCCCATCCGCGCACTGTCCCACAATGTCGAACTCGGGCCTGGTTTGGCAGAAAGCGGCAATCCCCTCGCGCACTATGCAGTGATCGTCGGCGAGTACAATTGAAATGCGTTCGGACGGCTGCATTAGTCCTTCCAGCTTATCCCTTCAAACCCGGCAAGGAGACTTGCAGTGTAGTCCCCCAAGGGCCGCTTTGGATTTTGAATTCGCCGTCAAGGGCGGCGACTTGCTCGCGCATGCCGGCCAAGCCAATACCGCCCGATAGAAAATTGGGCGCGGGAACGCCTTCGACATCGAATCCAACGCCATCGTCGTCGATGCGCAACACCGTTCGCGCTCCGGCTGCCCGTAGGGAAAGTTGGACGGATTTTGCGTCCGAATGGCGCAAGATGTTCGCCAAACACTCCTGGCAGCAGCGGTACAAGGCGACTTTGATCTCGTAGGCCGGTTCCGGGTCGAATATCTCAATATCCAGATTCAGACGGTACTTCTCCGCGACCCCGCTCGACTGCACCAGCGTTTGAATGGCGTCGGAAAGACCGAGCCGCTGCCAATCCGGCGGATACAGTCGGTGTGAAACGGCGCGCACCTGCTCTAAAGCCTGATCGGCAAGGACGTCCAGCCGGGAGATGCCGCTCTGCACCCCTTCGGGGAAGGAGGAACGGAGCAACTCTAAATTGAGTTTGATTCCCGCGAGCGGCTGGCCGGCGCCGGCATGGAGCTCGCGCGCGATGCGGGCCCGTTCGCGTTCGAGCGCGCCGGTGAGCAGCTCGCCTACGTTTTGTTTCGGGCGCGCGCCAGCGGGAACCGAGAGGCGATTCAGCCGCTCATAGGCTTCCAGCACGCGAAAATACTTCCGGGCGGCGTTCCGCTCCAGGCTGGCGAAGATCTCGTCCTGGCGAACAAGCGCGGCGGGGACCCGGGTCGCGTCTTGATTGGCCGCGACCCAAATGGCTAAACCCGCATCCGGGGACCCCGGAGACGTCGGTGGCATAAATTTTAAGCTACTACGCGACCCAGTAGCAATCCAGGTTCCCATCTTACGTCCGCAATGACAACAGGGTGAATTCCCGAGTGCGCGGGCATTCGACGTGCCCTATACTAAACGATTGTGTCGAAGCTCTTCCTGCTCATTCCGCGATTGATTGCGTTGCTTAGCGGCGCCGCGGTTGGGGCGATCGCGGCGCTTTGGAAGGCGCTCGAATCGCCTCCGCGCAGACCGCGCCACCACGTCACGCGGCAATCAAGCGAACGGGCGCGGCGCCTTCCGCCACGGTTTCGGGCAAGGTTTCGGCCCAAGCTCCTATCCAATATACTGTCTTGTATACTGCCTTGAAAACTCAGCTATCGCGGCTCGAAGACCGCGTGGATCGGCATGAGAAAC
Source organism: Bryobacteraceae bacterium (assembly GCA_051003795.1). Taxonomy (GTDB): domain Bacteria; phylum Acidobacteriota; class Terriglobia; order Bryobacterales; family Bryobacteraceae; genus JALYXS01. The sequence continues at coordinate 449 of JBPCKZ010000194.1, read as the reverse complement.
AATTGCGCGCGATCCCTTCGACCGAACAGATTGGGGCCGCCATCGACCGCGCTTTTGAGCGTGGCGCGACGGCGCTCGACGACCGATTTGCCGAGCAGTCCCGTTCCGTTGAAAGCCTGAAGTCGATGGTGAGCCAGACGGACGAATTGCTGGAGAAAGTGCTGGACTCGATTTATTCTTTGCCGGAGATGCCGCGGGAACATTAGGGCGGCCTCCTGAAAAGGTCACGTCGATGACGGCGTCAATGCGCGCGCCCGGTTGCGATCGGTTGCGATCCATTCCAGATGAGCGGGTCTTGCTCCCACGATTGCTTTCACGGGGATCGATTTATGGAATGTTGCGAGCCGGCCATTATGCCGGACGGCCATACCCAGCAGGTAGGCATCGGTGATTGTTTTGTTTGGTGGCCCATGAGGAACGCCGCGCAGGCGGCCCAGCCCGGGGCGCGA
>JBPCKZ010000193.1:0-20845 GCA_051003795.1 Bryobacteraceae bacterium | reverse complement strand
GCATTGATAGTGCGTGGATCCTCCAAGCCATACGTGTTTTGAAAAATCCGGAGAGCGCGTTCCATCTGGCGTCGTGCGCCGGCGAGGTCGCCTCTGTCCATCAGAATCTGACCGAGATTGCTGGCGCTGATGGCTACCTTCGGGTGATCGGGTCCGAAGACCTTCTCATCGATCTGGAGGGCGCGTTCGGTCTGGCGCTGTGCGCCGGCGAGGTCGCCTCTGTCCTTCAGAATCAGACCGAGATTGTTGGCGCTGGTGGCTACGTTCGGGTGATCGGGTCCGAAGACCTTCTCATCGATCTGGAGGGCGCGTTCGGTCTGGCGCTGTGCGCCGGCGAGGTCGCCTCTGTCCGTCAGAATCAGACCCAATAGACCACTAAGATTCGCATCGAGCGTTTGATCGGGTTCTTGAAGGAGAAGCGCAAGACCATCGTGAACGGCTATTTCGGCTCCGGTTAAATCTGGCACTTGCCATAGAGCCGTGGCCATGCCGAAAAAAAACTCTGGTAACTTTACAACAGCCGCAGCGCGGCGAAAATAAGGCACTGCCTCAGCGAATTGATATTTGCTGATGAGTTGATAGCCCTGTGCATATGCCGTCTTTGCCTCATCCTTTTTTGCGTTAAGCTTGCGGTCGATTTCTGTGCTTACCTCCTCTGGTTTTGGCAGGCGATCCAACACGGCATCCAGTTTCTGGTTCACCTCGCCAAAGCCGGCTTGTATTTCCGCTTCGATACGCGCGGCATCGGCCTTTGAACCTGTTGCGGCGGCCAGTTCCTTCAGATTGCTGAGATAACTATGTATCAGGGCATTCAGACGACCTTCCGCCACCTTCCTGCCGGCGGCCAGTTCATTCCGGACGGCTTCTATCAGGACTGCATCCTGTTTTGTTTGTGGCAGGATGAGCTGTGTGGCCTCGAAATACTGCGCCTTCGAGATGGCGCAACTATTGAAGCCGGCCGCAAGAGCCTGTAGATACTGATTCAGCTTCTGAGTTTCCTGCGTCGCCGTTTGAACCGTCCTGACATCCAGTCCGAGTTTCGCCAGTGCTTCCAAAGTTGCACGCGCCGAAACTCCGGAATACTGAATTTGAAGCTGCCGGACGTCGATCTCGCCATGCTCGCCGTCTCCCGGACAGGTTCGGCCACTCAGGATAAGCAGGCCGCCAGTGAAAAACAGCATCAAAATCCGCATCATTTGGCGTTTGCTCCCAGATGTTGTGACATTGCGGAGTATTCGTCCACCAGCGTCACGAGCGTACTGTCCTCTTTTGAACTGAGTGAAGCTTTTCCGGCAAGCGCATCAATCCGACGTGCAATACCGTCCAGCGACTGGAAGCGCAAAACGGCTGACAGATATGCAGACCGCGTGACGGCGCAGGAATTGTATCCCGCAACGAGTGCCTTCCGGAATTCCTGTCCGCTCTGAAGCGATTCCGATAGTTTCTGCAGGGCCGCCGGCTCGATCTTCCCGCTCAGTTTGCCCTTGCCGGTGAGTTCGCCTTCAAGTGAGATGGAATACCCTGTGTAGTTGGTTTCGAACTGGCGGAAGTCTATTTTGGGGCGCGGTCCTTCAGGGTCGCCGCAGGGCGACGGTGTGCCGTCGGTGAGATGACGATCGCGCAGGAACCACATTCCCGCCAGAATCAAAAGCAGCGCCAACGATGACAGCAGCCCCACCGTTTTGTTCATCCTCTCACCAGAATAAAGCACAAATTGCAGTGCTGTCTCCAGGGCTGTCGGACCCTTCGGTGTTAAACTCTCTCGACAAAATATGTTATTTCGTCGATAGTTAAAAAAGCCCCCGACCCGGAAAAAATGAACCACGTGTTCCGGCCGCGACAGGCCGGTCAGATCGCCATTAATGACCATCCGGTCAAAACAGTCGTATACAAAAACCAGCAGGCTGCCAAACAGCTTTGTGAATGTCTCCATCGGACGTCCTCCATCCCTCGCTCTCGTCTCGACAACAAGATCGTAGGACAGATGACCGGTGGTTTCAAAATTTCAAATATTTTTGGCTAGGAACTGGTTTGATAATCGCCAACCGGGTCGATCCGAATCGCTAATCGGTTTTCCGATAATCCGCGCCGCTGGTTTCCTCTTTCAGCCGCAACAGGCGCGCGTGAGCTTCCTTGATCTTCTCCCACTGCTTCTCGACGATCGATCTCGTCTGTCCGGGGATGTCCAGATTCACTACCCGTTCGAACTCCGCGGCGGCGTGATCCTCGCCGGTCTCGCAGGCCGCTACCATCGCCGCTCCGTCGCCGCCCGTCACGGCGGACTTCACGTCCATCCAGCCGCGATGGACCGCCGCTCCCAACGTACCCGAATCGGTTGAGGTCCCGCCCAAGCGCTCCACTTCGGCCTGCAACTGACGCGCGAAGCCCGCGCGTTGTTTCGCGTAGTCGTTGAAAATAGTTTCGAGCTGAGTATTGTGGACGTTCGCGGCGGCGGTATGGTAACCCAATTCACCGCTCTTCGAAGTTTCAATCAGCCGATTCAGATGCGAAATAGCGTCTTCAGTAGTCATGTCCCCTCACTTTCCCATGATCGCCGGGACGGGGTCGACTTTCATGCCTTCCCGCGCGACGTCGCCGGGGTTCGGAATAATCGTATCGCCTTCCCGCAGTCCACTGGCGACCTCCAGGCGATCGCCGTAATCCCGCCCGACTTCGATCTTCTGAAGATGCACGGTATGGTCCGGGCGGACAACGGCGACGCTCGAGCCCGCGACTCCCACCACCAGGGCATCGCTCGGGATGAGCAGCGGAGGGTCCGCGCGGTTGCTGCTCAGGTCGACCTGGGCGTACATGCCGGGGACGAGCGCGCCGTCCGGGTTTGGCACCCGAAGTTCCACGAGCAGCGTGCGGCTGGTGGGATCGAGCGAGTTCGCCGTTCGCGCGACCGTGCCCGTGAACGAGCGTCCGGGCAGGTTCGAGACGCTCAAGCGCGCGGTTTGGCCCGGCCGGATGGAACTGGAATTCGATTGCGGCACGTTCACGTAAACCCGGAGCGTACCTGTCTGCGCGATCCGGAACAGCAGAGTGGCGCCTGCCGTAACCAGCGTGCCGGCATCCACATTGCGCAGCGTGATCACTCCGCTGAATGGCGCCTTCACCAGCAGATAGCTCTGCATTCTTTCGAGCCGCGCCACGTTGGCCTGCGCGGCGGCTACCGTGTCGCGTTGCGCGGCGATGGCTTTCTCGAGCGCTTGCACGCTTGCGGTCCTCGATTGGAGTTGAGCCTGATATTGGTCGTTCTCCTGCTTCGAAACGATGCCTCTGCCGGCAAGCGTGTTCCAACGCTGCGCCGTGATGCGGGCCAGTTCCATATCGGATTTGCCCTGCTCGTAATTGGCTACGGCTTGATCCACGGCCGCCCGCGCCTGCTGCAAGGTTGCCTTCGCCTGCTGAACCTGCGCCTCCATCTCGGGCGCTTCGATTTCGGCTAATGGCGCCCCGGCTTTGACCCGATCGCCGATATCCGCCATGCGGTGCAGTACATATCCGTCGGCGCGGGCGAGGATGGGCGCTTCGGCGATGGCCTGGATGTTGCCCGGCAGTTCCAGCTCGCTCTTGTGGGAGGAACGCCCCACCTGGATTACGTCCACCCGCGGAAGGGCAATCTCTTGTTCCCGAGACTCGCCCAGAATCAACGACCTTCGTTTTTGCAGCGGAATATAGCCCGCGAAAAATGCCGCTGCGATCAGGACAGCCACCCCGAAAACAATCGCCCAAATCGTGATCGCGGACGGGCGCCACACCTTTACGGGGATGCCCGTATGCGATGCCGCGGAGCCGTTCGGCTCCTGGAGGCGCCGCTTGAGTTCTTGATTCTCCTTCCGTAACCGCTCTTCTTCGATGCCGGCTTCCAGATCCCGCATCACCGCGCGCCTTCCAATTTGAGCTCGTGGTCCACGGGAACTTTGGTTCGCAAATAGCTATAGATAATCGGCACCACGAACAGCGTCGCGACCGTGGCGAACATCAGGCCTCCGATCACGGCACGGCCGAGTGGCGCATTCTGTTCCCCGCCCTCCCCCAGGCCAAGCGACATGGGAAGCATCCCGAGAATCATCGCCGTTGCGGTCATCAGCACCGGACGCACCCGGGCGTAACCGGCGGAAAGCATCGCCTCCCGCGCGGACGGCACGGTCGCTCTTTCGTCATTGGCGAAGGTGACCATCAGGATGCTGTTCGCCGTCGCAACGCCAATGCACATGATCGCGCCCATCAACGACGGCACGCTCAACGTGGTCCCCGTGACGAACAGCATCCATAAGATTCCAGCCATCGCGCCCGGCAAGGCTGTCAGGATAATGAACGGATCGAGCCAGGACTGGAAATTCACGGTCATAAGCAGATACACCAGAATCACCGCGAATATCATGCCCAATCCCAAACGGAAGAAAGACGATTGCATGGTCGCGATCTGTCCGCGCAATTCGAATGTCGTGCCGCGCGGCAAATGCGGCTCTTCCTGGCGCATGATCTTTTCCACGTCCGCCCCGACGCCACCCAAATCGCGCCGGTCCACGTTCGCGTATACGTCGAACACCGGCCAAACATTATAGTGATTGACGATCACCGGGGTGTAAGTGCGCTCCACCGAAACCAAATTGGAGAGAAGCTGCGTGCTGCCCGGCATCGCTCCGGGATTTCCGTAAGCCTGCGAGGAGCCGCTCGGCGAGGCGCCGATGGAACCGTTCCCGGCGGCCGATTCGCCGGCTTGCGAGCCCGCCGTCGTGCTGTTAACGACGCTAGTCGATACCGATATCGGGGTGCGCAACAGAGCGTCCATCGAATCGATGCGGTATTGAGGGGTTTGCACGCCGATGCTGTAATTGATTCCGTTTGCCCAGTTCATCCAGTAATTCGGAGCAACGGTGCCGCTGCCGGTGAGGGAAATCAGCATGCTGCTGGTCACGTCGCGCTGCGTCAAGCCCAATTGAGACGCCTTCACGCGGTCCACGTTGAGACGGATTTCCGGCTGGGCCGCCACCTGGTGAACATGAACATCGGCGGCGCCCGGGATGTTCGCGATCTTCGCGGCCAGCCGTTTGGCGATTACGTAATTAGCCTCCGCGTTGCGACCGACCACTTGCAGATCGATGGGCGCCGGGATGCCGAAATTTAAAATCTGGCTGGTGATGTTGGCCGGCTGAAAGAAAAAGGTCATGTCCAGGAATCTCTCGCGCAGGCGTTTTCGAAGCAGCACTTCGTAATCGCGCGTCGAATGCGCGCCGCGTCTTTCCTTGTTGAGCGAAATCTGGATTTCGCCGTCCGCGCTCGAAATGGTGGGAATGTCGCCCTGGGCGATGGCCGGCCAACTGTTCGGTATGCCGATATTGTCGATGAGCATGTCGATTTGACCCGCGGGGATAACCTCGCGGATTTCGCGCTCGATCGCCGCGAACCGTCGCTCGGTCTCTTCGATGCGCGTGCCGGCTGGTCCGCGCGCATGCAGCCGCATCTGGCCGGAATCCACATCGGGGAAGAAATCCTCGCCCACCAGCCAGGCCAGACCGAGGGATGCGATCGAGATCGCCATGAACGCCGCGAGGACCGGCGCGCGATGCCGCAACGACCAATCGAGCAAGCCGATGTAGCGGAACCGCAGTTTTTCGAACGCCTGGTTGAATAAGTGGTGGGCGCTCCAGAACATCCCTTTGGCGTGATTTTCCTCTCCACCTTCCTGGTACATCTCGATCTCCGATTGAAGAAGATAATTCATCATCGTCGGGACCAGAGTACGGGAAAGCAAATAGGACGCGAGCATGGCGAAGACTACCGCCATCGCGAGGGGCGTAAACAGAAATCTTGCCGTTCCGGTCAGCAGCAACACGGGGACGAACACAATGCAAATTGAAAGGGTGGCGACCAAGGTCGGTACCGCGATCTGCGATGCACCATCGAGCACCGCGCGGATCAGTGGCTTCCGCATGGCGATGTTTCGATGCGTGTTTTCGATTTCGACCGTGGCATCGTCGACAAGGATGCCGACGGCGAGCGCTAGGCCGCCAAGCGTCATCACGTTGATCGTCTCGCCCAGAATGCTGAGGAGGCAGAGGGAAGTGAGAATCGAGAGCGGAATGGAAATGCAGACGATCAGGGTGCTGCGCCAACTTCCAAGGAACAGCAGGATCATCGTGCCGGTCAGCCCCGCGGCAATCAAAGCTTCCCGCAGCACGCCTTGAATGGAGGCTCGCACGAAGACCGATTGATCCCCGAGCGCGACCACTTTCAGATCCGGAGAAACGTTGGCGAGAATCCGCGGCAGAGCCGCTTTGACGGCATTGACTATGGACAGGGTGGAGGCTTTGCCGTTCCTCGTGATCGTGATCAAAACGCCGCGCGCTCCATTGGTGCGAACAATGTTGTTCTGCACCTGAAAGCCATCATGGACCTGCGCCACATCTTTGATATAGACGGTGGCGCCGTTCACGGTTTTGATGGGCAGATTGTTTAAGTCGTTCAGGAGGATCGGGCTGCTGTTCACCCGGATGGGATACTCGGTCTCGGCCATCTTCGCCGTGCCCGCGGGAAGGATCAGGTTCTGCAGGTTCAAGGCGTTCGAGACGTCGATGGGCGAAAGCTGCTTGGCGTAAAGTTCGTCCGGGTTCAAGTCCACCATTACGGCCCGCTGTTTTCCGCCGAACGGATACGAAACGGACGCGCCCTGCACGGTGCCGAGCGGGGTGCGAATAAAGTTGTTGCCGATATCGAAAATCTCTTGCTCGCGAAGAGTTTTGCTCGAAAGCCCAAGCTGCAGGATCGGGACGCTTGCCGCATCGTACTTGAGGACGTTCGCGGGGAACATTCCCGGCGGCATTTGCCGAAGCGCGGTCTGCATCGTGGCCGTTACTTGGGCAACCGCCATATCCACCTTGACGTTCGGATGGAAGTAAATTCGCACGACCGCATAGCCGTTGTACGCTTGCGATTCGATGTGCTCGATATCGTTGACGTTCGAAGTGAGGCTGCGTTCGAAATTCGTCGTTACGCGTTTTTCCATCTCCTCGGGCGACAGGCCCGAGTAGACCCACAAGACGCTTACGATGGGAATATCGATATACGGGAAAATATCGACGGGCATGGTGACGATTGCCGTCCCGCCCAGGATGGCTATGAGGATAGCCATGACCACGAAAGTATAAGGGCGGCCAAGTGCAAGCCGGACGATCCACATGAAGTGTTATTGGGGCAGAACCTCTATTTTAGCTCCGGGAGCCGAAGGTACATCTGTGCTGTTCAAATAGAAAGAGACGCCTCCGCCTCTTACCGAATGAAGCACCGACTCCCCGCCGGGTGGCTGGCTCTCCTTCTGATCGCAATGGCGGGATGCCAGTCGTCCGACCAGGAACCCGCCATTGGAGAAGCCTACGTTGGACCAGCCACGCTCACCATCCGCCAGGAAATTGCGCCGAAATCGGCCGCGGTGGCCACCGTTCGCCACGGCGACCGGCTGCAGATTATTCAGCGGCGCCGCCGGTTCTTCAAAGTGCGGACCGGCAAAGGCATTGAGGGATGGACCGACGAGCGGGCGTTGATGCGCGCGAACGATATCGGCGAACTGAAGCAGCTCTCGGCCGATGCGAAGAATTTGCCGTCGCAAGGACAGGCAACCGCCAATGAGACGCTAAGTATCCACACCGAGCCGCAGCGCTTTTCGCCTAGCTATCTGCAAGTGAAGGAAGGCGAGAAGGTGGATGTGATCGGCCACCAGGTGGTCCCGCGGTTGGCGCCGGTTCGGAAGCCGATTCTTCCGCCGTCTCCCAAAATTCCCAAAAGGCCGGCCCAAAAAGCCGCCAATGGCAAGAGTGCCGCGCGCGTCGCCGCTCCGCCGGTCCCGCCACCTCCGCCGCCGCCCGCGGATTGGATGCAAACGGCCGCCGAGCCGCGCAAAGCCGAAGCGCGCGAACCCGAACCGACCGCAAACGACGATTGGACGCTCGTTCGCACCGCGATCGGGCAGAGTGGCTGGGTGCTCACACGGCGGCTATATATGGCGATTCCCGACGAGGTGGCGCAGTACGCCGAAGGCCGGCGCATTACTTCCTACTTCTCGCTTGATAAAATCCGCGACGGCGATAAGGTCAAGGATATTTGGCTTTGGACGACTGTCGAGAAGAGCCTCGCGCCCTACGATTTCGACGGCTTCCGGGTGTTTATCTGGAGCCTGCACCATCATCGATACGAAACGGCGCTGCGGGAACGCAAGCTCGTCGGCTTCTACCCCGTACAGTTGGAGCGCGTGAACGACAAGCCCGGATTTTCGCTGTGCGTGGAAACGGAGGGTGGCGCGCTCACGCGGAAAAGCTACGTGCTTGCCGAGAACCTGGTCAAGTTCGTCGGGGAGCGGCCCTGCGCGGTAGTTCCCGTAAACTGGAAGAAATGAGCGATCTTTTTGTCCAGATTCAGGCGTCGCCGCGGCTGCCCGAATGGGCGCGCAAGGGCGCAACGCATTTCGAATCGCTGAACCGCCTCAAGACGGATCTGCGCCGGCTGAATCTGCACACGGTGTGCGAATCGGCGCGCTGCCCGAATATTCACGAATGCTTCCATCGCGGCGCGGCGACGTTCATGATTTTGGGCAATCTTTGCACGCGCGGCTGCGGGTTTTGTTCCGTGCCGAAAGGGCATCCTGCGAAACAGGATATGCGGCTCGATCCCGCCGAGCCGGCCAATGTTGCCCGCATGGCGGCGGCGATGGGGTTGCGCTACGTGGTGATCACGAGCGTGAATCGCGACGATCTGGACGATGGCGGATCGCATCACTTCGCCCGGACGGTACGCGAGGTGAAGCAGGCTTTGCCGGCGGCTCGCGTGGAGGTGCTCACGCCCGATTTTTGTGGCGACACCGAAGCGGTCGCTCGCGTTCTCGATGCCAGGCCGGACGTTTTCAATCACAACATGGAAACGGTCCCGCGCTTGTACCGGCGCGTGCGTCCGCAGGCCGAGTATGGGCAATCGCTCGACGTTCTGGAATTCGCGCGGGCGCACCGGCCGGAAGTGTTGACGAAATCGGGTTTCATGCTGGGCCTCGGAGAATCGGGCGGCGAGGTGCTGGAGTTGCTCCGCGATTTGCGCGCCCGCGACGTGGATGTCGCGACCATCGGTCAATACCTTCAGCCCACGCGCCGCAATCTGGCAGTGAAAGAGTATGTGACGCCGGCGCGGTTTGACGAATACCGGGATTTCGGGCTATCGCTCGGCTTCAAGATGGTGTTCAGCGGGCCGCTGGTGCGAAGCTCCTATATGGCCGATCGGGTGAGCGAACAAGCTTCGTAGTTCCGAATGATATTCTGGACTGTGTGTGGCGGTCCCTCGCACTTATCGCGTTAAGCGTTCCGGCGCTTGCTCAGCATAGCTCGGGTAGCAACATCCCCGTGAGTTCTTCGGATCTGGGGTATCGTCTCGGATCTATTGAGGCGAAAATTGAGGCGCACGGCAAAGCTCTGGATGAGTTAAAGGCTTCGGCAAAAGTCACGAACGATAATCTTGCCGCCTTGACATCTGAAGTTAGGAGATGGTCTTCGATAACGACAGTCTTTGGCTCAATCGGACTCGCCCTCTTGACCGGGCTATTCATTCCCCAAACACGCAAGAAGCTGTTCCCAGACGGCCCGGGTCCTTCACCGTCTTCAACACTAAGTTCGCGGGAAGCGGAATTCCTACGCCGAATGAAGGAGATTTACGAAGGTGAATTTCGCGAAGAGGCGATCCGGGAACGGAAACCATAACCCGCCTCGGCGTTAAATCGCTCGATCCACTTCTCGCGCTGCTGACGGCGGCGCTGCTCATCCTGACATTCCCGCGCGCGAACCTCGCCTGGCTCGCTCCCGTGGCCCTTGCGCCGCTTCTGTTTGCCGCGTTGCGCGAAGGCCGCCCGCTCCGGCGATTTCTCCTGGGTTACGGCGCGGGCGTCGTCTACTGGTTCGGCGTCTGCTACTGGATTCAGTTCGTCCTTTCCGTTCATGGCGGCATGGGAGCAGCCGCGGGTTGGACCGTGTTCCTGCTCTTCTGCCTTGCGAAAGCGCTGCAAATGGGCGTGTTCGCGCTGCTCGCGGGAATTGCCATGCGGCGGGCGTGGGCCGCTCCCGCGGTCGCCGCGTTATGGGTGGCGATTGAAGCGACGCACGGCCCCCTGGGATTCGCCTGGCTCGCGCTCGGCAACGCGGGCGCGGACATGAGCCTGCCAATGCGCCTGGCGCCGTACACCGGAGTGTACGGAATTTCGTTCATCTTCGCGTTGACGGCGGCCGTGTTGGTTCTGGCGATCCTGCGTCGTCCGCGCCCGCAATTAGCTTGGGTTTTGTTGCTGCCGCCGCTCGCTCTTCTACCCAAGCTGCCCGATCCTGAACGAGGCAGTGCCACGGCCGTTCTGGTCCAGCCCGATATTGCCGACGACGAGCAATGGACGCCTCAATCGTTCGCGCGCATGGAGCAACGGCTCACGCTGCTTTCGACCGGCGCGACGTTGAAGGACAAGAAACCGATCGATATGCTGGTGTGGCCTGAAGTGCCCGCTCCGCTATACGATAACGATCCCGATCTGAAGCGCTTCGCGGCGGGGCTTGCGGCCGCGACCAAGGCAAGCTTCTTGCTGGGCGTCGTCGGCCATGCGCCGGACGGGGCGATCTTGAATTCCGCGCTGCTCATCTCGCCGTCGGGCGAAACGGTGAGCCGCTACGACAAAGTGAACCTTGTCCCTTTCGGCGAATTTGTTCCCTGGCCGCTGGGCGGCGTGACGCGCAAGATTTCAACCGAGGCGGGCGACTTCCGTCCAGGCGCGCGCGTAGTGGTTTCCTCGGCCGGCGCGCACCGGATCGGAACTTTCATCTGTTATGAATCGGTGTTTCCCAATTTCATCCGGCAGTTCGCCGCAAATGGGGCCGAGGTCTTGTTTAACATTTCAAACGATAGCTGGTTTGGAAAAAGCGCGGCCCGCGAGCAGCATTTGCGGATTGTACGGATGCGCGCCGCGGAAAACCGCCGCTGGATTTTGCGCGCGACCAATAACGGAATCACCGCTTCGATCGATCCGGCGGGACGGTTGCGGAGTGTTGCGCCCTCATATGAGGAGATCGCCACGCGAGTGAATTACGGATACGTGAACGGGACGACCGCTTACACGCGGCATGGCGATTGGTTCGTGTGGCTCTGCGCCTTGGTGGGATTATGCGCGGTCGTGTTACGATGGCGTTCCGATGGCGCGGGAATTTATCGTGCGCGGGCAGGTCCAGGGCGTCGGCTTCCGCTGGTTCGTTAAGAAGGCGGCGGACCAGCTTGGGATCGGCGGTTATGTTCGCAACGAAGCGGATGGATGCGTATTTGTCTATGCCGTGGGAACGGAGCGGCAGTTATCCCAATTGGCGGGGCGGTTGCGCCAGGGTCCGCAATTCGCCGAAGTGCGCGGAGTCGATGAACGCGAGGCCGCCGTGCGAAGATACGACAATTTCGAAATAGAGGGTTGATGGACGATTTGAAGAAACTGATCCGCGAGATTCCGGATTTTCCGAAACCGGGCATCTTGTTTTACGACATCACGACGCTGCTGAAGGATAAGGCCGGGTTGCGCGGCGCGATCGATGGGTTGAAATCGCATTACGAAGGCTCGGGCGTGGACATCGTGCTCGGGATCGAGGCGCGCGGCTTCATCTTCGCTCCGGCGTTGGCCTATGCGTTGGGCGCGGGGTTCGTGCCGGTTCGCAAGCCCAGGAAATTGCCGGCCGAGTGCGCGAGCGTCGCGTACGAACTCGAATACGGCACGGACACGCTCGAGATGCATAAGGATGCGATCGTTCGCGGGTGCCGCGTCCTGATTGTCGACGATTTGCTCGCGACCGGCGGCACGGCGGGCGCGGTGACGAAGATGGTTGAGGAGCTGGGCGGAAGCGTGGCGGGGCTGGGCTTCGTGGTCGAGTTGACGTTCTTGAATGGCCGGCGGAAGCTGGGGGGCCATGACGTCTTTTCGCTGTTGCAGTACGACAAATGATGTGGCGACCACAAGGGAAACAACGGTTCGCGCGTTCGCCAAGATCAATCTCAGCCTCCGCATTCTCCATCGGCGGCCCGATCGGTTCCATGAACTCCGCGGCATCTTTCAAACGATCTCGCTTTCGGACGAGCTTCAAATCCGCTTCACGCCATCGAGCGAAACTTCCGTCTCGCTCGATGGCAGTATCCAAATAGCCGATAACCTGGTCGAACGCGCCGCCCGCTCTTGCCTTGCTGAAATGAACCTCACCGGCGCCGTCGAATTCGCGCTCCACAAGCGCATCCCGATGGGCGCGGGATTGGGCGGCGGCTCTTCGGACGCGGCCGCCGTCCTGCTCGCGCTCCCGGTGCTCGCGGGGCGCGGCATTTCGCTCGACCGCCTGCTCGCGCTCGCGTCGGAGTTGGGCAGCGACGTCGCGTTCTTCCTGCTGGGCGGGACGGCCGTCGGCCTCGGGCGTGGAGAGGAACTTTATCCCTTGCCCGATCGAAAACCGGCGCGCGGGGTTCTCATCGCACCCGATATCCACGTTTCAACAGCCGACGCCTACAACGCGCTGACCGGGCGATTGACAACACATTCGCAACAAAATAAACTGGTTAGTTTCCAGTCGGAGACGTGGCAGGGGGATCGAGGCCGAAGCGAAAACGATTTCGAAGAGGTCGTTTTCGAGCGGCATCCGGGCTTGAAACTCTTGAAATCGCGGTTGCTCGAATTGGGAGCGAAGCCGGCCATGATGACCGGTAGCGGGTCCGCTCTGTTCGGAATTTTTCAATCGCGGGACCAAATTTCCCGTGCATTAGAGTCTTTCAAAGAGGAAACAATCTACCCCATCTCGCTGGTGAGCCGCACAAGCTACCGATCTCTGTGGCTGCGGCGGCTAAGACCACATATTCAAGGTGATCTATGGCCGCCCCGAAGCCGATACGCGCAATGAACCCCGACCGCATCAAGGTTTTCACCGGATCCGCTAACCGCGCGCTTGCCGAAGAGATGTGCCGGCATCTCGGCATCGAGTTGGGGATGGCGAAGATCGGGCAATTTTCGGATGGCGAAAATAATATCCAGATCAAGGAAAACGTTCGCGGCGCGGATGTTTTCGTGGTCCAGCCCACCTGCACGCCCGTCGACCATCACCTGATGGAGTTGCTCTGCATAATCGACGCCCTGAAGCGGTCTTCGGCGGAGCGCATTACGACGGTGTTACCCTATTATGGTTACGGCCGTCAGGATCGTAAGGACAAGCCGCGTGTTCCGATTTCGGCGAAATTGGTCGCGAGCCTGTTGGAAACGGCTGGATCGAACCGCCTCATGGCGGTCGATTTGCACGCATCGCAGATCCAGGGATTTTTCGACATTCCGGTCGATCATCTGTTCTTCCGGCCGGTGGTGATCGACCATTTTAAGCCGATCGATACACCCGACCTCACCATCGTTTCGCCCGATGCCGGAGGGGTGGAGCGCGCAAGGTCTGTGGCGAAGCGATTGAATGCCCCGCTGGCGTTTATCGATAAGCGGCGGGAAGAGGCCAACGTGGCCGAAGTGATGAACGTGATAGGCGATGTGAACGGCAAGAATTGCTTGATTGTGGACGATCTGATCGATACCGGGGGTACTTTGGTGAAGGGAACGGAGGCGTTGCTGGAGCGGGGAGCGGCAAGTGTTTCGGCTTGTGCCACGCACGCGGTGCTGTCGGGCCCGGCGGTCGAGAGAATTGAGCGATCGGCCATCGAGCAAGTGATTTTTTCGAATTCGATTCCGCTTACGGATAGAGCGAAGAGTTGCAAGAAGATTCGGGTTTTGTCGATCGCGCCGCTGCTGGCGCGCGCGGTGCAATCGATTCACGAAGAGACGTCGGTCAGCATTTTGTTTATTTGATTTGGAGAAAGAATGAGAACGGATACAGTAGTCGCCGCCGAAATTCGCGGGTCCCGGGGCAAGAACGAGGCCCGCCGCACGCGCATGCGCGGCATGGTTCCGGGCGTGGTGTACGGAGCGTTTCAGGATCCGGTGTCCATCGCCGTGAATCCCAAGCACATTTTGCAGATTTTGCGCAGCAAGACCGGCCACAACACGATTTTCAATGTCGATATCGACGGCGGCGAAAACACGCCGGTGATGGTGGTCGATGAGCAGTACGATCCGGTCAAGAGCAATCTACTGCATGTGGATCTGAAACGGATCGATCTAAATAAGCGCATCAAGGTCGCGGTGCCAGTTGTTACCGAGGGCGAAGCGAAAGGCATCAAGCTGCAAGGCGGACTGCTCGAGATCGTCACCCGCTCGGTGGAAATAGAGTGCGTTCCGGATGAGATACCTCAAAACTTTATCGTCGATGTTAGCGAGTTGATGATCGGACAGAGCAAACGCGCCGGCGATATTCCGTTGGTTGGCTCGACGAAGCTATTGAGCCCCGCCGATGCGGTGATCGCGCATGTGGTTTCGATCCGCGTGGTCGAAGAGCCCGCCGTTGTCGAAGCCGTCGCGCCCGTCGTGGCCGAGCCCGAAGTAGCCAAGAAGGGCAAGAAGGAAGAAGAGGCGGCGCCGGCGGCCGATGCGAAGGCCAAGAAGAAGTAATTTTGGATGTTTCTGGTGGCGGGACTGGGCAATCCCGGCGACGAGTATGCGGATACGCCGCATAACCTGGGGTTCCGCGTGGTGGACCTGCTCGGGGAACGCAACCGCATTCGGATTAGCCGTAAGGATTCGAATGCGCTGATCGGGTTTGGCGAGATCGCTGGAAAGCCGGTATGTCTCGCCAAGCCGCAAACTTTTATGAATTTGAGCGGGACTTCCTTGAAGCCGCTGATGGAGAAGCATGAAGTGAGCGCCGCGGACGTGATTCTGGTCTATGACGATCTGGATCTACCGTGGCCGAGCGTCCGGGTGCGTCCGAAAGGGTCGCCCGGCAGTCATAACGGAGTCAAATCCGTGACGGCGAGTTTGGGAACGCGGAATTTTGCAAGAGTGCGCCTCGGGATTCATCCAGGGCGTCCGTTAAGTAGTGGAGTGGAGTTTGTGTTGGCGCCGTTCAAGCGCTCGCAGTTGCAGGAAGTGGACGACCTGTTAAGCCTCGGGGCAGAAGCAGTGGAGTCCATAATCGCCGAGGGCGTCGAAAAGTCCATGACGAAATACAATCGTCGCGCCCCAGGCTTAACCATCGAGGAAGAATGAGGATTTACGAAGAGCTGTTCATCTTAAAACCGGAGACCACCGAGGAGGAGACCGACCATTTCGTCGAACAGATGACTGGCGTGGTCACCCACGCGGGCGGTACGGTGGATAAAGTCGAAAAGTGGGGCAAGCGCCGGTTGGCTTACCGGGTCGACAAGTTTAAAGACGGGGCTTACGTGCTGATGCAGTTCACGTCGAGCGCGGAAACCGTCAAGGAGTTCGAACGCCGGTTGCGCGTGTCGGACTTCGTCATCAAGTTCCTGACCGTGCGCATCGATGAGACGCTCAAGCGCCTCGACAAGCGCAAGAAGGACCGCGACAAGCGGGCGCATCGTAAGGCGACAGCCGCGCCGGCGGCGCCGCAACCGTCCGTTGCGCAACAGATGTTGGGAGAAGCCGGATCGGGAGCGCCGGGGATGCCGGGATTGCCCGGCAATCCGGTGACATAGAATATGAACGGAGAAAGATTGCCCGGAGAGAAGACGCCTGAAACAAGGAGTGCGCCCAGCAGCCGGCCCGGCAGCGCGGGACAGCGACCCACCGGCGGGGATAAGGCCGTCGCGACATCGAAGAAGCAGTATTTCCGCCGCAAAAAGGTTTGCCGGTTTTGCGTCGAGAAGATCGACGACGTCAATTACAAGGACCTGCGGCTGTTGAACGCTTTCATCGCCGAGCGCGGGAAGATCGTGCCGCGCCGTATTTCCGGCGTATGCGCCCCGCATCAGCGGCGCCTGAGCGATGCCATTAAGAAGGCGCGGAATATCGCGCTGCTCCCGTTCGCGTCGGCGGTGTAAACCGGTGGAGTAAAGGGGACCCATGGAAGTCATACTCAGAGAAGAAATCGAGAAGTTGGGGAACCGCGGCGATCTGGTGAAGGTCGCCGACGGCTATGCGCGCAATTTCCTTCTGCCGCGCCGGAAAGCGGTGGCCGCCACCGAATCCAATCGCAAAATCGTGGAACAGGAGCGCCAGGCGCATCTGCGGCGCGAAGCGAAGCAGAAGACCGAATCGGAAGATTTGGCCAAGATGCTTCAGGGGACGGTGGTGACCATCCGGCAGAAGGCCGGCGAGAACGACCAGCTCTTCGGTTCGGTCACGGTGAAGGATGTGGCCGATGGATTGGCCGCTCAGAACTTCACGATCGACCGGCGCAAGATTATGCTCGAAGAGCCGATCAAGACACTGGGCGAGCACAAAGTCGCGGTCCGATTGCATCGGGACGTATCGACCGAGATCACGGTCAACGTCGTTCGCGAGGACTGACATGCCGTTCGATCTTTCGGGCCAGACCGCGATCGTGACCGGCGCGGCAACGGGCATCGGGGAAGCGATCGCGCGCCGGCTGGCATCGGCTGGAGCGACGGTCGCGATCGCCGATCTCGATGGCTCCGGCGCCTCCGCCGTGGCTTCCTCAATTGGGGGTTCCGCATTCGGACTCCCGGTCGATATTACCAGCCCAACTTCCGTGCGCGACGCCGTTGCGGCTGTCGTCAAGCGGACGGCCCGCATCGACATTCTGGTTAACAATGCCGGAGTCGCCGGGCGCGCCGCGCCTTTATGGGAGCAGACGGACGAGGACTGGCAGAAGATCATCGCGGTGAATCTTACCGGGGTTTTCAATTTCTGCCGCGCGGTGGTGCCGGAGATGCGGAGCCGGAGATACGGACGGATCGTGAACATCGCGTCGATTGCCGGGAAGGAAGGCAACCCGAATATGTCGGGCTACTCCGCCACCAAGGCCGCGGTGATCGGCTTCACCAAATCGATTGCGAAGGAAGTAGCGACCGAGGGGATCTGCATTAACGCCGTCGCGCCCGCCGTGATCCGCACGAAGATCCTGGAGCAGCTTACGGAAGCGCAAGTTAGCTACATGACTGAACGCATTCCCATGCGCCGGACGGGCACGCCCGAAGAAATCGCGGCTGTGGTGCATTTCCTCGCCAGCCCCGATTGCTCGTTCGTAACGGGCCAGTGCTACGACGCCAGCGGCGGACGGGCTACTTACTGATTTGGAGCGGGACCCGCGCGGCGGAGTACGGATTATGGCGGTCGGGTAGAAACCTATCCTCAAGCTACGAGTGAGATTTCGCACAGCGAATCGGCTCTATTTCTAAGATTTTTGCAGCGTAGAACAGTTGCGCGGATATAATCTTCTGGGAGGAATTTCAGATGAATGCATTTCTTAGCGGAAGCAGTTGCCGGCGCTCCCGCGCGCTCGCTATATCGATTCTGTCATGCGGTTTCGCGAGTTTCACCGCCCAAGCCGGGACGTTCTCCTTCTCGACCGGGAATCCCGACGGTTTGATCGCCACGGCCTCGCGCGTCGGGAGCCCGGGCAAGCTCGAAACCGAGACGGCCGACGACTTCGTGACCGCGCAGGGAACGATCATCAATAGCGCCACCTTTACGGGATTACTGCCTGTGGGCCTATCGCTCAGCTCCGTAACCCAAGTCGAAATCGAGCTGTACCACGTCTTTCCTATAGACTCCACGAACCCGCCCGATGGCCGCGTCATCACTCGCGTAAATTCGCCCTCGGACAATAATTTCGACGCACGCGACAGCAATATCGCGGGCCAGCTCACGTTCACGACGATGCTGCTCAATCCGAGCTTCACGGCCGCCAATTCGGTCGTCAACGGCATCAACCCGCTCCCCAACCAGTTTACCGGCGGTGAAGGCGCGGTCACCGGTCAGGAGGTGCAGTTCAACGTCACGTTCACGACGCCGTTCGTCGTCGGGGCCGATCACATCTTCTTCCGTCCCGAGGTCGGGTTAACCACAGGCGACTTCCTGTGGCTTTCAGCGGCGAAGCCGATCGCATCCCCGGGTACGCCCTTTACGGCCGACCTGCAAAGCTGGACCCGCAACGATGGTCCGGGATCCCTGGCGCCCGACTGGGAGCGCATCGGTACCGACATCACTCACCAAGGCCCGTTCAACGCGGCTTTCTCGTTGAGCGGCCAGACTGTTCCCGAGCCCAGCTCTTCGATCTTGCTCGCAAGCGCTCTGCTGGGGCTGGGCCTGATCGCGCGCCGCCGCCGATCCTAAGAGCCCGCGCATTACTCAATCCGCATTGTCGGTTTGACGACGAACGCCGCTCGATTCTCAATCGCCAAGTAACGGAGCGACGTTTTTCAAATCCGCGACGAACAATTCCATTTCAATCCTCCGCGCCTCGGCGTCCACGGCCCGCAATATAGACGACGGATGCACGGTCGGGGGTGCGCGGGCGCCGCCCTCTCCGAAAACCGTCTGCGTGCCCCGCCGCCACAAATCGCACACCCGGCATTGCGCGGCGGATTCGCTCAGTTCCTTCGGTCATGAATGATAATATGGCAGCACTTGGCTCTCCAGACTCCGAGTAAGCGTTCCATTCAGCGGCCCGTTGTTCTACTGCGGCAACTCGGCTTCGTCAGCGCGACGGCATTGGTAGTCTCGAACATGGTGGGAACCGGCATTTTCGCCACCACGGGTTTCATGGCGGGAGATCTCGGAAGCGCGAAACTGATTTTGCTGGTGTGGTTTGCCGGCGCGCTATTCGCGTTGTGCGGCGCGTTAAGTTACTCGGAGCTCGGAATCAACTTCCCGAGTTCCGGCGGTGAGTATGTCTACCTGACGCGGGCTTATGGACCGGCCTGGGGATTCATGACCGGCTGGGTGTCTTTCTTCGCCGGATTTTCGGCGCCAATCGCTGCCGCGGCGCTGGCCTTCTCCGACTACTTGGGTTATTTTTTCCCATCGTTGAAGCAGGCGAACGCCGCGTGGGCCATCGGCTCGGGAGCATTGGCCTTCAAATTCGGGCGCGCGCAACTCGTGGCATCCGGTCTGATCGCGCTGTTTACAATCCTGAACTGCCTGGGCGTCGGGCGGGTGGCGCGGATTCAAAATTCCCTGACGGGAACCAAGCTGGTCGTAATCGTCGCTTTCGTGATCTGCGGTTTTGTTTTCGGAGCGGGCGATTGGTCCCATTTTTCCCAGCATGCGGTCCGTACGTCCACAACGGCGCTACCCACGCAGTTCGTAATCAGCCTTCTTTGGGTGATGGTCGGCTATAGCGGATGGAATGCGGCTACCTATGTCGCGGAAGAATTGAAGCAGCCGCATAGGACGCTGCCCGCGGCGCTCGCCGCCGGCACGGCGCTGGTGACGGCGCTTTACCTCGGCCTCAATCTGATCTTCATCTATTCGACTCCGCTCGAATCCATGAAGGGCGTCTTGGCGATCGGGTCGCTCGCGGCGTCGAACCTTTTCGGCCCGCGGATCGGCGGCGTCTTCGCGGCAATGATGGCGCTCGCAATCACCTCGACGGTCAATGCCATGGTGACGATTGGACCGCGCGTCTATTATGCGATGGCGAAAAACGGAGCGTTCTTCAAGACGGCTGCCGTCGTGAATCCGAAATGGCACACGCCCGTGGTTGCGATATTGTGCCAAGGCGCGTGCGCGATGTTGATGACGCTCACGCCGTTTCCGCAGCTCTTCTACTACATCGGATTCAGCCTGACGCTGTTTACCGTGCTTTCGGTTGCGTCCCTGTTTGTGTTCCGGAAGAGACCCGATTGGGAGCGGCTCCCCGCACTGAGTTTCTGTTTCCCGTCGATTCCCGCCGCTTATATAATCGTCGGCATTGCGATGGTTGGCTACGGCGTGATCTGGCAGCCGCTCCCATCGCTGACCGCGCTGGCGACGGTTTTGGCCGGGGCCGCCGTGTACCACTTCGGATTACGCCCGGCCGCGAATTAACTCACAGCACTACTTCTTTATGCAGTTGTTTGCCGATCACCCGCTCCATCAATGCTTTCACGGTCTCTTTGGATTCGCCGTGGACGAACGAGTTCTCGACGATGTCCCAATCGAGCTTATAACTCTTCGAGAGCGCCGACACCCACACTTGCCGCACCGGAGCGTTCGGGCTGACGACGAATTTTGCCGGCGGATCTTCGAACTCGACCGATAAAGCGCCCGCGTTGAAATCCGCTTCGAAGCCGTACTCGTCCGCCGCATCGGACAACGCGCGGTAGAGATCGTTCAGTGCGCCGTCCACTCGTTTCTTGAACTCTTGATCGTCCATTCAATTTGTAGATTAGCGCACGCCGCGGATACCGATCCCACCGTCACCCGCGCAACCAGATTGTAGAGCGGCGAGTTAACCCACTCTTTCATCGGCTTCACCTTGTTGATCGGAATCACCATGAAGATCGGAACGAAGGGCAGCAGTATGCCGTTCAAGACCAGAGAGCAGGATCATCGAATCGCTTTCAACTCCAGCCGCAGCTTCCCACCCTTGGGAGATTCCACTTCCACCAGGCAACTGGTCGCCGAAATGCCGAACTGGGCGGGGATGCTGATGTAGCGTCGTGTTATGAAACAGCGGCCGCATCCGTTATTTCTGCCTGAGCACGGAAATGATATCGTCGGCGGTGATCACGCCCGCGAGCCGGCCGAGGTGATCCACCACCGGCATGGTGAAGATGTTGTATTTGTCGAAGGCTTCCGTGACGCGGTCTTCATTCTCGTCCACATGCGTCTGGATAAGATTGCCGGGCGAGAGTTGGCGCAGCGGGGTGGCGTTGTCCACGCGGAAAAGACGCGCCAGCGGCACCGTGCCGGTAAGCCGCCCCTCCGCGTCGATCAGAAAAATAACGTTCAACGCTTCCAGCAGATCCTCTT
>JBPCKZ010000192.1:0-95736 GCA_051003795.1 Bryobacteraceae bacterium | reverse complement strand
AATTCCTGGTAGCGCTCGCGCATTCGGCGCATCGTCCGGTCGCAAACTCCAACGATTTCGGCCGCCTCCAGCCAGTTGATCTTCTTCGCCATCGCCTTCAAAATCACGTCCTGTACTTTCATCGTCTACTCCACTGCCGCGGCGTTCATCGAGCTCGGGTTTGTCACAACCCCAGCTTCGCCACATTTTGGTTAAAGCGGACAGATCACCTGTTTACTCAACCGGACAGATCACATGTTAACGACAATGCGACACACGCAGTTTGACAATCGCGCACAATTTTGATACCGTCTCGAAATTGGTTAGGGTCGAATGGGGAACTAACTGAGATGAACAATAGCAACTACAGGATTTCCGCACTGATTTCCGCGCTGTTATGGGTCTTCTTGATCGCCGGTTCGCCGGTTGCGGCGCAATACACGACCGGCAGCATCGGCGGCACGGTTGTCGATCAATCGGGCGCGGCGGTCCCGGACGCCGCCGTGCGCGTTGAGAATACGCAAACCGGCGTCTCTCGCGGCATGCGGACCAATCAAGAGGGCAGTTCGTCTTTCCCACTCTTCAAGTGGGCCAATACCTGCTTCGCGTGGAGAAGGCCGGATTTGCCACTTACCTACAGGAAGGCATTACTCTTGCGGTGGATCAGGCTTTGTCGCAGACCATTTCCCTGAAGGTGGGCGCGGTCGGCGATCGTGTTACCGTTACCGCCGACGCGGAAATCGTCGAAACGCGGGACGCGACGAGCGGACAATTCGTCGATGAAAAAAAAATCACGGATTTGCCTCTGAACGGCCGGCAGACGCAAGCGCTCGTCTATCTGGCTCCTGGAACCGTAAACACGACATCCCGTTACTGCGGTTACAACTGCTTTGGCGGCGTTTATCCGGGTGAGCAGCAAGCGGCCGTAAACGGGACGGGGCCCGGGCAGATCAATTACCAGCTTGACGGAGGAGGCCACAACGACACGTATCTGAATATGAACTTGCCCTTCCCGAATCCGGATGCGGTCCAGGAGTTTAACATGGACGCCGACAATCTATCCGCTCAGTACGGCGGAGCGGCCGGGGGCGTCGTCAATATCGTCACGCGCTCGGGGACCAACCAGATCCATGGAGATGCATTTGAATTCATTCGGAATGGCGCGGTCAATGCCCGCAACTTCTTCGCGCCCACGCCCGATACCGTGAAACGCAACCAGTTCGGCGGCGCAATCGGCGGTCCCGTTATCAAGAACAGATTGTTTTTCTTCGGCACGTATCAGGGGACGCGCTTGCGTAGCGCCGCGCAGGGCCAGATTTCCTTCGTGCCAACCGCGGCCGAACGAACCGGCGATTTTTCGGACCTGCTTCCGAAAGTTCAGTTAAAGGATCCCGTAACCGGTACGCCCTATCCGAATAATCAGCTCCCATCCGTAAATTCGATTACTCAGAAGCTCCTGGCCTACATTCCAACACCGAACGGCCCTGGGCGGCAAGTGAGTTACCCGGGGCCGGCCCTGACTCAGAACGACGACCAATATTTGGCTAAGGTCGACTATAGCGTGCGTAACCATCAAATCAGCGGCCGCTATTTCGATACTAAGTTCATAGACACTCCGTTCAAGTTCACCACAAACTTGCTTCAGGCGGACTCGAACGGATCGCACATTCATATTCACAACATAGCGGCGAACGATACGTATACGTTTAAACCAACGCTTTTATTCAACACTCAGTTCAGCTGGAACGCCCAGATCGGCGGAACGGCGCCTTCCGCCAAGTTCGGCTGGCCGGATATCGGCATAAACATCGTGCAGCCAACGGGCGTGCCGCCTGAATCGTATTTGAGTATTGGAGGGGCTTTTACCGCCAACACGAACTGGTTGGGCAACTTCGATCGCGGCGATTACACGCTTCGGGAAAATGTCACCTGGATCAAGGGGGCCCACGAGGTCCATCTTGGCGTGGAATACACGGCTCTCGACAAACATATCGTCAATACATATCGCCAGGGCGGTTTCTTTTCGTTCACAGGAAACTTGTCCGGCGATAACCTCGCGGATTTCATCCTAGGCCGGGTAACTCAGTTCGTACAGGGTGGCGGAGAGTACACTTATCTGAGCGGCCACAGGTTCTCCTCGTACGCTCAGGATAACTGGAGAGTAAATGCCCGGTTGGCGGTCAACGTCGGCCTGCGTTGGGATCCGTTCTTTCCCTATCAAGAACAATACGGTAAGGTGGCCTGCTATGAGCCCGGAGTCAAGTCGGGTAGGTTCACCAACGCGCCGCTCGGAATTGTCTACGGTACAGACCCGGGTTGTCCCGCCGCCGGGACAAACAACAGCCTTGCTAATTTCGCTCCGCGCGTCGGCTTGGCGTATCGATTGACTTCCGACGGCAAGACTGCCATCCGCGCGGGCGCGGGATATTACTACAGCATCCCTTCCAGCGACTCCTTTACGCAGCAGACGAATACACCGTTTTCCCCGCAGATCACGCTACTCAACGTAGGGTTTCAAGACCCTTATGCGAGCGCCGGAGTGGCAAACCCATTCCCGGCCCAGTACGCGACCAATGCGCCGTCCGCGAACGCGAATTTTCCGCAACCCGTTTCCCTTTCGAGCACTCTTCCGCGGAATTTGACGATCCCGCTGGTAACGACCTGGAACATCGCCATCGAGCGCCAACTCGCAAGCGATATCCGTCTGCGCGCCGCCTATGTCGGCAACAAGGGAACTAACATGGGTCCGTCGGATTACTACCAAAACTCGCGGGAGCTGAATCCCGCGGCGTATATTCCGGATGTTTCAAAGACCAGCAATACGCAAGCACGCCGGCTAAATCCCGGCCTGGGCAGCATCACCCAGATTCCGAACGGACACGACACGCACTACAACGCGCTCCAGGTCGCCATCGATAAGCGGTTCAGCCGTGGATTCACGCTGCTGGCGAATTACACGTGGTCCAAGACGAGCGACGACTTTGGCTGGGTAAATCCGTACAACCGGGAATTCGGTCACGGCGTATCGAACGACGATATTCCGAACCTGTTCAAGCTGGCGGGAGTCTATCAAATTCCCAAAGCGCCCGTTGGTGGATTTGCCGATCGCGTCATCAATGGATGGGAACTTACGGCGAACACGCTTTGGCAGGCCGGATTCCCCTTGACGATTACGAGCGGCGTGGATAATTCCTTGAGCGGCGTCGGCCGGGATCGAGCCGATTTCCTCGGCGGCGCCGCCACACTCGACTCTGGTCGATCGCACGCTCAAGCGATCTCGAAATGGTTCGACACATCGAAGTTTGCCGTGAACGCGATCGGAACGTTCGGGAATTCAGGCAAGAATATTCTCCGCGGCCCACGGTTCTTCAATACGGACATGAGTCTATTGAAGAACGTTAAGATGTACGAACGCGTGTCGATGCAACTACGATTCGAGTTCTTCAATGCGTTCAATAATGTTAACTTCAATGGACCGGGAACAACAGTGGCCAACACCGCATCTTTCGGACGCATCACCAGCGCGGGCGATCCGAGAATTTTGCAGGCCGCGGCCAAAATCGTTTTTTAGCCGATCTTCCCGATTGGTTCGTTCCACGCAATGGCTGGCGATTCAGATTGCCGCCTTCGCCGTGCTCGCAGCCGCGCAGGAGTGGCCGGTGCATTCGGGCGACCCCGGCGGAATGAAATATTCCGCGCTGAAGCAGATCGACCGCGGCAACGTACAGCGCCTGCGCCCAGCTTGGATCTTTCACACCGGCGACATCAGCGACGGCACAAAATGGCCTACCCGAAGCACGTTTGAATCTACACCGCTTGTGGTGAATGGCGTCATGTACTTGACGACGCCATTCTCGCGCGTGATTGCGCTCGATCCCGAGACGGGAAAAGAGTTGTGGAGCTTCGATCCCTGGCTCGACCTCAACGAATCGGCGAACCTGTTCATCAATCGCGGCGCGGCGTGGTGGTCGGATGGCAGGCAAAATCGGGTATTTCTCGGGACTCTGGACGGACGCCTGTTCTCTTTGATCGCGGAAACCGGCAAGCCGGACGATTCCTTCGGTGTTGGCGGTTGGGCCAACCTGCGAAAAGGCGTAGCGGACAAATACCCAAACCGGCGCATGGGGATGACTTCTCCGCCCATCGTTTACAAGAACCTCGTCATCTGCGGGTCGCAAGTTCCCGATGGAGAACCAAAAGGGCCCGCGGGCGATGTGCGCGCTTACGATGCGCGGAGCGGAAAACCGATGTGGACATTCCACACGGTGGCACAAGGGGGCGAGTTCGGGAATGCCACATGGGCCTCCGAATCATGGCGAGACCGCGGCGGCGTAAACGCCTGGCCGCCCATGAGCCTGGATTCCAAGCGCGGCATTCTGTTCCTGCCCCTGACTTCACCGTCTACGGATTCTTACGGGGGCGACCGCAAAGGCGCGGGTCTGTTCGGCGACTCGTTAGTGGCGGTAAACGCTCTCACGGGTGAGCGCCTTTGGCATTTCCAGACCATACATCATGACCTGTGGGATTATGACCTTCCGTCACAACCCGTCCTGGTGCAGTTGCGAAAAGATGGCAAGCTGGTCGATGCCGTCGCGCAGGTGACCAAGACTGGGTTTACGTTTGTTTTCGATCGGGTATCGGGACAACCGGCGTTCCCGATTGAAGAAGCCCGCGTACCGGCGAGTGAAGTCCCCGGAGAGCAATCCTGGCCCACTCAGCCCCGGCCCCTCAAGCCTCTCCCATACGCACGCCAGAGCATGAGGCCGGACGAGCTGACCAACGTCACTCCCGAGTCCCGGGCGTATTGCGCCAAACTCATTGCCGATGCAAGCTTCGTCCCGATTTTTACGCCGTTTGCCCTAAAGCCGACCGTGATATTTCCCGGAACTAATGGCGGGGCTAACTGGGGCGGGGCATCTTTTGATTTAGAGACCCATACTCTCTATGTCAACTCGATGGATGTGGGGATGCTGTACCACATGGTCAAACGCCCGGAGGGATCGACCGTTCCATATCGGGCGCAAGGATCCGGATCGATCGGTTCGCGGTTCTGGGACAACGATATGTTGCCGTGCCAGCAGCCGCCTTGGGGCTTCCTCACGGCGATTAATCTCGACGATGGAACGTTCCGTTGGCGGTCCGTATTGGGCGTGGTCGATAAGCTGCTGGAAAAAGGATTGCCCCCCACCGGCGCTCCGAACATCGGCGGTTCCCTCGTGACCGCCGGGGGTCTTGTCTTTATCGGAGCGACCAACGACAGCCGCTTCCGCGCTTTCGATAAGGATACGGGCAAGGAGCTTTGGGTGGAGAAGCTACCTGCCAGCGCGCACGCGACTCCAATGACATTTCTAGGACGAACGACGGGTCGTCAATTCGTTGTCATAGCCGCCGGCGGCGGCAACAAATATAACAACACGTACTCGGATTCCTTAATCGCGTTTGCGTTGCCGGAGGGATCGCCGGCGGCGCCTCCTATCGTCCATTCGTCGCCGGGAGGCAGGCGCGTCGGTACGGCGCTTGAGACCGTTGCGTCCGGAGGCTCCACCCCGACGTGCACAAAATTCAGCCGGTGCTCGCCATGAAGATGAAAGCTTGCGTGGATTGTTATCCGGAAACTCACGCCACCGTGGCGTGCACCGCCTGCCACAAGTTAAGCCAGTAACAGGAGATCGGAAATGACCGATAGACGAATTCTTTTTCCGCTGTTCTTCGCGATCTGTTCCGCCGCGTACTCCCAGACCACTTTTGGCACGATTACCGGCACGGCGACTGACGCCAGCGGCTCCGCCATGGCCGGAGTCAAGGTCTCGGTCCGCAATATCGGAACGAACATTACGCAGGACACTGCGACCGATTCGCGCGGAGAGTATTCCGTATCGCATCTAAATCCGGGCGCTTACACGGTGAGCGCGCGGCAAGAAGGTTTTCGCGGATTCTCGAAGACCGGTGTCTTGCTGGCGACCGGAGAAACCGTGAGGGCGGACATCCCGCTCACCGTCGGCGATGTGGCTTCGGAAGTCACCGTGACCGGCGGCGCCGCCCTGGTCGAAACCGAAAGCTCCAACGTCGCCGCGATCCGTACCAACGAGGTCATGGAACGTCTGCCCACCAACGTGCGCGGTAATTTCAACGGCTTCTTTTACACCATGCTGCAGCTCACTCCCGGAGCGCAGCAGGGTAACGGGTCCGCCTGGTCGCTGGGAGGCGGCCGCGGAAGCCAAACCCAGTTCACGCTGGATGGCACCAGCACGAATTCGCCTCTATTCGGCAACGCGATCGGGATCGCGCAGACGTCCATGGAGTCCACCCAGGAACTGCGCATCGACATGGCGAACAACAAAGCCGAATACAACCTTCCCGGCATGATCACCGGAACCAGCAAGTCGGGACAGAACGACGTTCATGGCAGCGCGTTCTACTATCACGATAATGGCGCCTTCGACGCGCGGAATACGTTCGCCAGGTCGGTCCCGTTTCATATCGGCCACGACGCCGGCTTCAGCGTCGGCGGCCCGGTGTTCATCCCCAAGGTTTACAACGGACGGAACAAGACATTCTTCTTCTTTACGTTCGAAACTTTCCCGCTGCGAAGCGAGCGGGTTGCGGCGCCGAATGTTCCCACCGTCAAGATGCGCGCCGGCGACTTCTCGGCCTTATTGCCCAAAACGGTGATCAAGGACCCGGGCACGGGAATGCCATACCCCGGCAACATCATTCCCGCGAACCTGATCGATGCGGTTTCATCGAAAATCCAGAACATGTTCTACCCGCTTCCGAACTTCGGCTCGCCCGATAATACGGTGGGTAATTGGCGTGGATCGCTGAAGGGCTCCGGCTTCAAGCACCAGATCGATACCCGCATCGACCACCACTTTTCGAGCGCTAATTCGATCTTCGGTAGGTTCACCACCATCCGGACGGGAAATCTGGTCGCCGACACGGACCTTCCCACCATCGGACCGAATGTGCAAAACCGGCGGGGCGGCGCGCTCACCATAGCCGATACGCACATCATTAATCCCGGCATGATTAACGAGTTCCGCTACGGCTTGGTCTGGAACAATAACCCGTTCGGCGCCCCGATTTATGGCGCCACCCTGGTGAAGGAACTCGGGCTACAAGGCCTTTCGCCGAATCTGCCCAACATTCACGGAGATCCCTATTTCAATATCACCGGAATCACGACGATCGGCGGACCAAATGCCTTCGGATACGGGATCGAACGCGCGCACGACTATATCGACAACCTTACCTGGATCAAAGGGCCGCACGCCCTCAAAGCCGGTATCGAAGTTCAACCGAACCTGGGAAGTTCCTACCCGGTCAACCCCAACGGCGCGTTTGGAACGTACAGCTTTACCGGCGCCTTCTCCGGGTCGCCCTACGCGGACTTTCTGCTTGGTATCCCGCAAAGCTCCACGCGGTTGAATCCCGCGCCGCCGGCGGACATCGTCAATGTGGACTGGTCGCTGTTCGTCCAGGACGACTGGAAGGTTTCGCGCAAGCTCACATTGAACGTCGGTTTGCGCTACGACCGGAATCCCCCTTATCACGAGAAGAGCGGACGCTATTTCGATTTCGATCCGAAAACGGGAAAAGTCGTTGTGCCGGACCAGAATTCACTGAAATCCGTGGATCCGCTGTTTCCCAGCAACCTGATTCCGGTTGTCACCGCCAGCCAGGCGGGTTTTCCGCATACGTTGTATAACACGGATAAGACCGGCTTCGGCCCCCGCTTCGGATTTGCCTACCGGCCCTTGTCGACCGAGACCTTCGTTCTGCGGGGCGGCATCGGAATCTATGTCGATCCCAACACGGCATCGCTCTATACGTTCGGCGCGGGCGGCCCTTACCTATCGAGCGAGAGTTTCACCAACGGTATCGTGAATGGCGCGCCCTTGTTCCAATTTCCGCGGGCGTTCCCGGCGGGATTCGGCGCGATCGGCTCGCAAAGCTTCACTCCCATCGATTCTAATGTCAGGAATCCAAAAATCTACCAGTGGAATATGACCGTTGAGAAGGAAATCCTGCATGTCGGCTTGCGGGTCTCCTACATAGGCACCGGCTCACGGCATCTCATCTGGACTCAGAACGTGAATCAACCGCTGCCCAGCCTCACTCCCTTTAATAACAACCTGCGGCGTTTTCCCGCCATCCGGGACGTGAACTATCTGGTCAATGGTGGGAATTCGATGTACCACGGCTTGAACGTGGTTGCGGAGCGGAAGATTCTGAATGGGCTTTACTACCAGCTAGGATGGACCTGGGCGAAAAACCTCACCGATGTGCAGGGAGAAGGAGAGAATGGGAGCCGTCCGGAGAATTCCTACAATCGCGCGGCCGAGCGAGGGAATGTCGCATACATGCCGAGACACAGGGTTGTCGGGCAACTGCTCTACACGCTGCCTTTTGGCCCCGGGCGTCCGCTGCTATCGAGTATCCACGGCGTGGGACGGGCTATAGTGGGCGGCTGGACGCTCAGTAGCACGTTTACCGGCCAAACGGGCCAATGGTTCAACCCGGTTTTCTCCGGCTTCGATATTTCGGATACGAATACCATCGGCGGCCGTCCGGATCGGGTCGGCTCCGGCAACTTGCCCACCGGCCAGCGCAGTATCAACCGGTGGTTCGACGCTTCCGCCTTCCGCGTGCCCGGCGATCTTACCGGCAATGGCAAGCCCACGGCCGCCGTTGGCCGTTTCGGCAACTCGGGAGTGAATATTTTGGAAGGTCCGGGCCTCATTCAATTAAATGCCGGAATCCATAAGGAGTTCGTCATCAAGGAGAGATTGAGAACGCTGCTTCAATTTACAGCCACCAATGCTCTCAATCATCCAAACTACAATTTTCCGAGCACGGACATTGCTTCGCCGACCACGGTGGGTAGAATCACTAGCGCCGCGGCCGCTCGCTCCGGGGAGGTCGCGATCCGGTTCGAATTTTAGGAGCCGGGAGCAAGGCATGAACCGCAGAAAATTTGTGGCTGGAGCCGGAGCCGCGACACTGTCGTGGGGCGCGAAAGCGCAGATTTCGGTCAAACCCGCCGCGAGCCCCGCTTCCGGCGGCAATCCACCGGTAATCGGCGTCGCGCCAAATCTCGCGGCGGGTCTGAACCGCTTGTCCGCGGAGTGGGACCGGAAGCGCGCCGAGATCCAAACACCCTCTGGGATTGCAGAGCGCAATCGCTTCGTCCGGCAAAAAATAGTCGAAATGATCGGCGGCTTTCCGGAGCGTAATCCGCTGGCGGCTGTCACGGTTCGGGTTACCGAGCGTCCAGGGTACCGTATTGAGAACGTCATGTTCCAAAGCCGCCCGAACTTCTGGGTAACGGGGAACTTGTATCTTCCCGCCCCCCGGGCGGGGCGCGTGCCGGCCATCATTTCGCCGTGCGGCCATTACCCGCTTGCGCGAATGCTCCCGCAATATCAGCTTGCGTATCTAAACCTCGTTCAGAATGGCTTTGCAGTACTCGCTTACGATCCCATCGGACAAGGCGAGCGGCAGCAATACTGGAACCCGGAAACGAACATTACCGAAATCGGCGGACCCACGGACGAGCACTCCATGCCGGGCCAGTTGCTGTTCCTGCTCGGCGAAAGCTTGACTTCGTACCTTATCTGGGATGGGATGCGCGCGATCGATTACCTGTTATCGCGTCCCGAGGTGGACCCCGAGCGGATCGGCTGCGCGGGCCATTCGGGAGGCGGAACGCTTACCTTGTTCATTAGCGCGGTGGATGAGCGCGTGAAGTGCGCCGTGGTGCATGAAGGGGGCACCGCGAACCGTTGGCCCCTGCGGCTCGAAACAAACACTCCGCTCGGTCTCATGGATGTGGAGCAGAATCTCTTTCCCGCCGCCATTTACGGCATCGACAATGCGGATGTCCATATCGCCATCGCACCCCGGCCATTGTTGGCTACCATTGAGCGCCATGGACCCGAATTCGACGCCTCCGCCGCCAAGATCCTGGACCGCTATCGGCAACTTGGAGTCGAGGACAAATTCGCAACCGTCGCATCCGAGGAACCGCACGCGTGGACGCTAAAACTGCGCCAAGCCACTACGGATTGGTTTAGCCGCTGGTTTTATAACCGTCCAGGTCCTGCCTCGGAGCCTGAGTTACATGTCGAGCTGCCCGAGACCTTATACTGTACCCCGAACGGTTCGGTGCGCTACTCGCGACAGGGAGACACCATCTGGTCGGTCATCTTAAAGAGACAGGCCAAACTCCCACCTACAATGCTGATGCCCGCGGGCACCAAGGACCTCCAGACCTTTCGCGAGGACACGACCTCGCGCATTCGGGATTTACTGCGAATCGAAAAAATCGACGCGCCTCTCGATCCACGTCACATGGGCGATCTATCTCGCCGCGGCTACCATATCGAAAAAGTAGAGTTTGTGTCCGAGCCGGGCATCTCTATTCCTACTTGGGTGTTCGTGCCGGACAAAAGACTATCCGGCGCCTCGACGATTCTATATTTTAACGAGGCGGGTAAGGATGTGGACGGGATGGAATTTGAAGGGGCGGAAGCGTCCGGGCTTCGACCAAGCTTGCTGTCCCAACTAGTAAAAAGCGGCCACTTGGTCGTAGCGGCTGATGTACGTGGAATCGGGGAAGCCCGGCCTTCCAATCGCAGCCCATCCACCCGCACGGGAGAGTTCCGCCATCTGTTCGATACCGAAACGGCACTGTCTTACATGGCGTGGTACATGGATCGATCGTTGTTCGGCATGCGCGTTCGGGACGTGCTACGCACGGTGGACTACGCCTGGAGCCGCGGCGACGCGAACCGTCGGGGAATCCGTATGGTCGGCAAGGATATGGGCGCGCTTTGGGTTCTCTATGCCGCCGCATTGGATCCGCGGATTGAGGCCGTGGTCTCTCATGGCGGCCTTCTTTCTTACCGTTCTTTGACCAGGACGGACCGATATCTGCACGGAGCCGATATTTTGGTTCCTCATGTGTTGGAGCATTTCGATCTGCCGCATGTGGCCGCGGCAATTTCGGATCGGCAGGTTAGTTTGCTCTCGCCCGTCGACGCCATGAAGCGTCCCGTCGACCTCTCCTCGGTTCGGGAAACCTATCGGCTGACGCAAGGCGTTTATGCCGCCGCGGGCGCGCGCGGCCGGTTCCGGATCGCGGCGTTCAATCCCGATGAGGATTTGGCGGCTCAATATCTGCATCTATTTGGTGTTGAACCAGCCCAAGCCTGATTTCTGAATGGACCTGGGATCAGGGCTACGGCGCAAGCGCCTGGCCCGATTCGAGGATCGCCCGGGCGCCCGCTTCGCCAGCAGCCCGGTTATCGCCTCGCCGGACGGGCGCCTGTCGGCAGGCACGCACCAGACTGTCCCAAGGCGAGATGAAAACCTTCTCCGGCGGCGCAACGACCTTCAATCCGATCCAGGCATTCGCCGGCGTCCCCGGAGCAAGCGGCAAATGCGCTTTCCCTTTGGCTCGCTCGCGCCTGGCAACTCCGGTTTCCGATTCCCGGCACCCTGGACCTTCGTTTGGCCTACGCGGTTCTCGGGACGGCCGGCTTTGCGGGATGCGACGGGCCGGTTCCGGGCGGCAGTTAGTTAGGAATCGAACCCCTCAAGGAGAGTGATCGCCGCCGGCGTTCTTGTGAGCCTGCCGCCGCGCGCGCGGAACTCTTCCTTGAATTTTGCGGCGGCTTCGGGATCGAGTTGTTGAATCGCGTCGTCAAGAACGGTTACGGGCTTGCCTAATGCGAGCAGGCCCATGGCCGCCAGGCGAACGCAGTGTTCGGTTACTACTCCGTAGACGGTGTATTCATCGGCGTGCAATTCCCGCAGTAGTTCCGGAAGCGCCGGATTGGTAAAGAGATCGAGATCTTGCTTTTCGAGAAGAATTTGCCCGACGAGCGTTGACGAAGGCTTCTGCTGTCCCACGGTCCCCACGATGCAATGAGGAGGCCATTGGCGAAACTCGGGATCGTTTTCGGCGTGGGCGCACATTGTGGAGATCAGCGGAATACCGTTCTGGGCGGCATGGCGATTCAGGCGGCTTATCGCGGGAAGCAGCTTTTCCGCTCCGGGCACGTAAAGAGCGCCCGCGGGAAACATGAAGTCGATCTGCGTGTCGATATCGAAGAAGACCCGTTTCATAAGCTTTGAATGAGTGCTTCGAGGCTGGCGCTGTGCTCCACGCGGAACGATTCCGGCCTGCGTAACTTCGCGAGCGAGCGCGCCGCCCGTTCTCTCGCGCCATGCGCGTCCGGCAATGGCTCGACCAGTTTGCCACCCAGAATCACCGGGCGCAGCAATTTTTCGCCGCCATCCATGCTCTCGCCCGCGCACCCCAGCACATCGTGGTCCGCGAACCGGAAAATCTGCTTCTCGCCTGGGATCGTGTGTTTTCCCTCGCTCCGCTTGGCGGTGTAACGCCGGGTCCCGTCGCGCTCGATTTCAACCATCTTATAAACCGTGCCCATGGATGGAGCGTCTCCCGACGTAGCCAACTCCGTTCCGACGCCGAAGGAGTCGAGCGGCGCGCCCGCATCCAACAGATCCCGAATTTTGTACTCGTCCAGATCGCCGCTTGCCATAATTTTCGCATCGCGCAGCCCGGCTTCATCCAGCATGGCGCGCACTTGAAACGAAAGCGCCAGCAGGTCGCCGCTATCGAGCCGCACGCCCCAAAGCGGCTTTCCCAATGCGATCGCCTTGCGCGCGCCCTCGACGGTGTCATTCGTATCGATCAGGTGCACGGTGTTCGTTCCGAGCAGTTTCTGCAAGTTCCGGAACGCCTCGGTTTCGCTCGCGAAAGCCATCACCCAGGAATGCGCCGCCGTCCCGACGACGGGAATGCCGTAGCGATAGCCCGCGAGCGCATTGCTCGTGCCGCTGCAGCCGCCGATGTAGGCGGCGCGCGCGCCGAGCACTCCCGCATCGGGCGTATGGGCGCGGCGGGTGCCGAATTCCGCGACATCCCGACCGGCGCTCGCCTCCGCCATCCGGGCCGCTTTCGTCGCGATCAGAGTTGGGAAAGTGATTGCGGAAAGCAGATAAGTCTCCGGGATTTGCGCTTCGATCAGCGGCGCTCGAACCGTGAGCAGCGGCTCGCCGGCGAAAAGGGGCGTGCCTTCGGGAACGGCGAATAGATCGCCGGTGAATTTGAAATCGCGGAGATAGTCGAAGAATGCCGCGGATGTGTTCGCGAAGTGCGGCAGCGCTCGCAGGTAGTCGATTTCGGCGGCCTCGAATTTCAAATTCAGGAGGTAATCGACGGCTTGCGGAAGACCCGCAGCTAGCACGAACGCGCGGTTTCGCGGAAGCCTGCGGATGGAAAGTTCGAAGGACGCCCGCTCCAGAAACTTGCCGGTTTCGAAAAAAACGGCCGACACGGTGAGCTCGTAGAGGTCGGTGGGAAGCGCGTTCACTTAGGCTTCTGGAAGGGCTTGATTGCGGCCGCGGTTTTTTGCAGTTCTTCCACCGCTTTCCCGTCCAGTTCGTAAACGCCCGGCTCGCCTTCGCGCCTGCCGAAATAACCGTTCCCTTGCTTCGAAATCACGACGCGCTCGGTCCGTTTACTCTCGTTCGAGGTTACCGTCGCACCGAAAATATCCGTTCCGCCGCCTCGATCGACGAACTTGATCGCGGTCAAATCCCGCAGCTTGTCGATCAAATTCTGAACGCTTGGAGCATCCTTCTGGGCAGTGCCCGCCATCCACTTCTCGCCGCTCTTTTGATAGACCGTTGCGCCAACTTGTACCTTGGACGGATCGCTAAACCCGAAGTCGAACAGCTTCTTGTTACGGAAATCGTCCACGCCCTTGTCCAGCGCTTCGCCTAAATCGTTCGGGATCTTGTAAGCGCCCTCCACGACTGAGCTCTTCGCGTAATAATTCTTGTCCTTGTCTTTGTCCTTGCGAACTTCGAGCGTCTGGCTGCCGCTCGAATCGGTTACGACGGCTTCTCCCGCTTTCGCGCCCGACGCGAATGCCTTATCCGCTTTCTGCAAATCCGCCTCGGGCGCGGACAGGTCCATTTTGGCGTCCTTCAGCTTGCGGACCAGCTCGTCCACCTGCATCCCGTCCGCGCGCAGCGGCTTTGGTTTCAGAATCTGCCACTCGTTCTGATTGTTCTTGCCGAATTCAATCGTGCCGTTTTTCGATTGCAGGTCGACGCGCGTCAGTTTATCAGAATTGAACGTAAGCAGGCGCTTATCGCGCAGGTCCTTCGAGGTCTTGTCGAGAGAACTCTTGGCGTAGGTGGGAATGGTGAAAACGCGCGGATCGCCCTCCAGCTTGGCGTAAACGCCCGAACCCACCGGGCTGTCGGCGCCCAGCAGAAGCTTGTTCACCTTGCCGTCTTTCCTCGTGATATCGACTTCTTCGCTGGGCGCGGTAAGTCCAAACGATTCGAGTCCGGACGGCTTGTCTTCAATCAGGCGGTCGGCGCTCAAGCTCGCGAGCGTCGTGATCATAGAACTCACTGCGTCCTGATCCGCGGGCATCGGCTTGGGCTGAACGATCTCCCATCGGTTCGCGATCTTCGAAATTACCGTTGCGCCCGAGCCTTTCTTATCGAGCCGGATTTCCTTAAACTGATCCTCGGGAATCGAAAGAATCTTGGGCGGAGTATCGGCCGCGAGCTTTGCATCCGCAGTCGGCTTGCGATGCTCCGACCAGTAGACGCCGCCGCCGAGAATGGCCAGGACGGCCGCGGCAATCAACAGACCGTGCAGCTTCATGACCTATCTCCTGCGCCAATAAACCATGAAGCCGGACACGATCACGATAAGCGGCAGGAAAATCACGCTCGAATAAAAGAGCATGGCCATTTGACGCCGCGTCAGGTTGATGCGCCGGTCTTCCGGATCTTTCGGGCGGATCGAAATCAGGTCCTCGTCGGCGCTCAGCCAGTTGATCGTGTTGAGGAATAGATCGCGATTCCCGATCGGCGCGCCAAGAATACTGTTGGATACCCAGCCGGAGCTGCCGACCACGACGAAGCGGGGCTTGCCGGCGCCGGCTGGTGAACCCGCTGCGCCGAGCACGAACGGACCTTTCTTGTCGCTCTTGGGATCGATGCCGATCGCCCCGCCTTTGCTCAAGTTTAGATTCGTTGTTGCGTAACTGTTGGCCGAAGTGGAGAATAGCTTCTCGACAGTGCCGCCGGCCTTGACGTCCAGACTCCGGGAAAGTGGAAATACCGCCGCCGTCCCAGCCATGTCCTTCACGATGGGCTGCGATTCGTATTTGGTAACTACCGGGGCAGCCTCGTTGAAACCGAAGAACTGGCCGACGCCGCTGGTGTCGAGCACCAGGTCTTTCTCCGGCGTCACGCCCCAGCCTTCGAGCACTTTCGAAATTGCGGGGCTGCCGCTGTTCTCCTCGCCGCGGCCCAACGCCAGCGGGGGATCGATCATGAAGAGCGCGTGGCCGCCGCCCTCCACGTAAGTCTTGACCGCTTTCACGGCGGGATCGATATAGTCGCGCTTAGCTCCGGCGACGATCAATACGGTGCAATCCTTGGGAACTTCCGGTTTCTCGAAAAGCGAAACGGAGCGGGTCTTGTAATTGTTCTTTTCGAGGGCGTCCTTGATCCCGGAATATCCGCTGCGTCCGGTGTCCTCGATGGTCGGCTCGCCGCTGCCGGTGACGAAGCAGACATTCCGCTCGCCTGTTTTCAAGGCGCGAATCAGCGCGCCGGTCACGTCCTCTTCGCTCAGGCTCTTGGCCTCTTCGCGGCGCGGCCCGTTCTCTATCGTGATGGCGCCGTAGTTCCGGATACCGGCGGCCTTCGCCACATCCGGCTTCTTCTCGGGATCCACGTAGTTGACGTGCAGCTTGGGAGATAGATTGCGATACCGGTCGAGCACATCCTTTCCGGCGGTGAACCCGCTCTGTTTATCGAAGTAAGTGATGGTTACATCGTTCTTCAGGCCGGAGACCACTTTCTTGGTTTGATCGGAAAGGCTGAATCGCTTGTTGGCGGTGGTGTCGACCGATTTGTTGTGCCGGTTCGCCAGCCAGTTAGCCGCTGCCAGCACGGCAATAATTACAACAATGTAAGTGGTTACGTAAGCGCCGTATTTGGTTTGGCGCGCTTTGATCCATTCGGAGTTCATTAGTCGCTTAAGCCCTCCATCGCAAAGATTCCATCGAGCGCGCCGTCAGGAACAGCCCGAAAAAAATCATGGATAGATAGAAGACCACGTCCTTTGTATCGATAATACCTTTCGAGAACGGCTCGAAGTGGGTTAGCACGGAGCAGTAAGAGACCACCTTGGCCCACGCGGCTTGCTCATACGAACTAACCCAGTCGAGTACCCAGAGCAGCAGGCAAACGGCGAATGTGGCGCCGCCCGCGATGATCTGGTTTCTGGTTGTAGTCGAGATAAAGGTCCCGATCGCGAGCAGACAACCGCCTTGCAGGATCAGGCCGAGATAAGCCACCAGAATCGGCTTCCAATCGGGCTTGCCGTAAGCGAAGAGAGTCAAAATGTTCAGCGCTGAAAGCCCGATTACGCTCAAGTACATGATGAGCGCGCCGAGCCACTTGCCGAGAATGATTTCCCAATCGCGCACCGGCGAAGTCATCAACAACTCCATCGTTCCGGAGCGTTTCTCTTCGGCGAACAATCGCATCGTAATCATCGGGATCAGGAACAGGCCGACGACGCTCGCATTCCCGAGAAGCGGACCGATTACATAGTCGTTGACGTTCATCGGAGCGGCCCTTCCCGACATCTGCATTTCCATGCCGCGCATCACGAAGAACGCCGTCGCGCTGTAGAAAAAGAACCCGAATATGACGGCGAAGATCGCCATGAGCAGATACGCGATCGGCGACGAAAAATAACTCTTCAACTCTTTCCGGCAAATAATCAAGATATTTTTCATTGCGCTCCCTTGACCTCTTGTTTCTTCTCCGCTTCCGTCAGTTGGAGGAAAATGTCTTCGAGACTGAAACCCAGCGGGCGGAGTTCGTTGAGGTCCCACCCGGCATTCACGACCACGCGCGCAAGATCGGCGCGGATGTTAGTCTCGGCCGCCAGTACTTCCACTTCGAAGCGGCAGGTGCCGTCCTTCGAATCCTTCAGTTCCACGCGGCTGACTCCGGGCACCTGTTCGAGCCGCTGTCTTATTTCGCCGGTATTCAGCGCGCCGTTACGGCTTTGGATCTCAAGCTCGACCGACTCGGCGCCGCGCAGGCGTTTGGTTAAGTTACTAACTGTATCGGTCGCCACCAGTTTGCCCTGGCTGATAATCATTACCTTGTCGCACGAGTGTTCGATTTCCGAAAGAATGTGCGTGCTCAGGATAATCGTGTGGTCGCCCGCCAAGCTTGAAATCAACTCGCGAGTCTCGATAATCTGCTTGGGGTCGAGGCCGGAAGTAGGTTCATCGAGGATGAGGACATCGGGGTTATGCAGGATGGCTTGCGCCAACCCCACACGCTGCCGGTAGCCTTTCGAAAGCTTGCCGATCAGCTTCTTGCTTACGTCCGCGATCGCGCATCGTTCGGAGACTTCCTGGACGCGCTTGCCGACATCCGCCGATGAAATCCCTTTCAGGCGCCCGACAAAAGTTAGATACTCGACGACCTCCATCTCGGGATAAAGCGGCGGAGTTTCGGGAAGATACCCGATGCGCTTTTTAACTTCAAGCGGATTTTCCAGGACGTCGAAACCGGCGACTCGCGCCGTTCCGCTGGTTGGGGGAAGAAAGCAGGTCAGGACGCGCATGGTCGTCGTTTTGCCGGCCCCATTGGGTCCCAAAAAGCCGACGATTTCGCCCTTGTTCACCTGAAAGGAGATATTGTCGACCGCGACTGTGCGTGCGTATCGCTTGGTCAAACCTTCGACTTTGATCATAAGAATTTCACTTCACTTTGGCTAATGCGAACGGCGCGATGCCGCCGCATGCGGCACCGGTTCGGAGCTGAATGCGGGGTCCGCGCGGAGTTCAATTGAAGTCACATCATAACAAAGGGCGTAGGAAGGGGGAAATGAATTTCAGTTGGATGCCATGCCGCGTTCAAGCTCGTATCGATCCGGCTCTGCTTGATCGGCTACTGGCCGCCGACGCCCGGAGAAGAGAGAGTTAGTACTTCGCTAATACTTCGGGCCACGCAACAGCGTTAAATCGCGTCAACGCTTCTCGGTGATGGTCACCGGCGCGCGTAAGCGGAAGCCGACCGGCGTTTCGCTTGGCAGCGCGGCCGGTTTGCCGTGCGTCAACAACACATCTCCCGCGCCCGCCGCGCTGCCCACGCCCGCCCCGATACCGGCGCCTTTGCCTCCGCCGGCGATGGCTCCAATGATCGCGCCGAGAGCCGCCCCGCCCCCAACTTTTGCGGCTTCTTCCTTGGTCCGGGTCGTCCCCTGCCTTTCGAAACTCTCCGTTTCGATCGGGACGTTCTGGCCATCGGCGGTAGTGATGCGGGTCAACTGCAGCGCGAGGTCCGCCGCCCCTTTCACGCGTCCGGCTCCCTTCGACTGCACAACCCGCCCTTCCGCCCGGGCACCTTTTTCGGCAATGACGTACCCATCCACCACCAGCGGCTGCGTAAGCGTCGCCGAAAAGCTATCGCCGGGCGAGTTGCGGTCGCTCGCCAGCGCCTCGATCGTGCGGACGGCAATCGTGGTACCCGCGCTCAGGGTCACGTGAACCGGCGGGGGCGGCGGGGGTGGGAGCGCCGGCTCGTTTCGCACCGGAGCCTCGGAAACCGGGGCGGGGGCGGGGGTGGATGGCGCCGGGGTAACGGGGGGCGCGTGGGGCGCGGCCGGCGTAATGGGAACGGCCTCACCGGACGGCCGTGCCGCGGCGACCCGTTCCTCCGTCCGGCGAGCCTTGATCCGCGCCTTCTCGGGCGTGGCCGGCTTTTCCGGCTCGGACGGAACCGTTGGAATCGCGGCGGGAGCCGTCTGCGAGACCTCGGCAGGCTCGGCGGCCGGCTGCGCCGGATGATTCCGCCACGTCATCAACAATCCGCCGCCCACCGCGGCCGCCACCATCAAGAGTCCCACTTGCACGGGCTTCATAATCGTTCGCCTCCAAGAAATTGTGACGCAACGGGCGGAGTTTCGTTTCCGGTCCGCAACCGCTAAAATCAGATTAACCCGGTTGCCCGTGACATTTCCCCATAGTTTTTCGATCGGCGCGCTGCGCATCGCGCCCGCGACCGTGCTGGCACCCATGGCAGGGGTAACCGACACGGTTTTCCGCCGGTTTATCCGCAATCTGGGCGGCTGCGGCCTGATCATGACCGAGTTCACCAGCTCGCATGGGGTCAGCGCGTCGCTGCGCACGCATAAGCCGAGCAAGACTTTGTTGCGGTATCTGGCGTTCGAGCCCGAGGAGCATCCCATCACGGCGCAATTGTTTGGCGCCGATCCGCAAGTGATGGCGGAAGCGGCCCGCGTGTGCGAGGATCTGGGGTTCGATATTCTCGACATCAATTTCGGCTGCCCCGTAAACAAAGTCGTCAAGTGCAACGGCGGATCGGGATTGCTGCGCGACCTTCCGCTAGTCGAAACGCTGCTTCGAACGGTGCGCAAGGTAATTTCGATCCCTTTCACGATGAAATTTCGCGCGGGCTGGAATGACGAGGAACTCGTGGCGGTGCGGATGGCGCATCTGGCCGAGGACTGCGGATTGCAAGCGGTCGCGCTGCATCCGCGCACGCGCGAGCAGGGCTACGCGGGCAAGTCGGATTGGACGCGGATCGCCGAAGTGAAGGATGCGGTGAAGATCCCGGTGATCGGCAATGGCGATATTCTGACGCCGGAAGACGCTGTCCGCATGGCGGCGCAGACGGGCTGCGACGGCGTAATGGTTGGGCGCACGGCATCGTCGAATCCCTGGATTTTCCGGCAGATTCAACAATATCTCGAGACGGGCGCCTACGAGCAGCCTACCGATCGCGACCGCTACGACATGATGCGGACTTACTACACGATGCTGATGAATCGGGACGAAAGCGATGTTTCCGGGAAGATGAAGCAGTTTGCGACCTACTTCACGCATGGAATTCAGGGCGGGTCGAAGCTGCGCGGCGAAATCTATCACGCGAGCGAGCCGCGGAAGATTTTAGATCTGGTGGACGGTTTTTTTGGTCTGGCGCCTAGTATTCTTTAGCAATGCAACCAGAGCCGGGACACAACCACGCATGAAAAAGATCACGCTTATCACGGATGGCGCGTGTCTCGGCAACCCCGGCCCGGGCGGCTGGGCCTGCATCATGCGCCATGGCGAGCATAAGAAGGAACTGTTCGGCTGGGCGCCCCATACCACCAACAACCGCATGGAGCTCACCGCGGCGATCGAAGGTCTGCGCGCTTTGAAGGAACCGTGCGAGGTGGAAGTGATCACCGATTCCGAATATCTCCGCAACGGCATCACGAGCTGGATCCAGGGCTGGAAAAAGAAGAACTGGCTCACCTCCGCGAACAAGCCGGTGATCAATCGCGACCTCTGGGAAGATCTGGATTCGCACGCCGGGCGGCACCAGATCCGGTGGGCCTGGACCAAGGGCCACGCCTCGCATGGCGACAACAACCGTGCCGACGAGCTAGCGAGCCTCGCGGCGCGCGAGCGCCGGAAGTCCACGGGTGACGCGTTCGATACAATACCGTAATGCCCAACGAAACCTTTGCCCTGTTCGATACGAGCGAGGGGAAATTCAAGGTAAAGCTCTTCCCCGAAAAGGCTCCAAAGACAGTTGAGAATTTCGTGTCTCTCGCCGAGGGAACCAAGACGGGCAAGCCGTTTTACGACAACCTGGTGTTCCATCGCGTGATCCCGAACTTCATGATCCAAGGCGGTTGTCCGGAAGGCACGGGACGCGGCGGACCGGGCTACAAATTCGCCGACGAGTTCCATGCCACGCTCAAGCATTCGAAACCGGGCATGCTGTCGATGGCCAACTCAGGCCCCGGCACCAACGGCAGCCAGTTCTTCATTACCGTGGCCGCGACCCCGTGGCTCGACAACAAGCACAGCATCTTCGGCGAGGTGGTGGAAGGCTACGACGTCGCGGAGAAAATTGCGAAAGCGCCCAAGGATTCGCAGGACCGTCCCAAGAAGGAAATCAAAATCAATTCCGTGAAGATCGAGAGGACATAAAGATGAAGCCGGCGCGCCTACTCTTCTTGTGCTTGTTTTTGTGCAGCACCGCGTTTTCCATCGCGGCTTTCGCCGAAGAGGGCTTTAAGCCCCTTTTTAACGGCAAGAACCTGGACGGCTGGGATGGCGATCCGCGCCTGTGGAGCGTGCGCGACGGCATGATCGTCGGCTCCACGGAAGGGGTTCCGCTGCAACACAACGAATTCCTGATCGCGAAGGGCGATTACGCGAACTTTATCCTTCGCGTGGAGATGAAGCTTCGGAATCACAATAGCGGCATTCAGTTTCGCAGCGAAGCGCTTCCCGATTGGGTGGTGCAGGGTTACCAGGCCGACGCCGCCGCCGACAACTACTGGGGGAATATCTACGACGAGAAGGGTACGCGCGGAACCATGGTGGATGGCTGGCCGAAGGCGAAGACCGTCGTCAAGCTGAAGGACTGGAATGAGTACGAGATCACGTGCGATGGCGATCGTATTCGGTTGAAGCTGAACGGGCTCGAGACGGCGGATCTGCACGATTCGAAGAAGCTCGATGGCGCGATCGCGCTGCAGTTGCACGCGGGACCGCCCATGGAAGCGTACTTCCGCAACATTCGAATTAAAATTCTGAAGTGAAGGTTGCCCTCTTCGGCGGCACCTTCGATC
The DNA here is from genome assembly GCA_051003795.1 of Bryobacteraceae bacterium. Lineage (GTDB taxonomy): Bacteria > Acidobacteriota > Terriglobia > Bryobacterales > Bryobacteraceae > JALYXS01. Next base: position 74,009 of record JBPCKZ010000192.1, on the reverse strand, counting down.
CCATTCACAACGGGCACCTGATTATCGCGCGAGAGGCGGCCGGGCTTTGCGGCCTCGCGCGCGTTCTATTTGTGCCGGCGAGCCGCCCGCCGCACAAGTCGGGCGGCACGCACGCTTCGTATGCCGATCGCCTGCGCATGGTCGAGATCGCCTGCGAGTGCGACCCGCGCTTCGAAGCGTCGCGTCTCGAAGAAGGGCCGGAGTATAGTTACTCCATTCACGCGATCGAGAAGGTTAACGCACAACTTAAGGACGAAGGCGCCCCCGCGGGCGATTTATATTTCGCGATCGGCGCCGACGCCTTCGCTGAAATTCGCACATGGCACCGGTGGATGGATGTAGTTCAAGCGGTCGCGTTTATCGTGGTGAGCCGGCCCGGCGCGGCATATGAAGTTCCGGCCGGCGCGCGCGTGTTCCGGCTGGAAGGTTTGGACTTGGCGGTGTCCTCGTCGGAGATCCGCAAAAACGTGGCGGCGGGCCGAACCGGTCTCGACTTGCCGCCCGCCGTGGCGGCCTATATCCGGGATCGCGGCCTTTACCGCTTCTGAGCCGGCGCCTTCTTCCGTGCCGGAGCCTTTCTCACCGGCTTCTTGGTCCGCGGCGCTCCCATGTTCGTCTCAAGCAGATTCGCGAGAAATTTCTTTTCCGCTTCGGTGGCCGTTCGGGAATAATTTTCCGGGCGCATCTCCAAAACCCGCTGCACTTCGCGGATCCACGTCACCGTCTCCGCGCCCGTCAAACCCTCTATATGCCCCATCGCTTCCAAGGCTTTATCGAAATCCGGGATCGCGCGGTAGTTGCGCAGCGCGTCTTTCCAGCTCCCCTCGCTGCCATAAATCTCCGCGGCCTTGCCGTGCTGTTTCAGCCCCTCGTAACATTCCGCGGCGAGCTTCGGCTGCCGTTCCACCTCGGGTTCGAGCGCCAGCAGAGCCTCTTCAAACCGGGACGCGTCCATCAGGGCTCTCACTGTTTTTTGCCGGAGCGCCGGGATTCGCCCTTTCCCGTCCGCGACGTCGAACAGCTTGTAGGCCGCCGGAAGCGCCCGCAGAATCCGTGGCGCGAAATTCAGGTCGCCCAAACCTCTTTCGAGCGCCTGTACCCAATCCGCCGCCTGCGGGGCGATCTCCATCGACAGCCACGATTCCACCTCATCGCGGTGCAGCTCCATCCTTTCCACCAAGCCGACCAGCACCGCGTACCGCTCGTTGCGATCGCGCACGTTTTGCAAATTGGAAATCGCGAGAATCACGGAAGCGAGGCCCGGCCGCCCCGCCAGGGCGGCGTTCCGGTCCGCTTCCATGAATAGGTCCGGATGCCCGAGCTCGGCCGCAAGATTCAGCTTGCGAAAGGCCAGATGGAACGACACCTGCGCGAGCGTCAGGTGCGCGGACCGGCGCACGGGTTCGTCCACGATCGAATGCTGCGCCCCGGCTCGCCCCAATAAAGAGATGGCTTGTTTCGCGCGCGACCATGCCATGTCGGGTTTAACGTCCAGATACTGCCGTGCGTCGCTTTCGCAAAGCTGAATGCGCTCTTCGATGGGCAAAACGTCTTCTTCCAGCGTTTTCAGAACCACGTCCGGGATTACCGGCGAAATGTCGCCGCTCCCTTCCGCGGCGTTGATGAACGCCAGCGTCATCCGCCGGATTACATCGTTGGGATTCACGTCCAGAAAATAAATGCGTTCCGTCGGACGGCTGATCGCCACGCGCAGCCCGTCGATGGCGAGCCGCTTGCCATGGGGCATCAGGTCGCGCTCATTCCGCATGCGGTCCGCGTTGTGTATGACCCGCTGCAACTGCTTGCCCGGATCGAGAATGCACACGGATTGAAAATCGAGGCCCTTGGCTTCGGTCACGTTGAGAATTTTGTGCCGTATGCCTTCGGGCACATAATCCGGAATGCGCTCCTCGAGGGCGATAACGGCGAGGCTCTCGCGATCGGTGAAAGCCGTCAACAGATTATCGAGATCGAGGCCCTTCACGGCGGTGCAGTAAACCAACTGGTCGCTCGCATCCTCTTCGATCTCCGCCGTCCCCACGCCGCCTGGGCGGTCCTGTTTGGCGACATTCGAATAGAGGTCCCAGACCGCGTTGATAAGCTGCGCGATCCGGCGCGGGCTGCGCAAGTTCGCGCCGAGCTTAAACTCCTGCGGGCTGGCCAGGCGATGATGTGCCAGATCGTGAAACCATCCCCATTCAAAATCCGTGGGACGCACCGTCTGCGCTTCATCGCCCGCGACCAGCAGAGTCGCCGAGCCTTTCAGTTGCCGTTGCACGCTCACGGCGAGCTCGACGATCGCGAGCGCTTCGAGCGGCGTTAAATCCTGCGCTTCATCGACGGCGATGCAATCGTAAGCGTAATTTTTCTTTCCCTGCCGCAACGCCAGGACGGCATCCCAGGCCAGGCGCAGTTCCGGAAAAAACTGCTGGTAAAAATCTTGCGGATAACGGCGCTCGAGCGTGTTCACGGCCTCGAGAAGAGCGTCCGCCGCGGCGCCTCCGATGAAGCGCCGGCGTTGTTCGCGATAGATTCGATCGGGAACCCGCGGACGATCGCATGCGGGGAACCGCCCGATCGTCACCGGCAACGCGGACCCGATGAGGTGCGCGTAAATCTCGTCGTAGAGGGAATTCCGGTCGTCCACCCAGGGGCCCAGTATTCGCGGGGACATGCCGGCAAGCTCTTTCAGAAAGCGTTCGCGCGAGACGCGCTCCGGTTTCTCCTCGATATCGGCCGCGCCAAGCACATCCCGAATCAGCCCCGCAAACGTCAATACTCGGAAGCGCTTGTGGCTGGGGGCGAACCGCTCGAAATGCGATTTCGCCAGCGCGGCGAGGTCGCGCGAATAGGTGACATAAAGCGTGGCCTCGCTGCTGCCGGCCTCGGCCGCGTGCCAGAGGGCCGTGGTCTTCCCCGAGCCGGGGAAGCCTTTCACGATGCGAATCTTTTGCCGCCCCGAAGCGAACTTCGCTTGCGATGGGGTCAACGGCGACGGGACGTAGTCTTCGCCGCGAAGATCCTGGACCGAAACCGGCAGGTAGTTTTCCGAAAGCGATTGCGGCTTCAGCTCGGAATGATCGTCGTGATGCCGGATGTCGCGGAGAAACACGGAACCCGGGGGCGCGGATTCGAAGCCATCCGAATCGCGTAGCGGTGGGGCGCCCTTGGGCGCCCACCACGCGTAGTAATGGCTGCCGTGATTGCCGCCGAGGCGCGAGCGCCGCCACCCTTTGTTAATTCCCTGCGTGCTTTTGTAGAACTGCCGGCGTTCGTCGACAATGAGCCGCTCCAGCAGGAGCGCGGCGCGCTTTCCGACTTGATTGCTCTTGTTCTCCTCGACCTTCTGCAGGAAATCCTGATGGCAAAAGATCGGGCTCCCCTCGACCGCGCCCTCGCCGGCGGTGGTGAAGGATTCGAAAAGATCGATCTGTTTGGGCATGACCGGTAACCTTGCGCTAGTAACCTTTGGGGCCGGGAAACGGCCCGCGCGCTTCCTCCATGCGAACGGCTAGATCTAGAAGCAGCTCTTCTTCATACGGCCGCCCGACCAGTTGAATCCCGACCGGCAGCCCTTCTTCGGAGATGCCAAACGGAATCGTCATTGCAGGCAATCCGAGAAGATTGACGCAAGTGGACGGCATCATCGCCTGAAATAAGCCGATCGAATCGCCGCCCGCGCTCCACTTGCGGGATCGGTGCGGAAACGCCGTCACGCCGCACGGAGCCGTGAGCAGGACGGGATAGCGCTCCATCTGGCGCAAGAGATCCGCGCGCATGCGGTCGCGAATGGCCAGATTCGTCACAACCTGTTCCGCTGTGGGCGCCGGTTGATCGAGCGCGGTTCTAAGAAATTCAGTGCTCGTCCAATGCGCGTCGTCTTCGCGGCCCTGGATAACCTGTTGCGTGAAGGGCGCCGGGAGCTGGCCGAAGAAAAACCACCAAAGGTTCGGCGCGCGTTCGAGACCGGCGGGTTGGAACGGCTCGGCCTGGATGCCCAACGTCTTGAGAGTTCGCGCGGCATCGTCCAGCGCGGCGCTAATCGCGGGTTGCACGGGAACATTGTAAAACCGCGGCCATATCCCAATGCGCAAATCGCCACCATCCGAATTTCGCAAGGGGACGGGCGCCGAAAAGGGATCTTTGAAATCGTAACCGGCAAGCGCCGTGAAAAGCGCTTGCACATCGAGCGCGGATCGCGCCATCGGCCCCGCAACTCCGAGCAGCCCGCCCGGGTGTTCGATTACCGGGAAGTGGCCCGCCGCGGAGACGCGGCCCGGCGTGGGTTTCAACCCCGCGATTCCGCAGAAGTGCGCGGGCACGCGGATCGATCCCCCGCCATCGCTGCCAACGCCACCCGCCGAGCAAAACGCGGCAATCGCCGCCGCTTCTCCGCCGCTCGATCCTCCCGGCGTGCGTTCCACGTCCCACGGGTTGTTGGTGCGGCCCGTAATGAAATTGTCCGTTTCGTAATTGGACAAGAACTCCGGCGTATTGGTTTTTCCCAGGACGATCGCGCCCGCCGATTGCAGCCGCTCAACCGCGGTCGAATCCGTCGCGGCGCGATGACCCGCGCGGAAGCGGCTGCCGCACCCGGTGCATCGACCGGCGATATCGAAGCTATCCTTCACCGTTACGGGAACGCCGTGCAGCAGGCCCAGAGCTTCGCCGCGCATGACGGCGGCTTCGGCTCGTTTTGCATCGGCGCGCGCCTGTTCCGAAAAGACGCTCACAAAGGCGTTGAGCTCGGGCCCATGCGCGTCAATCTGCCGGAGGTGCGCATCGACAAGTTCGACGGGCGAGATTTTCCGTGCCTGTACCATCAAAGCCATCAGGCAAAGCGAGGAGCGAAAGGGCATTTTCGGTGGGTGATTCTAGTCTAAACCTAGCGTCTCGGCGGGCCGCGTAAAATGAGCGCGTAAAATGGGCGCGTAAAATAAGCAATGGCCGATCAGCCCCTTCCGTACTTCGGCTTCCGGCTGTTGCTCCTGGCGCTGATCCTCGCGGTCAATGCATTTTTCGCGGCGGCGGAAGTATCTCTGCTCTCCGTCCGCGAGTCCCGTCTCCGCCAGCTCGCGGAGCAAGGTCAGGCTGGCGCGCGCGTCGCCCTCAGCCTTCTTGCGCAGCCGGAGAAGCTGCTTTCGGTGACACAGATCGGAGTCACGCTCGCCAGCCTCGGACTTGGTTGGGCCGGCGAAAGCACCCTCTATCATCTGTTTCTGAACCTCTTCAACCCGGTAATCACCAAAGGGACGTCGGTGATCCTCCACGCCGCCAGCTTCGCCCTGGCCTTTCTGCTGATGACGTATTGCCACGTGGTGATCGGCGAAGTGGTGCCCAAGAACCTGGCGATCGAGAAGGCGGACCGGCTCGCCGTTACCGTGGCACCGGTGCTGATGATCTTTTACCGGATCTCGTCGATTTTCGTGTTCGTCATCGAGCGGTCGGCATTCGCGATCACCAGGGCGCTCGGCGTCCGGCGGCGACACCGCGGCGGCGGCCACTCGGCCGAGGAACTCCGGCTCATCGTCACCTCGTCCCACGCTTCGGGCCTGCCACAGCCCCAAGTCGATATGATCCACCGCGTGCTCGACCTCGACGAGCTGTCCGTGCGGGAAATCATGATTCCGCGCAACAGCATCGTTTCCGTCCCCATCGAATCGTCCATCGATCAGGTTTTGCAAACCATGATCGATCAACGGCACTCGCGCCTCCCGGTTTACGAAGGCCGTCCGGAGCAGATCGTGGGCGTGCTGAATTACAAAGACCTCTTGCCGGTCTGGCAGGAGCGCCGCGCGGCCATTCAATCCCGAAGGACGCCGCGCGTGTTTCGCGTCCGGCCGCTCATGCGCAAGCACATCGTCGTTCCCGAAACGAAACCCCTGGTGCAAATGCTGGAAGAGTTCCGGAAAGGTCATTCCCACATGGCTATCGTGGTCGACGAATTCGGGACCATTTCGGGCTTGCTCACCATCGAAGACGTCCTGGAGCAAATCGTGGGAGAGATCGAAGACGAATTTGACGACGCGCCGGAATTTCCGGCCGCGAACGTTTCCGAAGCCGCCGAAATTGAGCTCGACGCCGCCACCAAGATCCGCGATTTCGAGATGCTCTATGGAATTGAAATCCCCACCGACGCGGGATTCGAGACTTTGGCCGGGTTCTTGCTCTATCGTTTGGGGCATATTCCATCTCCCGGAGAATCGGTTGACTACGACGGGCGGCGTTTCACTGTGACGGGCATCGACCGGAACCGCATCACCAGAGTCAAAGTGGAGAAGCGAGAACAATGACCGCGCTTGGAGTGGATTTCCGCGCGGCGCGATATACGTGGACGGCGGCGCTGGTTCTGCTGGCGTTGCTATGCGTCTACACCATCCGCGGCACGCTGTTCGTGTTCACGGTTTCGCTGCTGTTTGCCTATCTGCTGTATCCGTTGGTGGACATTATCGACCGGTTCGTGCCGTCGCGGTCGCGCGCTCCGGCGCTCGCCATCGTGTACCTTTTTTTGGTGGGCATTCTCGTTTTCCTCGGAATTTCGATAGGATCGAAAGTGACGGAGCAGGCGAACTCGCTCGCGCAGCGAGCGCCGGAATTTATCGCCAAAATGGAGCAGCCTGTCAAAACACCTCTTCCCGGCGCGGTGCGTAGCGTAAAAGATAGCGTGGTCGGAGCCATTCAGTCGCAATTCCGGCAACACTATAACGATATAGCCCAGTTCCTCCCCAAGATCGGATTGGAACTGCTGTCGTACTCGAAAGATCTCATTTTCGTGGTAATCGTGCCCATCCTAAGCTTCTTTATCCTGAAGGACGGAAGAGAAATTCGGGAGGAATTTCTCGGGTTAGTTGAGAAAGGCCGCCCGCGCGAATTAATGGACGACATTCTGGCGGACGTGCACGTCCTGCTGCTGCAATACATGCGGGCGCTGCTGATCCTGTGCGGCGCCACGTTCGTGGCGTTCAGCATCGTGTTCAGCATCATGGGGGCGCCGTACGCGCTGTTGCTCGCCTCCATCGCGTTCCCGTTGGAATTCATTCCCGTCGTCGGGCCGTTGGTGGCCGCGGTCATAGTGATCGCGGTGGTGGCGTTCAGTGGATTTCCGCATGTACTTTGGGTCGTCATTTTTCTGGGATGCTACCGCGTGTTTCAGGATTACGTGCTCTCGCCGAATTTGATGAGCGCCGGCATCGAACTGCATCCGCTGCTGGTGATTTTCGGCGTGTTCGCGGGCGGCGAGATCGGCGGAATCGCCGGGACGTTCCTCTCGGTTCCCGTGCTCGCGCTGACTCGCGTACTTTACATTCGGATTCGCAAGAGCCGCGTGATTGCCCCGCCCTCGGTTCTCACCACCGCTTGAGACTGGCGATTTGCCTGGCGCTCTGCGTTAACCGGTTCGCGCCCTCCCTTTCGGCTCATATGATGAGCATGAGCACGGGCGATGCGGTTGTTTCGGGGAACCACGTCGAGTACGTTCTACGAATGCCCAGCTACGAAATGCCGCGGATCTCCGATCCCGCGCGGGCGCTCTTCGACCACGTTCGATTTTCGAGCGGAGGCTATCCAGCAAAGGTTCTGAATGAGGTCTGCCATGAAGACGCAGCCCAAGGAGAGTATATTTGCGCCGCGTATTACGAATTCCCCGCGCCGGTTGAGCGGCTGGATGTGGAGTGCGCGCTGCACGAAATAACCGTCCCGAACCACGTTCATCTTCTTCGCGCCGAAAAGGCCGGAAAACGCGACCAGGCAATCTTCGACTACTCTTTTCCGCGCGCGACGATCCGGTTCGAGCCGCCGGGCCCCCTCGAGTTGGCCGCGACGCAGATGGGCAGCGGCGTGATGTGCGCCCTCAGCGGATTGGTGCAAATACTGTTCCTGGCGGGGCTGGCGATGGCTTCGCGAAGCCGCCGCGAACTGCTGGCACTAACGGCGATGTTCCTCGCCGGGCAGATGGCGAGCGCACTCCTGCTGCCGGTCACGGGCTGGCATCCCGCGGCGCGATTTGTCGAAGCCGCCGCCGCGCTTACGGTGGCGTATCTCGCGGTCGAGATCCTGTTCCTGCCGGCGGCCGGAATGCGCTGGCTGATTGCCGGAGTGCTTGGCGCGTTCCACGGACTCTATTTCGCCCTCTGGATCGCCAATACCGGTTTCAGGCCCGCCTATGTGTTGGGCGGAGCGGCCATCGCGGAGATTTTGACGATTGCGCTTCTCGCGGTTGCGTTCAAGTTTATCGAACGGCGCGCCGCCGCCCTGCGTCCAGCCACGGTGGCGGCTTCGGCGATGCTGGCGGTTGGATTGATCTGGTTTTTCCTGCGCCTGCGCGGCTAACGCGTGCCGGAGCTTGCGCCGATCATTCCACCTTTTCGAAAATCAGGACGTTGTTCATCGGCTTGCCATCCGCGCCGGTTCCATGGATTCGGTAAGTCATCGTCTTCCCGTCTTTCGAGATCACGCCCTTCCCCGTGGCGGGTTGTCCCGACATTTTCCATGCATGCGTGACCGTTCGACCGCTCCTCTTCTCGACCACGCTCGAGTTGTCGCCCATTCCGGCGATCGGCGCTTCCTGGCCTTCGGCCATTGTGTAGGACCAGGACATTGCCTTATCGGCGGCGGATGTTTCCTCCACGGTCACCTTGCCGTCGGGCGCAATGGTAACGATTTCGCTTTTTAACGGCGGCCCGGGATGGAACTTGGATTTTGCTACATCGAGTTGCCATTTTCCAGTGAAAGGGCTATCGGCCGCGAACGCCGCTAGCGCCATCACCAGGGTGAACATCGCCAATTTGCAGAAACGCATCTTTGACTCCTCCCACATATGATAAAACGTGCAATGGCCGTTGACAATATACTTGGCGGCGGCGCGCTCCGAGAGAAAATTCGGAATAGAATTCGCCCGCCGGCATTTTTAGCCGTAGCCGCCGGCATAATAGTTTCCATCCTGCTATGGTTTGCCGGATCGGGCCTGTTTGCGTATCTGACAAGCGACGATGCGAGGAATATATACCTCGCATGGCGCAAACCTTATTATCGAATTCTGCTGGAAAACGTCGCCTTTTTCACGCCCGCATATCGCCCGATGGGCACCCTGTTCTACCGTCTGCTTTTCGACATCGCCGGGCTAAATGCATTGCCGTACCGTATAATCTGCTTCGCACTAATAATTTTCAATTTGTATCTCCTGTATCGGACGGCAGCGGCGATCTCCATGCCGGAAATTGGTTTACTGGCTGCGCTGTTCGGGTCCTATAACGCCGGCTTCGTGGACCTTTATCGCAACACGGGAACAATTTACGACCTCTTGTGTTTCGCTTTCTATTTCCTGGCGCTTCTCCTATACGTGAGCGCGCGCAAAAAAGCCTGCCGCTTCGCTGCGCGGAAGACGATAGCGTTTCTTCTTCTATACGCGTGCGCCTTAAATTCCAAGGAGGCCGCCGTCACGCTTCCCGTGGTTCTCGTTGTTTACGAGTTACTCTTCGTCCGCGTTGAATACAATTTCCAAACTTCGAATTACTTGGTCTCGCGTTGGACGCCTGCCATTCTAAGCGGGGCCCTGACAATCCTGGTTCTGTTTGGAAAGCTTTCGGCTGGTAGTCCATTGGCGGGGAACGACGCCTATCGCCTGCATCTCGGCCTACGTACCTATTTCCGAGCGCTACGTCACTACCTGGAGACTCTCACGGGGGCTCCCGGCTCATTTAGCATGGGCCTGTTTCTGGCGACATTCGCGATGCTCGCGTTCATGACGATATTTGCCCGCCGCCGCTGCCTGATTTTCGCGTTGCTCTTCTTCTTTATTACTATTCTGCCGGTTGCATTCATAGAGGTGCGTGGAGGTTATGCGATATACATCCCAAGTTTTGGTATTGCGCTGTTTATGGCACAGTTCATCGTTGAATGCCGGCGGGCATTAGCGTGGGTTGTCGTAGGCGACGATGGCATTCCGGTGCCGCAGACCCGGCGGTTATTGCAATTCGATACTTTCCTGTTCTGCTTAATTATCCTCGTTGCCTTTCACCGGTCGCGGCCCTTGGGAGAGGTCAGCGCGGCGGATAACATGCTCCGCTCGCTAGTTTCGCAACTTCGCGGCACTCAGCCAAGAGTGGCCCAAAACTCTCGGGTCTTGATCCTTGACGATCCTACGCCGGAGGACTATGCGGTTCTGTTCATCCTTCGGCTCTATTACCGGGCTCCGGATCTGGAGGTTGACAGGGCCAAGACGGTGGCCGCAAAGCCAACGCGGGGCGACTTCGAATCGTATGATCGCATTTTTGCTTTCAATGGCGGCAGTCTGGTTCGCGTGAAGCCGTGAACCGTAGAGCCGCAATCTTTTTGTGAAAAGTCACACTTGAGTCGGGCTTGCGCCCAATTTTTTGGAGTCCCGATTGCATCCCACTCCGCTGAAGACTTTCCTCAATAAGGAGAAATTATGTTTCGGAAATCACAGGCAACGTTCACTCTCGCCGCCTCGGGAATGCTCCTGATTTGTGGCGGCATGGCATCGGCGCAGGGTCGCGAGAAAGCGATGGATACTCACTTTGCAATGAAGGCCGCGCAGGGCGGCATGGCCGAAGTGAAGCTCGGACAGCTTGCGCAGGATAAAGGATCGAGCGATGCGGTAAAGCAATTCGGCAAGAAGATGGTCGACGACCACTCCAAAGCCAACGATCGATTGAAATCGGTCGCGGCGAAGGAGAACATTACGCTGCCCACCGATATGGATGCGAAGGATCAAGCCGTTTACGACGAACTTTCCAAGCTATCGGGAGCGGAGTTCGATCGCGCTTACGCTCGCGATATGGTGCGCGATCACAAAAAAGACGTGAGCGAATTCCAGAAAGAGGCGAACAAAGGCAAGGACGATTCGATAAAGAATTTCGCTTCGCAAACTTTGCCGACACTTCAGGAGCACTTGAAGATGGCGCAAGGATTGATGAGTGGCAGCGCCAAAATGAAGAACGGAGACATGGCGGCCGCGAAGTAAGTAAAATCGTCAAGTGCCATCACCGGACAAAGTGATGCTCGAAGCGATTCGGCTCGCGACCGAGAATGCCGCGAGCGGACGGGGTGGGCCGTTTGCCGCAATCGTCGTTCGCGATGGGGAAATCGTTTCGCGCGGCGTGAATAGCGTTACTGCCACAAACGATCCCACGGCGCACGCCGAAGTAGTCGCGATCCGGCGTGCCTGTCAGGCTCTTCGAAATTTCGATCTGCGCGGGTGCGAGCTTTATGCTACTTGCGAGCCGTGCCCCATGTGCATGGGCGCGATCTATTGGGCCCGATTGTCGCAAGTGTACTTCGGCAACACGCGCGAAGACGCGGCTCGAGCCGGCTTCGACGACTCGTTGATTTACGACGAGATCGCGAAGCCTTACGGTGCCCGCCAAATTCTAATGACGGTGCTGCTGCGGGACGAGGCTTTGGCGTCCTTTCAAGCTTGGGAACGAACCCGGAACAAGGTTCCGTATTGACCGCCGCTACTTCCAAACCCCCCAAACCCGCAGCCGGGCGACGCCGCCATCCGGAAAAATATTCAGGCGCACGTGCGAGACGGGCTCGCGCTCCGGCACCTTGAAGAGATGTTGCGTATGCGCCTGCAACTTCGCCTGCGGAATCAGCATGGTCCACGGCTCGCCGCCCGTGAGGGAACCCTCCAATGATGCCGTATCCGGATAATTTCCGAAAAAATGCGAGGTATCGATCTCGACTTTGCGAACTACGCCCGGCGCTCCCAGCCGCAGAATGGCCCAATCGTGTCCAGGCCCGCGCCGCCGCTTGGTTTCCCAACCATCGCCGATATTGAGAGGCCGCCCAGGCAGGCTCAGGTTTAGGGCCGTTCCCACAAAACAGCCGCTGCACGCGATTGCCCGTCCGCCGTTCTCGACCGCGGCAAGATCCACTTCGCGGCCTAGTTTCGTCCAGTCTGGAACCGCTTCCCCGTGGATCCGCAAGCGCGCCACGCCCCCATCGGGGTAAATATTCAGGCGAACGTGCGTGAACCGCCGCTCCGCTTGGTCGATAGCAAATTCATTTAGCGAATCTCCCCGCACATAAGACTTGGGCAGAATCTCCACCCACTCGGAACCGTTGGACGCTCCCCGCGCGGCGCCGTCGATCGAGCATTGTTCGGGGAAGTTTCCGATGAAAAAAGCCGTGTCGACCACGGCCCCCCGCACGATTCCGGGCAGCCCCAGTTGCATCACGCACCAATCGTGGCCCGGCGCGCGGCGGCGGCGCGTTTCCCAGCCATCCCTCCATTTCCCGCAATCGGTGTATTTGCCCTCAATGTGAATCGGCTTGCCGGGTTTGATCAGGTTTTCCTTGGGAGCGAAGAATTCGTTATTCGCTTCAAGGACCTTGGCGCCAAGCCGCTCCGACGCCAGATTGATCAGTTCGGTGAAATGCATTTGGCCGCCACGCCCGGCGCTACCCGCTCTTTAGCTTCGCTTAACTTAGCGTGCCGCCAAGTGGTAAATGAATAGAAGAACAATCGCGCCGATGAGCGCCATAAAAAATCCGGCCGGATGGCCTTCTTTGTAAAGACCGAGCGACCGGCCCAGAAATCCGCCAATCCAGGCCCCCGCGATACCCAGCAGCATGGTGACGATAATGCCGCCGGGGTTCGGGCCCGGCATAATGAACTTCGCGATAATCCCGATGATGAGCCCAAAAATCATGTGTCCGATCATGTGCAACATGGTTGTGGTCCTCCGGCATTGATACTATCTATGGTTTGACCCGAAGAGCAAGCGAAATTTTTAAATTCCGATGCCCGTGGAACCCGACGTGGAACCGCTCGATCCCATCGAAACCCGTGTTCTAGGCGCCCTGCTCGAAAAGGAGAGCACCACGCCCGAGTACTATCCGCTCAGCTTGAACGCGCTCGTGAATGCGTGCAACCAGAAGTCAAACCGGCATCCGGTCGTATCCTTCGACGAGCGGACGGTTTTGCCCGCAATCGAATCTTTGCGGGGGAAGCGGTTTGCGGCTGTAGTTGTTGGGAGCGGTCGCGTCAATAAGTATGCGCAACGTTTTTCGGAAACGCTGAATCTGGGCCGCCGCGAGATGGCCCTGTTGTGCGCCCTGATGCTGCGCGGGCAGCAGACATTGGGCGAACTGCGCGACCGCTCCGAGCGCATGCACAATTTCGCGGACTTGGAAGAGGTGGAATCGTGTTTGCAGCGGCTCGGGGAATGGGAATCGGGTCCTCTGGCCGTGAAACTGCTGCGCCAACCTGGGCAAAAAGAGGCCCGGTATGCGCATTTGCTCGGTGGCGAAATTCCAACGGAAGAACTGTTTGAAGAGGTGGATCGCCCTCCTTCCGGTTTAGAAGCGGAGGTCGCGCGTTTGCGGGAAGAGGTTCAGGAACTGCAGCGGCAATTCGCGGATTTCCGCAGGCAATTCGAGTAGGCGCGCGCGGCAAGAGGGTACAGTAAAAAAGTGAATATTTTTTCTCTCTCCGGCAAGCGAGCCTTGATCGCGGGCGCGAGCCGCGGCATCGGACTCGCTATCGCCAAAGAAATGGCCGCTGCCGGAGCGCACGTCATTCTCGCGGCCCGCTCGCTCGATAAACTCGAGGCGCATGCCAAGGAGCTGAATGGCACGCCGCTGCGCCTTGATTTCAACGATCCCGCTTCCATTCGTCAGGCCGCTGAATCGGCGGGCGAGGTCGATATCCTGGTCAACGTCGCCGGCACGAACATCCGCAAGGCCTTCGAGAAGTACACGAAGGAAGAGTACGACAGGATCTTGCAGACCAACCTCCACGGAATCGTCGAGCTCACCCAATTGATCGGCGCGAAGATGATCGCCCGAGGCACGGGCGGCAAGGTCATTCACATCGGCAGCCTGATGTCGCTGCTCGGCGTGCCGTATCTTTCCGTTTATGCCATATCGAAAGGCGCGCTCGCGCAGTTGACGAAAGTGCTCGCGGCCGAGTGGGGGCGCCATGAGATCCAGGTCAACTGCATCGCGCCCGGATTCATCCTGACCGACCTCAATCGCGACATGTGGCGGGACCCGAAAATGGCGGAGTGGCTGCGCGGCGCTCAGGCCAATCCGCGCATGGGCAGCCCCGAAGATATCGCGCCTCTCGCGGTTTTCCTTTCGGGCAAGGGAGCGGATTACATCACGGGCCAGGTAATCGCAGTCGATGGCGGCTACACGACGACCGCCGTGTGGCCGTTCCATCCGTGACACGCCGGGGCTTGCTGGCCCTTTTGCCTTACACGCTGCTGGCACAGCCAACGCCTCCGGTCGATTTCATCTGTCCAATGGACCCGGACGTCCATTCCAAAACGCCCGGAAAGTGCCCGAGATGCGGCATGACACTGGAGGCGCGCATTCCCGCGCCGGTCGAATACCCAATGCGAGTGACCATCGATCCCGCCGCTGCCCCAGCCGGACAACCGCTGCAAATCGATTTCCGCGTAATCGATCCGAAAACGCGCGCGCCGGTGACCGATTTTCAGATCGTTCACGAAAAATATTTCCACCTCTTTGCGATCTCCAGCGATCTCGAGTTTTTCGCGCACCAGCATCCGGTTCCGATGCCCGGCGGCGTTTTCCGGCACCGGATGACTTTCCCCAAGCCGGGTCATTACAAGCTGATCGGCGATTTCTACCCGACGGGTGGAACGCCCCAGTTGGGTTCAAAGATAGTCACGACCGCGGGATACGCCGGGAGTATCGAGGAATCCCGCCCGCGCCCGGCAATCGACATTGCGCCGAAGCAAGGGACGAATTTAGAAGTAACGTTAACCATGGAGCCGGAGCGCCCGATCGCCGGGAAGAAGACTCTGCTGTTTTTTCACCTGACGCCGTCCGATGGGTTGGAGCATTACTTGGGAGCGTGGGCGCACATGCTGATCGCGAGCGCCGATTTCGTCGATTCCGATCACACGCACCCCTCGATTGCGAACGGCGGACCGGATATGCAGTTCAACGTGTTCTTTCCGCGTGAAGCGATTTACCGTGTCTGGGTGCAGGTCCAAAGGAGCGGACAGGTCAACACGGTGGCGTTCACGATCCCGGTTTCTTCGCTTAAGTGAAGCTGCATGTATGCTAATGGTGTGTTGAGCCGATACGTCGAGGCCGCCATGCGGCTTGCCCACTACGAGATTCTTCCGGAACAAGGCGGCTTCTACGGTTCGATTCCGGCTCAGCCGGGTGTCTGGGCCAGTGCTAAATCATTGGAATCGTGCCGCTCGGAGCTACTTTCGGCACTTGAGGATTGGATGTTCCTCGGATCTGAAACATTGTTTCGTGGCGAAGCCTTAGCGCGCTCTAGCAAGGGATCGCGAGGACAATTCCCTGCCTGAACAGGTCCGCGCCCCCGCGTGCCGACTCGCGAAGCAGGTGAGAGGCGGCTTTCGCTATACATCCACCCAGGCGTGTCTATCGGAACTTTCGAGCACTTTGTCTAGAATTTGCAATTGCCGCAAGCCGTCGGCGAATTGCGGATACTCGACCGGCGCCGAGCGATCTTTCACCGTTCGGTAGAACCGCCGGAAGGTCTGCTTGAACGTGTCGTCATAACCCTCGCTGTGGCCGCCGGGAAGATCCGCGTACGTTTTCGCTTCGCCCAGCAGTAACGAAGGATCCTTCAACAGGATCCGGCTGGGCGCGTTGCGCTGCCCCATCCAAAGCTCGTCGGGCCGCTCCTGATCCCAGGACACCGATCCTTTGGTTCCGTAAATTTCGATATTCAGTCGGTTTTTCCGCCCCGCCGCAACCTGGCTCACCGTGAATGCGCCGCGCGTACGATCCCCCAAACGCAGCAGCACCGCGGCGTAGTCTTCCGTTTCGATCGGAACTTCCTCGTAATCTTCCGGCTGAAGCGTTTTGCCGGCGAACGTCTCGACCGCAACTTTGGGCTTCTTCCGCGTCTTGTGGAATGTCTGCAAATCCGCGCAAAGAGAGGTGATCCGCAGGCCGGTGGTGTGTTCGATCATGTCGCACCAATGGGTGCCGATATCGGCAAATGCCCGCGAACGCCCGTTTTCTTTCGTCTCAATGCGCCAATTCCAATCGGTGTCGTAAAGCAGCCAATCCTGCGAATAGGTTCCCTGCACGGAATAAATCTCGCCCAACTCGCCCGCCTCGCGCATGCGGCGGATCTGCTGGACCATCGGGTAGTAGCGCAGATTGTGATGAGTGCAATTCGCCAGATTTTTTTCCTTGGCCAAAGCGACCAACTGCCGCGCCTCCGCGACGGACGTCGCCAGCGGCTTTTCGCAAAGGACGTTCTTGCCGGCGTTCAGCGCGTCGTGCGCCATCGGGAAATGCAGCGCATTCGGCGTGCAGATGTGCACGGCATCGATCGTCGGATCTTGCAGCAGCGCGTGGTAATCGCCCGTGGCCCGCTCAATCCCCATTTCCGCGGCAAATTTCCGTGCCGCGGCTTCGTGGCGATCCGCGACACCCGCCACTTCCACGTTTCCTAAACGGCGGATCGCTTCCGTGTGAACCCGCCCCATGAACCCGGTTCCAAATACCGCCGCTTTGAGTTTTTGCATTTTATCGAAGGACCACTTTATCGCAAAAACTGGTAAAGTGATAGCAGTATGCTGGTCAGGATCCGCTTAAAGCTGGGTCCTAGGATTGATCGGCGGCCCGGTAAAAATAGCCATCTGGCATTGTTTGCCGCCAGCCTGCTAACGCTGGTATCCGTTACCTGTTTCATCCTGGGAGTGTGGCGTCTCGGTTCGGATTTGGGCTTCGCCGGCCCGTTCGCGATTCGGGACGGGTTGCTATCGCATCTCTATGTATGGCTGGCCGCCGCTGTGGTTCTGCAATTCTTTTCCTGGAAACTGACGACCTATGGCCGGATTTACGACGTGCTCGCGCCGCAACCGGAGCCGCCCTCCAAACCGTCCGCGCCGGAACGTGTGGTAGTCCGGTCGTAAAACATCCATCTGTTATTCTGTCGATAGGTTTTGGATGCGATACGATACCCGTTCCCGGTTTTCCGGTTCGCAATTTTCGAGCTATTTCCCCGTCGGCGTGAAATGGTTGCTCATTTCCAACGTCGCGCTATTTGTGCTGTATTATTTCGGCGTCCGGTCAGGGTACGGTCAGTACTTTCTGCTCTTCGCGTTAAGCCCGCGCGCGGTCGTGGAACACTTCGCAATCTGGCAGATTTTCACTTACATGTTTTTGCACGATCCGTTCGGATTCGGGCACATTCTGTTCAACATGCTTACGCTCTGGATGTTCGGCGTGGACCTGGAGCGTACGTGGGGCACGCAGCGTTTTCTGACCTACTATTTTTTGTGCGGAGTAGGCGCGGGAATCTGCGATGTGATCGTCAACCTCCTTCTCGGAAATCTGGGGACGCGCACTATTGGAGCGTCGGGCGCGATTTACGGATTGTTGATGGCCTTCGGCCTACTCTACCCGAACCGCACGATTCTGTTCAGCTTCCTATTTCCGATCAAAGCGAAATACTTCGTGATGATTCTGGGCGCGATTGCGTTTTTGAGTTCGTTCGGCAGCAATAACGGCGTGAGCAATGTCGCTCATCTTGGCGGCATGCTGTTCGGTTATGTGTATCTGCGGATGAAGTTCCGCGCGTTCGATTGGAATTACGCGGGGGATCAATACCGCCAGTGGAAACTGCAGCGAGCCAAGAAAAAATTCCAGGTGTACATGCGGAAGCATGGCCCCGGGCCGATGTAGTTTCGAAAGGGGGCTAATGCACCGGCATGCCGCCTCCCGCCTTCGCCGGCCGCTTCATGATAAACAACAGCGGCAGCATAAGGGCGAAGATCCCGCCGAATAGAAAGAATACCTCGTTAAACGAGATCATCGCGGCCTGCCGCTGCACCATCCCGAAGACCGCATCGTAGGCCTGGTGGGTCGCGGTCGTAAAGTCGGAGCCGCGCGCCATGAATCCCGAACGCATGCTGTCGATCATCGCTGTCGCTTGCGGATTGTAGATGTCCACATGCGATCCGACAACACTGGTATTCGATTGATTGCGCCGCGCCAGAATGGTCGTCGCGCTGGCGATTCCAATGCTGCCGCCGATGTTTCGCATCAGGTTGAACATGCTGGTGGCGTTGCCCATCGTCTCTTTCGGGATCGGGTCCATCGCGATCGTGGTCAGCGGAACGAACAGCAATCCCAGCGAGATCCCCTGGAAAAACTGGGGCCAGAAAAAGTCCCAATATCCGGCGTCGAGGTTGAGGCGCGAGAGTTGAAACAGCGTCACCGCTCCTCCGATAAGTCCCAACGCGAGCAGCTTGCGCGGATCGAATTTCGACATGATCGCGCCCACGATCGGCATCGCGATGAACGAGCCGATACCCCGCGGGGCAAGCGCAATTCCGGCCTGTAGCGACGGATATCCGAGCAGCGTCTGCATCAGGACGGGCAGCAGCACCAGGCTGCCGTACAACACGAACCCGACCACCGTCATCAGGAAAACGCCCGTGCTGTAGCTCCGGAATTCGAAGATGTGGAGTTGGACGACGGGATCGGAAGTCATTATCTCGCGCACGATGAACGCGATGATTCCGGCGATCGTCAGGAACACGAGAATCTGGATCATGTGCGACGCGAACCAATCCTCTTCCTGGCCTTTATCCAAAACGACCTGCAAGGCCCCGATCCCCACCGCGAGCATCCCAATGCCCCAATAATCGACTCTCGAAGATCCCCGTTTGATGTAGGGCGGATCGAAGATGAACGCTTTCGTCATCATGATCGAAAGAATGCCGATCGGGATGTTGATGTAGAAAACCCAGCGCCAACTGTAGCTGTCGGTAAGCCAGCCCCCCAAGACCGGCCCTAGGATGGGCGCGACTACAATTCCCAGGCCCCAAAATCCCATTGCTTTGCCTCGTTCCGCGGGAGGAAACGCCTCGAGCAGCACGGCCTGCGAGAGCGGCTGCAAGCACCCCCCCGCCGCGCCTTGCAGGAGCCGGAAAATAATGAGCAGCGGTAAATTCGGAGCGAGCCCGCAAAGAAAGGACGCCGCGGTGAAGCTCACAACCGACAGCATCAACAGATTTTTCCGGCCGAAATAGTTAGCGAGCCATCCGGTGATCGGCAGAATTATCGCATTCGCGACTAGATAGGAAGTCAGCACCCATGTGGCTTCGTCAACCGTGGCCGATAAGCTGCCCGCAATGTGCGGAAGGGAGACGTTCACCACGGTCGTATCCAGCACTTCCATGAAGGTGCTGAGCATTACGGAGATGGTGATGAGCCACGGATTGACGTGCTTAAAGTCGTGACCGACTGCGCTTTCGAGGGCCATTTATTTCGTGAATACGGTGCAATTGACGGAAAGGCCGGGCCGCAGTCGATGGTCCGAATCTTCGTCCTTCTCGAGAACGATCTTCACCGGCACGCGCTGCACTACTTTCACGTAGTTGCCGGTGGCGTTCTCGGGCGGGAGCAAGCTGGTCTTCGCGCCAGTCACGGCGGCGATGCTATCGACATGGCCTTTATACTTGCGTCCGTAGGCGTCGACGGAGATCTCCGCGCGCTGATCCACGCGCATATCCTTCAACTGCGTTTCCTTGAAATCCGCCGTCACCCAAATATCGCTCGACGGCACGACGGCAAACAGTGGCTGGCCGGCCTGCACAATCTGGCCAACTTCAACGGACTTCCGGCTGATCACGCCGCCGGCGGGCGCTTTAACGGTGGTGTATTGAAGATTCAATTGCGCCTGCTCCAGCGCGGATTTCGCCTCCTGAACTTTTGCCGCCGCGGATTGCTCCCGCGCCCGCGTCGCCGCAACCTGCTGCGGGGCGGTGCGCGCCGATTCCTCCGTCGCTTGCGCCTGCGACACCTTGGCCCGATCCCGCTGAACATTACTTTGGGCCGTGCGAATATCCTGCTCGGCCTCGCTTACCGCGGATCGCGCCGAATCGACCGAGGCGCGAAGCGCTTCCGCGGCGGCGACGGCGGCATCATACTGCTGCCGCGAGATCTCCTCTTTCGCCACCAGCGGCTTCAGGCGATCCAAATCCTTGGCCGCTTTTTGATAATTCGCTTCCGCCTCGCGAACGCGAGCCCGCGCCGTGGTCAAGCGCGCGCGCGCCGCCGAAATTTCCGATTCCGATGAGATCACGGTTGCGCGCGCCTCTTGCACTCCGGCGTTCGCGCTCGAAAGCTGACCGGCGGTGTTCGTGCGCGTAATCGGAACGTCGGACCGGCTCGCCTGGAGCATCGCTTCGGCTTGCGCGACGTCCGCCCGCGCCCGCTCGAGGGCCACATTGTAGTCGCGCGGATCGATCTGGACCAGAACGTCGCCTTCCTTCACGACTTGGTTATCGTCCACATTGACCGCGATTACCGTTCCGCCCAGCTTCGCGCTGATCGGGTCGATGTGCCCATCGATTTGCGCGTCGTCGGTCGATTCGCGCCCTTGGTAATGCAGCCAAACCAGGAACCCTCCCACGGCAAGGATGAGCGTACCGACACCCAGCAATATCCATTTCCGGCTTCCCATAATTACGGCTTCACTCCCAATAGAAATTGCTGAAAGCTTTTCTCGACCGCGCCTAGATTCCGCGCCAGCAGGGCTTTGGCGATGTTGAAAGCATAAAGACTGGCGATCGAATTCTCATCGGCGGACGCCAGCGCTTCCTGCGCCTGGACCACTTCGATGTTGCTCGCCACTCCGGCCGCGAACCGGTCCCGAGCCTGCGACACCTGTTGTTCGGCCAATTGCAATGCGGTGCGCGCCACCTGGATGCGATCGCTGGTGGATTTGACATCGAGAAACGCCTTGCGAAGATCGAAATCGATGCGGCCGCGTAATTCTTCAAGCTGCGCCCGTTCGCGTTCGAGATCGGCGTCCGCCTGCAACACGTCGGCCCGCACGCGGCCGCCTTGGAAAATCGGAATGCGCAAAGTTCCCGCCACAGAAAAAGTACCGTGCGTGCTGTCGATGCGCTGCCCAATGGTTCCGTAATCGGCATTTAACGCGAGCGATGGAAGGCGCTCCTGCTCCGCCGCTTTCTTGGTGAGCTCCGCCGCTCGTACACGTGCCGCCGCGCTTTGATAATCCGCGCGCGATGCGTACGCCTTTTGCAGTGCCTCGTCGAGCGAAACGGGCGGAGCCGGCGCGTACGGGAGAGCGTCGTTCAACCGGAAGACCTGCTCCGGCGGCAGGCCGATCGCGCGCGCCAGATCCAGTTTCTGCTTCTCATATTCATTGCGGTAGAAGATCAGCCGCTGCTGCTGGCTCTGGAGCTCGACTTGCGATCGCAGCACTTCAATCGCCGGTACGATTCCCGCGTTCTTGAAATCCACCGCTTGCTTATACAGCGCATCGGCGGTGTTCACCTGGGCTTGGGCCGAAGTTATGCGGCTCTCGCCCGCGATCGCCTGCAGATACAGGTTCGCCACGGCCAGAACCACCGTGTCGCGCGCATTTTGATAAGAGAAATTGGCCGCTTTGATGTTCTGGCTGCCGGCGCGCGAGTTGTTGACCGCGGTGAAATCGATCACTGGCTGGGACAGGAACGCGCGCGCGTCGTAAATGCTGAACGGCCCCACAACCGCCGGTATTCCCGGAAAACCGGAAAATCCAAACGCTGCGAGATTAACCTGCTGCTCCGTGGCGGACGTTCGCGTCGTGAGATTCGGCAGCAGATTGCTCAGGGCGCGCCACTTGGCCGCCTGCGCCGAACGCGTATCCTGATTGCTCAACAGGCTGCCTAAATTATTCTTGAGCCCGCGCGCGATGGCGTCCGCAAGCGAGAGCGGCAACTCGCCTGGAACGGCTTTGCCGGAGATCACCGCGCCTTCGTAATTCTGGTCCAGGCGAATCCGCGGTATTTCGGGCGTTTGCGCTTGCTGCCCAAGGCCGATCGCCGTCGCTGCCATCGCGGTCGCAATTAGCTGTTTCACTTGCCCATACCCTTCCAGATCAGGTCGAAAAGGAACTCCACATCCTCATCCATTCCCGTGTTCCTCCCGCCAAGCAGGCGCTGAACGATCAGCGCGCGAGTCATGTCGTAAATCGTTAGAGCCAGCGAATTCACCGGGAGATTCCGTATTTTCCCGTGCTTGGCCGCATTTCGTAGAATTTTTTCGAGCGCCTTCACCTGTTGCAGATATAGATCGCGGAAATCTTCCGGCACTTGGGTGGGGCAAAGCAGGATGTTGCTGAATTCCGAATGGTAGATCTTGAAAAAATCGCCATTCTCTTCGAAGTAGCGCACGCGCGTATCGATAAACGTCCGCAGTTTGTCCTGGATTGTCCGCTCTTCTTCGACCCTCCGATGCGTTTCCTCGTTGATCGCTTCAATGCCCTGCTTCAGAGCCGCCAGATAGATGTCCCGCTTGGATTTAAAATAGAGGTAGAGAGTTCCTTTGGCAACCCTCGCGGCATCGGCGACGTCGTCGACGGTGGCCGCGTTGAAACCCTTTTCCGCGAACACCCGGCGGGCCGCTTCAAGAATCTCCGCCGAGCGGAACTCGGTGACGATCTCTTGTTTTGTCTTGCTTTGGGATGCCATGGTACAACGCAATGACTAACCGGTCATTACGCTACACTATTAGCCTAATATAGCAAGGTGACCGATTGCAACCGGATTCGATTGGATTTGTAGGGTATTACGGTTGCCGGGGCCAGTCGTGCTTCCAGGTACGCCACCAGTCCGTGGCGCCAAGCCCAAGCAGGTCCCATGCCTGATCGATTGCGGTACCAATCCCGGAATCGAGCCCTGAGGTATTTACTCCCGGAACGAGACGGGCGAATCGTTTTACCGCCAGACTGCGGTCCGTGCCCGACGTGCGAATAACCAAGTGCCATAACGTTAGCGCGTCGCGCTTGCGGGCGTTGGCGACAATGGCCTCCAGGCCTTCGCGTCCGCCGCTCGCATCGAATTTCGCGACCGCCTCGCGAAACGTGCTTGTAGCGTCTTCGAAGTAGGGTAATCCGGGGCCAAAATGTGGTCGCGTCCGGCAGGCGGCGCCGGCCGGGATAAACGATTCAATCGAGCCGGCCTGGAATGCCACCCATCCTGTTTGAACTGTGAGCATTCCCGAATCGTCGTCGAGCACGCTCAAGGTGTAGGAACATCCGAGGTCGATAGTTCTTGCCGACGGAGTGTCCACCACGAAGCGCGACGGAGGCGCCCAGATGAGCGCGTGCATCGTGCCGCGCTGTAACGCGAGTTGCTGCGTTCCGCCCCTCGATGCCCGAACTTGCAGGCGCGAGTTCGGGTCGAGTCTCAATTCCCCAACAAACTGAGATTCGAGTTTGGCGCTCTCGTTTCTTGTTTCGACTGTTTGTCCGACCCCCACTGGCTTACCAGCCATCCGCCAGTCCGATGCGGGCCTGCGAACCAGCCAAAATATTACCGATGCGATTAGCACGACGCCGGCCGCGATCGCGAGAAGGGCCGCGGGGCGGAGAATAAACCGTTTCGCCCGAGCCGAATAGCGATATCTCGCGAGCAACTTTTCGAGCTTTGCGATTTCCGAGTCTGGTTCGCCGCTGCGGTCCCACAGATACTCATCGGGCATGATCTGTTTTGCCTCCCAATTGCGCGCGCAGCAGTTTCATGCCCCGGCACAGATTCACTCTCACCGAATCCGGCGTTAAGTTGGTTCGCGCGGCGATTTCGGGACCGGTCATCCCCTCCACCAGCCGTAGCATCAGTGTTTCGCGATACGCTTCCGGCAGACGTCGAACAGCATCCAGCGCCATTTCCGATTCATCTGCATGCGCGCGACCGCAATTCATCTCGGTTATCTCGATCGGATTCTTGCTTCTCCGATGGTGGTCGCAAGCCAGATTGCGCGTAATGGCCGCGAGCCAGGCGCCGAAAGCCTCCGGCTCACGCAAGTGCGGCAAGCGCTGCATCGCGCGCACGAACACGGTTTGCATCAGGTCTTCCGCTTCGCTGTAAGGCACGTGCGCCAAGAGGATGCCGTGCACCATGCGCCTGTACCGCTCATAAAGCTCACCAAAAGCCGCGCGATCGCCTGCCCTGGCTGAACGGACCAGAGCGGTATCGGCGGCTTGCGATTCGAGCACGGTCGAGGCGGGCACGGCCGTTGTTAGTCTACCGCTCCTAAGACGGACTTGATATCCGTATCAGTTGGCGGAGTGCCGAAGAAGCGCCGGACGCCGGCCCATTCCACGCCACGCCCATTGCCGCGGATCAGCACCCGTGGTTGATAGTTCCGGTATTCAGGGTTGGTGACCGCGAGATCGATCACACTGCCCCGCGGAACCGCGCCGACCACGGCAAATGTGCCGGCCTCTTTGAGCGGCAGCACTTTCAATTGCGTTCGCTGAAGTTCGCCCTTGCCGATTTGGACAAAGCTAGCCGTTACCGTCGATTTCGCGGGATCGTGGCATGCGGTTACCCGCGCCACAATCACCGCGTTCAGGCTTTTCGCCTCGGGATTTGCGTCGGGATTGCCGACTTCGAGGATCAACGCCCCGGCCCAGGCCGACACGGCCGCGATCCCGGCAAGCGCGAAAGTTCGATTTAACGTTCGTTTCATTACGCGTCTCCTGTTCAGGAACCCTTTCTTCAGAGTTCCGTCAAGAAGACGCGATGAACAGGCCAACTGTTAACATCGTCTACTTATTCGTTAATGCCGCGACGCCCGGAAGTTCGATTCCAGACAGGAATTCGAGCGATGCGCCGCCGCCCGTCGATATGTGCGAGATCTTGTCCGAGACGCCAGCGCTCTTGATCGCTTTCTCGGAATCGCCGCCGCCCACCACGGAAACGGCGCCCGATTCCGCCACCACTTTCGCCAACGCCACCGTGCCTTTATCGAACGGCGGTTTCTCGAATACGCCCATCGGGCCGTTCCACACGATCGTCTTCGATCCGGCAACGATCTTCGAGAACTCGGCCACTGTCTTCGGGCCGATGTCTAGACCCATCATTCCGTCCGGGATTCGCTCAACCACTTGACTCTCCGCGCCTTCCTTCAACTCCGCGGCAACAACGTGGTCGACGGGCAGCATGATCTTCGCGCCGAAATCCGCCAGCAGTCGCTTCGCGAGATCGAGCTTGTCGTCCTCGACCAGCGACTTGCCGACCGGCTCGCCCCGCGATTTCAAGAACGTGTAAGCCATCGCTCCGCCGATCAGCAGCCGGTCAACAACCTTCAACAAATTCGAAATCACTTCGATTTTGTCCGAAACCTTCGCGCCCCCCAAAATCGCCACGCTGGGGCGCGTCGGTTTTTGCGTGACCATGGTGAGATATTTCAGTTCTTTCTCCATGAGCAGCCCGGCGGCCGCTTGCGGCACGAACGCGATCATCCCCACCGTGGATGCGTGGGCGCGATGCGCCGACCCAAACGCATCGTTTACGTAAAGGTCGCAAAGCGAGGCGAGTTCTTTCGAAAATCCGGGATCGTTCTTCTCTTCCTCCGGATGAAACCGAAGATTTTCGAGTAGCAGCACTTGGCCGGGTTTCGGTAGCATCGCATGTACTTGCGGTCCGACGCAATCGGGAGCCATCGCAACTTCGAGGCCCAGCAATTCGTTCAAGCGTTTCGCGACGGGCGTAAGGCTCATCTCCGGATTCGGCTTGCCCTTGGGCCGGCCCAGATGCGATGCGAGCACTAATCCAGCGCCATGATCAAGAGCGTAACGGATAGTCGGGACGGACGCTTTAATGCGCTTGTCGCTGGTGATTTCCTGTCCGGCGTTCGCCAGCGGCACGTTGAAATCGACGCGAATGAATAGACGCTTTCCCGAGAGGTCGAGATCCTGGATCGATAGTTTTGACATGAGTTGTTTTTGAAATTCGAGCGTAGCAGAAAGGGTTACCTGGAGCGAAACGGCCCGGTATGCCTCGAGCAAAGCGCCTTCGGCCGGCCCGTGGATTGGCGACGCGCAGCCCCACCCTTCGCGCTCGATCAACTCGCGGAAACGTTCGCGCAAAATGCCGCTACGGAAAACTCCTCCGATAAACGCGACATTCACCGTCTCGCCCGCCTTCCAAAGTTGCCGGGCGACGGCGGTTGCAATTGCGGCCAGGCTCTCCGCTCCCTCGCGAAGAATCCCGCTCGCGACGGCATCGCCTTCGCGCGCCGCCGCATCGATCGATGACGCCAGGGTGGCGATTCGCGATCGCGGCCACTCGCCGGTATAGAAGCGGTGCAAGACCTCGTTCGCATCGGATGCGCCGGACGCGCCGAACGCCTCGACCAACGCAGCGCGCAAGGCGGTTGGCGGCCCCCATCCCTCTTCGAAGCGCAATGCCGCGCGCAGGGCCTGCCGCACCAGATCGAACGCGCCGCCTTCATCGCCGAAGATGTATCCCCACCCGCCTGCGCGCGCGGTTTTGCCTTCGGCATTGCGCCCAAACGCGAACGATCCGGTCCCGGCGATGGCAATCACTCCCGGCTCTCCCGCCATCGCGCCGGAAAGAGCAATGAGTCCGTCGTGCGTCACCACGAGCCGGCCGGTTTGAACGATTTCGGAAAGGAGATCCCGTTTATCCGCCGGGCCTCCGCTCATCCCGAAGCAAGCGGCTTCGAACACGACGCCGGCTGGATCGATCCCCGCGTTGCCGCAAGCCCGCTCCACGCACTCCCGCACGGTCCTCGTCAGCTTGGCCCGGCCCTCCGCCGCGCCCACGTGATTGCACGGACCGGCGGTGCCCGTGCCGATAACTCGGCCGCGCTCATCCCCAATCAACGCCGTCGTGCTCGATTGACCGCCGTCCACGCCTAGAAAATACATTCAGTCGATCCGATACAATCTTGCCGGGCCCCAGGATTCCAGCAGCGTCAGTCCCCAGACCGTGCGATTGACCCGAAAATCTTTCGCGAATGGGGACGAGTCTTCGATGAGCAAATAGCTGGTTCCGCGCGCTTTTAGCTCCTGAGTCGCCATGCGGCGCAGGCCCGCAAGGGGCGGAATATCGGATTGAGCCGGGCTCTTCGAGAGCCTTTGCCAGCGGCCCGATCCGTCCTTTCCTTCGAGATGAAGGTCGATCTTGTATTGATCGTGGGTGCATTGCAGCAGCACGCGATCCACGGATTCCGGGCGGACGAAATCCACTTCCAGCGACATGCCCGCTTGGAGGCTTCGCCAACTCCGCCATCGCGTCACCGGACTATTGTCAAAAGCAAGCGCCACGTCCCACGGATATGGATGCGCATGCAGCCGCCAGCGCGGAGCTCGCGCCAACTCCGCGCCATTCCGGAAAATCCTTAACTCGCTTACGCTCCAAAGATCGGGCGCTCCCGATGCGTCTTGAACGACACGGATTGCGTGCAATGCCGTTGCCGGAAAGCGAAAATCCAGCGACCAGGTGGGCTGCGATTCGTCCGACAACGGAGTGTAGAGAATATCCTGCTGCAAATTTCCTTCGGCGGATTGATAAGCGATGAGAACGTCGCGCGTGGTGTACGCCTCGCCAACCGGGTCGAAGCTTAAGACGCGCTTGCCGGCCGGAACCACGCGATCCAAAACGCGCGCCATGCCGTACAAGGGCGAACGATCGCTGAGGAAAGCTTCTTCGGGCGTCAGGCGCAAAGCCGCGCGAATGGGCATCCCGGTCAGGTTCCAAGACCCCGCTTTCGCTTCATACCAGCCGATGCCGGCGGGCCACGACAGCACGGCGTGAACGATCGATACGCTGAAAACGAGCGCCGGCGAAAATTCGAGGACAAGCCCCATTGCCAACGCGATAAACGGCGCCACGGGAATCAGAAACCGGGCGCCAATGTTGGCGAAATAAGGGAGGCCGAACACCAGCGCGGCAAGCAGAAGCTGCCGCCCGGCTCTTGTTCGAAGAGCGAGAAGACCGACCGGCGCCAGGAGAAACACGGGTCCGAACAAGCCGCCGAGCGAGCCTTTGACGGCGAGCAGATAAGGAACTTGCCAGAGGTTCGAAAGACCGTAGTTGCGGAAGTACGCCGCGTATTCCTTTTCAAAGGAGACGTGAACGAACGGATTCGGAAAAAGGGAATTTGCGAAAGGAGAAACCGGATTGCCGAGCCAAATCCAGTCCTTGGCCACCCACGGCAGGATCGTCACGCACGCCGGAAGCGCTACCAGCAGCATCTTTCGCAAAACCGGAATTCGTTCGCGCCGGCACTTCCAAATAACCAAAAAGAGCGCGTAGGGCAGCGCCACAAATGCCGTGTACTTGATTGCGTACGAGAATCCCGCCATCAGCCCGGCGGCAACCAGCAGCCCATCCGACGGTTCCGCCAACCAGATTTGCAGAAGATAAAAAACCGTAAACGCGATACAGGCAATGCCAACATCGTTATAGGCGCTGACACCATCGATTCCGAACATCGGGCTAGCAAAGATGAGCAGTGCCGCGCAAACTCCGGCCTTTGCGAAGCCGAATCTTCGCGCGTAATTGAGAATCACGCAGGGAAGAGCGAGTAGGAACGCGCAATGCACCAGGGCCGCCGAGGAATGCCGTCCGAATGCAAAACCAAACAGAAACAGCATCTCGAAACCTTGCGATAGGTTGGCATACATGTTCGTCGAGATGCGGTGAAATCCGTGCTGCTTGAGATACCGCAAGACAAGCCCAAGATGATAAGTGCTTCCATCCGGGCTGTACTCCGGGGCCATCGCATTGCAGACATACAAGACCGCGTAAATTATGAAGATCGTGCCGAAAAGGATTGCCCACGGACGCTCGAGAGGCGCGAAACGCGCGGATGCGCGTCGGTTCCGGCGCCAGCCCCAAATCAACGCGGCGATGCCGATCCAAAGGAACACTCCTTTTCGCGCAATGCCGATCGTGCAGCAAATAAAAACAGCGACGCTGAGCAAGGCGGCGCCTGTCATCAAGGCGAACAGATGCTCTTCCTGACGGAATAATTTCAAGGGCCCCGCGCGCAAAAGCAATTTGCCAAGCGACCAGCTAACCGCGACCGTGAAGGCCGCACCGAAGATTATGTAGACGACCTGCGGCATTCCCCGAGGGATTAGCGAATAAACCCGGCCCGAGTCAGAATGAAACCAAGCTGCGCGCCATCGACGCTTGAGACCCACATCCTGTCCTGCCGGACGGAAACGGTGTTGAACGATCTCGCCACGAGCATGGCGGGCGGGACCGCCTTCTCAAACCGAGTGCTTCCGGGCTGGTTGTATGTGGCCGTGTCGAGGGGTTGGTTGTTCACGAAGTAGGAGAGCGTGACAGGTCCCGTTTGCTCGAAAGTCGAACCGGCGATCGCGAAATCCATCTTGAATTTCCAGCCGTTGGTGGAATCCAGGAAGAAACGCATTTCGGGATTCTGCTTGGTCCAGCGCCATGTCCCCGCCTCCAATCGCTTGTCGATGTCGCGCACGAGATAGGCGTCGGCATTCGGGTCGTTCATGTTCACGAAATGCCCGAGCGGCGCCCTTCCCGCCACGCTCATCGGTTTTCGATCCACCGGCGGAGCGTAGAGATCGGGTACGGTGCTGCAGCCGGTTGTCCACGCGAGTGCGGCGCAGCAGAGCAGTTGAAAAGCGACAGCGCGTTTTGAGTTCACGCGCTGTGAGTATAGCCTATCAACCCTTTTTCGCTTTCGATGGATTCTCCACTCTCAAATTGTTCGTCACCGCCCCGAAGCTGAGGCCCGATGAGTTCGCCCGGATTCCGGCTACATCTTTTTCCATCTCCGTGTTGACCACGCCTTCTAGCGTCACATGCCCGTTATCCACGATGATGTGGATCGGAGGAACGGCCTGGATCGAGTAGCGCGAAAGCACGGGATCGCGGTAAACGGCGCGCGCAACCTGCCAACGAAGACGGTCGTCAAACGGCGATAGCGGGAGCACTTTTAGATCGTTCGTTACGCTGGTCACGCCGGGAACATGCTGCATGACCCGCTGCAGATCGGATCTCTTAAACGGCTCGCTAACTTGGCCGAGCAGCTCCACATTTCCGTTGTCAACGCGCAAATTCACGTTGTCCCAAATGGTGTATCGCGAATACATTCGTATCTCATGGGCGGCTTTGTTGGCGATCTCGCCATCGGTTGTAGCTGGAAGGCGAAGTGTTCGCCGCGGAGGCTATCCCCAGAGATGTCCCGATAAACAACGCCGCGCCTACAACCAATTTCTTTACGACACCCTGTTTCATATCTTTTATCTCCACTCATATGGATGCGCGCTGCAAAGTACGGTTTCACGCGCCAGGGCGCGGCAAGGTAAATGCGCGGGTAAATGATTGTAAAGTTCTAAGCCGAAGTTTGCGAGCTTTGCCCGGCAAACTCCTCGAAATTTTGAGGCGGGTTGAAGTACAGAATGCGATTGCAGCTCTCGCAATACATCACTTTCTCGCCGCGCCTTAATTCCTGCCAGAACTGCGGCCGGAGCGCAATGTGGCACCTGGAACAGCGCCCATCCACGGCCTCCGCAATCGCTATGCCGCGGCGCGTTTTGCAAATGCGCTCATACGCCGAAAACATGGCCGGAGCTACCTGCGCGGAAATTCCCTTGCGCTCGGCCTGAAGTTCGCTCAGGGCCTTCTGATCGATGATGGTGCGATCCCGCGCGATCTGCTTTTCCGCGTTCACCTGCTTTTTCTCTTCTTTGAGCGAAGCTTCGGCGGCTTTGACGTTTTTATCGAGCGGATCGGATTCCGCCATCAACTCCAAAATTCGATCTTCGCAGCGACGGATGTCTTTTTCGCAGAACTCGATTTCGGTCTGGAAGGCCTTATATTGCTCGTTGTTCTTGGCGTCGGCCATCTGGCCTTTGAGTTTCGAGATCTTCTGTTCCTGGGTTTGGATGTCGCCTTCTAGCCGCTTCCGGTCCTTCTGGTTGGCGGACAACGCCGCGCGATCGGCCTCGAGTTTGCGCTCATGGCCTTCCAGTTTTTTTTCGATTTCGGCGATGTGTTTGGGGAGGGAAGCGACTTCTTTCATCAGTTCGGAGGCGCGATTGTCGACATCCTGTAATCGCACGACCAACTTCAAGTCGGAAAGCATTTCTTTAATCGAGTTTAACACCTACTTTGGGGTAAATCCTAGGCGGCGCAGCAGCGGAGCGGCCACGGTCTTCCGCGCCACCTCGATTTCCTCCACCCGCAAAGCGCTCGCGACGGCGTAAAAAACGGCGGCTCCGGCCGGGATCGACACCAGAAGATCGACGATTTGAGCCTTGATGGACACGCCAAGGCCGCGCCGGATCAGGTAACTTGTCCCGGCGCATACGATCGCCATAACTGCGGACGATGCTGCGATTTTCACGAAACTGGAGAGCAGCGCGCCGCCTTCGATTCCGCCGATTCGCCGGCGCATGATCCCGAGCAGCGCCGCGAATCCGAACAACGCGACAGTCGACGTCGAAAGCGCCAGCCCCGCGTGGCCGAGCCCCGCGACACGCATCATGGTAGTGGCCGTCGCATAATTGATCCCAATCGAAACCATGCTCACGATCATCGGAGTACGGGCGTCGTTCAGCGCGTAAAAGGCCGGCGCCAGCACTTTCAACGCGGAATATCCGGAAAGCCCCAGCGCGTAGCAGGCCAGCGCCACGGCGGTCTGGTGCGTATCCGACGGTTTGAAATGGCCGCCTTGATACACCACCGCGATCATGCTCCTGCCCAGAACGGCGAGTATTACAGACGAGGGAACAGTCAGCAGCAACACCAGCGAGAGCGAGCGCGCCAGCGTCTGGCGGAACTCCGCCATGTCGTTCGAAGCGGCGCTGCGCGAAATGGCGGGCAGCGTTGCGGATGCGATCGCGACGCCAAATAAGCCCAGCGGAAGCATCATGAACCGGAACGCGTAGCTCAACCAGCTTACCGGCCCATTGATGACGTGCCCCGCCGCGTCGGTGATGCCGGAGGCGAACTTGGTATTCACCATCACATTGATTTGCACGGATGCGTTGCCTAGAGCCGCCGGCCCCATCAGATGAAGGACGTTCCGCAGCCCCGGGTGCGTAAAGTCGATTTGGGGGCGGAAAGCAAAACCGGCGCGAATGAGATTCGGAACTTGAAACAGCAACTGCACGGCCCCGCCGAACACCACGCCGTAGGCCATTCCCATGATGGGCGCGATGCCGAAGCGGGGACCGATCCAGTAGCCCAATATGAGGCCCGCGCTCACCGACCCCAAATTGAAGAACGTCGAGGAAAGCGCCGGAACGCCGAACTGGTTGCAGGCATTCAACACCCCCATCGCCTGCGCCGCCAGCGCGACCAGCAACAGGAACGGAAACATGATGCGGGTCAGTTGGACCGCCAATTCAAACTTTCCCGGCACTGCATGAAAAGGAGCGGCCAGCAATTCCACGAATTGCGGAGCGAAAATCATGCCGAGCACGCAAAACGAGCCGACGATCGCGATGAGCGCCGTCCCCACCAGGTTTGAAAGCTCGCGCGCTTCGCCCTTGCCCTTCGTCGAAAGATACTTCGTGAACACGGGGACGAAAGCGGACGAAAGCGCGCCTTCGGCGAAAAGATCGCGCGTCAGGTTGGGGATGCGAAAGCCGAGCACATACGCGTCGTAGATTTCACTTGCGCCGAACAGCCGCGCCATTATGGTTTCGCGCACCAGTCCCGTGATGCGGCTGAGGAAGACTGCCGCGGAGACAACGCCCGCGGAGCGAACCAGACTGGTTTTCAAAGCCGCCGCACTTCGACGTCCTTGTAAACTTCCCGCGTCTCCCGGAGCGATGCGAACTTCAACCCCGGCAACATCGCGGAAGCCGTCCCCGCCGCCACGCCCCAGCGCACCGCATCCTTGTAATCGTCCTTGTTCTCCATCGCCCAAAGAAATGCGGCCGAAAGCGCGTCGCCCGCGCCGATGGGGCAGAGAACATCCACCCGCGGCGGCAAAACTTCGATCATCCGGCCGCAAAAAGCGGCCACCGCGCCGCGGCTTCCGAGCGACAGAATTACCGATTGCGCGCCCATTGTCTGGATACGGTCCGCGGCCTGCATGTAATGTGTCCGCGTGAGCAGCGCCGTATTGAGAAGTTGTTCGGCCTCCTGTTGGTTGGGAGAGACCACGGTCGGCTTGGCTTCGATGCCTTCGGTCAACGGCTCGCCATCCGTATCGAGCAGCGTCTTCACATCGCGCTTGCGCGCCGCCGCGATCAGGTGCGCGTAGAAGTTTGCCGGCACGCCCGGGGGAAGGCTCCCGCAAAGCACCAGCCAGCTTGCCTGATCGAGCTTCGAGCGGACGGACTTCTCGATCTTCGCCAGTTCGCTCTTTTCAATCATCGGTCCCGGTTCATTGAGCTTCATGGTGAGACCGTGCCGGTCCGTGACCGTCAAATTGGTGCGCATTTCGTTGCGAACGGGCACGACTTCGACGGGAAAGCCGCACTCGTTCAGAAAGGCTTCGAAGCGCTTGCCGGCGCCCCCGCCCGCCGGAACGATCGCCAGCGTTTCGCCGCCAAAAGAATGGACGACGCACGCGGAGTTGATGCCGCGCCCGCCCGGACTGTCTTTGCTCGACAGAATATGGGAGCGGTTCTCGAAGGCCAACCGGTCGACCGTAAGCGTGCGGTCGATCGCCGGATTCACGGTGAGTGTAACGATCAATCATTTATGTTGGCACAAGTTGTTACCCTGACTGTTGCAGGAAAAACCCTCTGTGAAGGCGTACGTCGCGCTAGCCGCCGTTTGCATTTTTTGGGGTACCACGTATCTGGGAATCCGCATCGCGCTCGAGTCGTTTCCGCCCGCCGTGCTGGTTTCCATGCGATTCCTGATTTCGGGCGGCCTAATGGTCGGCGCCTCGTTGCTTCGCGGCGCGCGCTTGCCGCGCGGGCGCGAACTGGCCATGGCATCGCTGTGCGGACTGCTGATCCTGGGCATCGGAAATGGAGCGCTGGCCTACTCGGAGCTGTTGATTCCGAGCGGCCTCGCGAGCCTATTCATCACTATTTCTCCGTTTTGGCTGGTTGGGATCGAGGCGCTCATCGCGGGCGGCGCGCCGCTCCATGGGCCTACGATTCTCGGCATGATCGTCGGCTTCTCCGGCACCGCGTTGCTGCTCACGCCCGGATTTGGCTCGCGGGGTCTCGGGAGCGGCGCCCTGGCTGGTTTCGCGATCACACAGATCGGATGCGTATCGTGGTCGCTCGGCTCGATTATTCAAAAACGTCAGCCGGATCGCGCGCACCCGGTGGTGATTGGAGCCGTGCAGCAGCTCGCCGCGGGCATCGCAATCTTGCCGTTCGCGCTGTTCCTGCCCTCGCATCCGATTGCGTGGAGCGCGCGGGGCGTTGCGGCGGTACTGTATCTGGTCACGTTCGGATCGATTGTGGGGTACAGCGCCTATGCGTACGCGCTCGACAAGCTGCCCGTGGCGATCGTCTCGATCTACCCGTATATGAATGCGATCGTCGCCGTGTCGCTCGGATGGCTGTTCTATCGCGAGCCGTTCGGGATCGCGGAGGCGATGGCGATGCTAGTGATTTTCGCCGGCGTCGGGATCGTGAAATGGCAAGGCACCCGGGTAACCCGGTGGTAATGGGAGCCGGAATTGTGGCGCGGGCACTCGTGCCTGCCGTGTCCACACTCGTGTGGACACGGGGTACGAGCGTGGTTTTATGCGCCTGCCGTCCTGAGCCACGCGACCGTGCGCGCCACGCCGTCCTCGAAACTCACCTTGGGCGAGAATCCGAAATCCCGCCGTGCTCTCGCGATCGGATATTCCTGATCGCGGGATAGCAGCAAGACAGCGTGCCGCGTGAGTAGCGGGCGCCCCGGCATGCGCGCAAACCGGTGCGGCGCTTCGAGAGCGAGGGCGAGCGGATATGCTATCGCCGACGGAAGATCGATCCAGGGCCTTTTTTCGCCGATCCCACTGGCGATCGCGTCAACGTAATCGCGCCACGTCGCGCCCGTGCCATCGGAAACGTTGTATGCCCGGCCCATCGTCACCGACGCCCCGGCAGCATCGATCACGGCGTCCACCGCGTTGTCTACGTAGCAGAAGCCGCCCGGAGAACGTCCGCCGTCGATCACCGCCATTAATCTCTGCCGAATCAGTTTGGCGATATCGGTCGCAAACGCTTTCCCGCGCGGCCCATAGATGGTCGCCGGTCGGACCACCGTTACGGGAAGCCCGCTGCCCCACACGCTTTCTTCCCCCAGGCATTTCGTGCGGTTGTAGGGCAGTTCCGTGTGGACCGTCGTGTGCGATTCGTCGCAAGGCACGCGTGGATATCCGTACACGTCGGTCGTGCTCACATGCAAAAACCGCCGCAGGCTCGTCGATTCCGCGGCCGCGCGCAGCAGATTTCGCACGCCCGCCACATTCGCTTCGTAGTAGACCTTCCACGGCGCCCAATCGGTGGAACACGCGGCGCAGTGGTACACGTGCGTGACGTTCCGTACTGCTTGCTTGAGGGCATCCGGATCGGACAGGCTGCCTTCGATCACATCGATAGGAAAATTCGCGAGGTGCCGCGGGTCGTTGCCCGCGCGCGCCAGAATACGCACGTCCTCCCCGCGGGAGGCCAGCACCTGCGCCAAGCGTCCTCCCAGGAATCCGCTTGCGCCAGTCACCAGGACTGCCATGCGGGACTATTACGATCGCAGTTGGCGAAAAGCGTCCAGCGTGAAATCGAGATCCGCGGCAGTGTGGCCCGAGGTTACGCAGATTCGCAGCCGCCCCGTGCCCTGCGGAACGGCGGGAAACATAATCGGCGAAATCAGAATGCCAAGATCGCGCAAGCGCCGGGCGAACATGGCCGTCGAGGTCTCGTTATCGAAAATCACGGGGATGATAGGCGACGCGGACGGGCCCACGTCGAAGCCCAAGTCGCGCAATCCGTTCCTCAGAAATGTCGCGCTGTTCCGCAGTTGCCCGACCCGCTCGGGCTCGCTCTTTAGAATGGCCAGGCCGGCGCACGCCGCTCCCGCCGCCGCCGGACTAAGCGCCGCCGAGAAGATAAACGGGGCCGCGGCATGTTGCAGCAGGATCGTGAGCTCCTGCGACGTCGCGATGAACCCGCCACTCGAGGGAACCGCTTTGGCCAGAGAGCCGGTCCAGATATCGACATCCTCCGTAGCCGTTCCAAAGTGCTCGTCCGTGCCATGTCCGCTCTCGCCGAGAATGCCCAAGGCATGCGATTCGTCGATCATCAGCAGACAGCGGAACTCCTTCTTGAGCTGGATGAGTTCGGGCAATGGACAGATGTCGCCGTCCATCGAGAACACTCCATCGGCGACAATCAACGTGCGCCGCGCCCGTGGTCCCGTTTCGAGCTCGTGGCGCAACGATTCGAGATCGTTGTGGCGGTACCGCTGGACCTGCACGCCCGCGAGCCGGCAGGCATCGAGCAGGCTTCGATGGGAAAGCGCGTCCAGAACCACCCGGTCCTGCGGCGTGAGGAGACCGGCCACCACGGCCAGATTCGCCAGATACCCCGAGCTGAATGTGATCGCTTCTTCAGTTCCCTTGAACGCGGCCAATTCTCTTTCGAGCTCGCGATGCAAGCTGATGGTTCCCGCGAGCAGCCGCGCCCCGCCCGTTCCGGTCCCATATTTCCGAACCGCTTCAATGGCCGCCTCATCCACGCGCGGGTCGCCGATCAAGCCGAGGTAATCGTACGAGGAAAGCATCAGCATGTCGCGGCCTTCGGCTTGCACGCGCGGACCCGAGCGGCTTTCGAGGGCGAGCTGGTATGGATAAACGTCGGCTTCGCATGCGCGCGCCATCAGGTCGAATACTCCGCGCGCGCGCGAATCGATCAGGCTGTTTTTTTCATACGCCCGCTTTTTACCCGCCGCGAAGAAACCGTTGAAAAGGCCGCCGGAAGAGGTGCTGCGGATAGGGCTGCCGTGAGATAGAACGTGCTTTTCAGTCATTAGGCGTATAGGATGATCCACAACAGTATAGTCGATTTTGTAACTTTGTTCATCGTTTGGGCGGAATTGCGCGCCTGCCCCTTGCCGCCTCGGGTGACTATAGATTTCCGGCCAGAAACGGCAGGCCCTTCCGCCCATAAAACGTGTGGACGTCGTC
The DNA here is from genome assembly GCA_051003795.1 of Bryobacteraceae bacterium. GTDB lineage: Bacteria > Acidobacteriota > Terriglobia > Bryobacterales > Bryobacteraceae > JALYXS01. The sequence goes on along the minus strand of JBPCKZ010000192.1, from coordinate 37,109 downwards.
GAAAGTTTCCTGTTCCGTCCGGTCCACGGCGCCGAACACGTCGTAGATCTGCTTCACGCGCGCGAAGCTTTTGCGGCTCGCGGCAATCGGGAAGATTGGATCGCGCTCGCCCGATTCCACGGCGAGCGGACGCGGCGCAATCAGCCCCGCGATGTCATGCATCTCCGCCCAATTCAAAATGCCGGGGATATAGTTATCGATGCAATGCGAGAGGCTCAGAATGCTGTCGCGGAACGTATTGAGATAGCCGCTAACCATGGCGGCCTTGATTCGCGGCTCCAGCGCGGATGAGAACAGCGTAACCGTGCCGCCGCCGGAGATCCCCATGCAGCCGACCCGCGTGGCATCCAACTCCGGACGCGTTTCGATCCAATCGATAGTCCGCATCACATCCCAAACGCGCCAGCCGATCATGGTCTGCCCCAGCAGCAGAGCGGCTCCGGCAACCGGTTGGCAAGCGGACGTAGTCAAACCCTTCTTCCGGGTCTTCTCGTCGCGGCGGCAGCCGAAAGCCATTGGTTCAATTGCCACCGCCGCCATGCCATGCTCCGCGGCCTGAATCGCGAAATCGTGCTGATAGCCGGCCTTGTCCGTGCGATCGTTGCCGCGATCGTCGATGCCGACGATATCGTCCACGCCGCGCCCATGGCCCGGCACGCAAATCACCGCGGGCGCGGGCGTCTTTACGCTTTTCGGCATCAAAAGATAACCCAGCACCATCGCTCCCGGCTTGCTTTCGAAAACAAACTTCTCCCGGGTGTAATTCGGAAAATCGCGCTTCTCGAGCGTTTGCGGGCGCAAGTTACTCAACGCCGCGCGCGAAGGAAAGCCTCCAAGCAGCTCGGTGACTTTCGCGCGGAGCTCCTTCTGCCACGCCTCGGCTTCTTTCTTGCTTTGCGCGTGGAAAGAAAGCCGCAGCGGCGCGGATTCGTATAGTTCGCGCGACAATGCGACCGGATCGAACTCCACGAGATCCACCTTGTCGAGCGAGCCGTCGAGCGGCCCTGTATAAGCGGACGCAGCCGTCGCATTCACTTGCGAGAGCAATGCGGAACCTCCCGCCAGTTTCCCAAGCTGCCGCCGCGTCATGCCGGATTCACCGCCAACACTTCGTCGAAAATAGCGGGTGGAACGTTGATGCCGCTGATGCGCAGCCGCTCCAGCATTTTCGGCTTCACGCCCGTACCTTTGAACCGGCCTTGCACTTTGCCCGAATCGTTCACGCCGGTACGCTCGAAAACGAAGATGTCCTGCAGCTCCACGCGGTCGTCCGCCGCGCCCAGCACTTCGGAAATCGCCATGATCTTTCTGGTCCCGTCCTGCAGTCGCGAAACCTGCACCACCAGCTTGATCGCCGAGGCGAGTTGCTGCAAAATCACGCGCGTCGGGATTTCGAGATCGGCCATCATCACCATGGTTTCGAGACGCGAGAACGCGTCGCGCGGCGTGTTGGCGTGAACCGTGCTCATCGAACCCTCGACGCCGGTATTCATGGCCTGGAGCATGTCGAGCGCTTCCGCGCCGCGGCACTCACCCACGATAATGCGGTCGGGACGCATGCGCAGCGCCGTCCGCAGCAACTGCCGCTGATTGATGCCGCCTTCCTTATTCAGATTCGGCGGACGCGTTTCGAACTTTACAACGTGCCGCTGCTGCAACTGCAACTCCGCCGTGTCCTCGATCGTCACGATGCGCTCTTCTTCGGGTATGAATCGGGACAGCGCGTTCAGCGTCGTAGTTTTTCCCGAACCGGTTCCTCCCGAAATCAAAATCGTCGTCTTCGCTTGCACGGCCGCCGCGAGAAATTTCAACATGCCCGGCATCAGCGTCTTGAACTGCAGCATCTCTTCCTGCGTGATGACGTGGCGGCCAAAGCGGCGGATGCTGACGCACGGCCCATCGAGCGCGAGCGGCGGAATGATGGCGTTTACGCGCGAACCGTCGGGAAGGCGCGCGTCCACAATGGGCTGCGCTTCATCGATGCGGCGGCCGACCTGCGAAACGATCTTCTCGATGATGTGCATCAAGTGCGCATCGTCCTTGAATCGCACCGTCGTTTCCGAGAGCTTGCCGTTGCGCTCGATGAACACCTTGTCGTGCCGGTTCACCAGGATATCGGAGATCGAAGGCTCCTTCAGCAGCACTTCCAGGGGACCCAGGCCGAGCACCTCATCGAGCACTTCCTCGATAATGCGATTTTGCTCGATCGCGGTCATGGGCACGCGCTCGTCTTCGAGCAACTTCTCGACAACGCGGCCGATTTCCGTACGGAGGCGATCCTTGGGCAGCGATGAAACGCGCTCGAAGTTCAGAACGCCGATCAGTTTCTTGTGAATTTGCGATTTCAGCTCGAAGTTGCGATCGCTCGGGCGCATGGCCGCAACCGGCGCGGTGCTGCCGGCGCGCGAAGGCGGCATAGGACGGCTATTGGTTCCCACTAATTCTCCGTGGAGGGGTTGGAAGTTGCTCTTTGAAGCGATTTCGTGAACAATTATATCCAACGGAGACGATTACATGAAAAAGACGCTGTTTATGGCACTCTGCACTTTTCTCGCGATGCCGCTGCTGGCCGCGGATTCGTTCACGATGTCGGACTGGAAATCCGATTTCGCCACGCACTGGGCGATTTCAAGAGACCTGACCATCGCCGTCGCGGATGCGATGCCGGCCGACGATTACAACTTCATCCCCAACCCGGAACTGAAGCCGGTCGAGATGAGCTACGCGCAGTTGATGATCCACATCGCGCAGGCCAATGCGGGTGCTTTCGCGCGCGTTTCCGGGCAAACCGCGCCCACCAAGCCGTCTTCGATGGATAAAGCGGCCGTGATGAAATATTTGAACGATTCTTACGATTTTTGCGGCAAGGCGATGGACTCAATCACGGACGCGCAGCTCGAAAAGATGGTCGGGCCGGAAGGGCATCAGATGGCGGGACACGACGTGCTCTGGTCCTACTTCACGCACACCGCGCATCATCGCGGACAGGCCGAAGTTTATTTGCGGTTGAAGAACGTCAAGCCGCCGACTTACAAATTCTAAGCCAACCGTTACCGAGCCGTGCGCGTCAGAACAATGGCGGCGGGCTTCACCAACAAGTTTGCGTGTCGACCCGCCGGGCTGTTTTTAGGCGATTTCACGCCTCCCTTAGAATCGCAAAGCAGGGGAAACGACAAAAACCCTGCACCAAATGCTCGCCGGTTCAATCCGCCGCCGTTGGTTTTCAATCATTCCCAGCCTGACAGCCGTTCTGCTTCGACTGGAGATTCACGAGCGCGCACAGCAACACCCGTTATGACGGGTTCAAATCTAGCACGATTGCTGCCAAAATGGGAGGCGCATGTCACCCGCCACCGTTATCGACCAGTACGTCCGGAAGAACGAGACGCGTTTCCTCGAAGAGCTGAAAGAGTTTCTTCGCATTCCAAGCGTCAGCACCCTTCCGGAGCACAAAGAGGACGTCCGCCGCGCCGCTGATTTCGTAGCGCAAAAGTTACGCGACGCGGGCCTGGAGAACGTGGAAGTAATCCCAACTGAGCGCCATCCGCTGATCTATGCCGATTGGCTGCACGCTCCCGGCAAGCCGACCGTGCTTTGCTACGGACACTACGACGTGCAGCCCGCCGACCCGCTGGAACTCTGGGAAACGCCCCCGTTTGAACCAACTCTGCGGAACGGGAATCTGTATGCCCGCGGTTCGGCGGACGACAAAGGCCAGATGTACATGCACATCAAGGCCGTCGAGGCGCTACGGGCCGTGAACGGAACGCTCCCGCTGAATCTCAAATTCCTGATCGAAGGCGAAGAGGAAGTGGGCGGCGTTTCCGTGGCGAAGTACGTGGCCGAAAACCCCGGGAAGCTCAAAGCCGACGTGGCCCTGGTCTCCGATACCACGATGTTTGCACCGGGGCTGCCCACGCTGGAAATCGGGCTTCGCGGACTGGTTTACATGGACGTGGAAGCGATCGGGCCGATCCGCGATCTTCACTCGGGTGTTTACGGCGGCGCCGCGCCAAACGCCGTCTTCGGCCTGATCGAGCTGCTGGCGAAAGTGAAGGATGCGGCCGGCAAGATCCTGATACCCGGCATTTACGACGACGTTCAGCCTCCCACGCCCGAGGAGAAGAAAAGCTGGGCCAAGCTACCCTTCGACGAAGCGGAGTTCTTGAAGCATGAAGTCGGCGCGACCGAATTGACGGGCGAACCGGGCTTCAGTGTTTTCGAGCGGACGTGGGCGAGACCCACCTTCGAAGTCCACGGGATCGGCGGCGGTTTCACCGGGAATGGAAGCAAGACCGTCATCCCGGCTAAAGCCATCGCGAAGGTCAGTTTCCGGCTGGTGCCGAATCAGGACCCGGACAAAATCGTCGCCGCGTTTCGAGAGTTCGTCAAGCGGAATACGCCCAAGGGAATTCAGATCGAAGTGAAAGTCTTGAACGGCGGGCCGGGGCTGATGGTAAACCCCGATCACCCGGCCATCCAGGTTGCCGCCAAGGCTTGCAGCGATATTTTCGGGAAGCCGACCGTGTTCACGCGGTCCGGGGGATCGATCCCGATTGTCGGAGACTTCGCCACGCATCTGCATATCCCGACGATCCTGATGGGATTCGGGCTGCCCGACGATGGTTTGCACTCGCCGAACGAAAAATATTCGGTCGATAACTACTACAAAGGCATCATGACCGTCGCGCACTTCATGGAGGAGTACGCAAAGTAGGAATGCGGCGCGCTAGCGCGATTTCTTCTTTACGCCTTTCTTTTTCGGCGCGTTCGCCGGGGATTTTTTGATCTTCGCGGCGGACTTCTTCTTGCTCGCGTCGGGGTCGACCGGTGAGGCGCCGTCGTCAATAACAATCTCCGGATCGTTTTCCCAGGTTGTTCCGTTTTTGACGACCATCACCGAATATTTGAAGCTCTGGAACCCGGCTGACGATTTGACCTTAGCCGTAAGCGTGTGGCGCCCATTTGCGGCCCCATAGGAGAAGTCGTTGAACGGCGTCTGGTCTTTGAACAGCACGGAGAAATTTCCGTCCGCGCTGGTCCAATTCACCGTGCTTCCCCTGAAAATACGAACCCTCTCGCCGCCGGAGGCTCCATCGACATCGTACTTAAAATGCCCGGTGTCGTCGACGCCGATCCCGATCGTTGCCGTCACTTTTTCTTTTCTCATTTTGTAATTCCCTTTGATTCCTGTCGTTTCCGTATCAACTTGGAATACCTTGGGTCCGCCCGAAGTCCGGCTAAGTCCGGCTCGCGGCTTACCTCTTCTACCCGATACCCGCCGCGCAAGGCCGAATCCAAAGCAGCCAACGCGCGCCCGCGTTCTTTCGCCAGTTCGTAAACTATCACCGATCTGGACAGCACAGTCAAGTCTCTCGGCGCCAGCCGCCGCGCTTTTTCCATCGAGACCAGCGCTTGCCGGATTTCGCCAAGATGCGCGGTGCACAGCGCCGTTCTACTCAAGAGCACCGCGTTCTCGGGATTGATGGCCAACTGCGACTGCGACAAATCCAAAGATTTCCGGTACGCCTCGGGAGCTTTGGCCGCCGTATCCGGGTTCCACCTGTACGCCTCGGCCAGATTGTTCCAGGCGACCGCCCGGACGCCGTCGTTTTGGCCCGCGAGCGCCACCGCTTTCTCCATCATCGGAACGGCATCGCCGTACCTCCCTTCGTAGAAATAAACGGTCCCCAAATTGGTGTACGCTGCCGCGGTAGGGCGGATGCCGATCGATTTCTTGAGCATCTCCTCGGCTTCCTTATATCTCCCCTCATGGGCGTAAACTCCGCCGAGGTTCCGGTAGCTCAATTGGTTGTCGGGAGTCAGATCGATCACCTTCCGCAGGGCTGTTTCGGCCTCGTTGTACCGCCCCTGATTGGAATAAAATATCGCGAGATCGTTATGCCCAAGCCAGAAATTGGGGCGGAGTTGAATCGCCTTTTTGTACATCTCTTCGGCTTCGGCCGGCTTGCGCTGCGCCGCAAGCGAGTTGCCCAACGCGCGATAGGCGGCGGCATTCACCGGATCGAGACGGATCGCCTCGCGCAACTGTGCCACTGCGCTATCCTGCTGGCCCATGGCTGTTGAGATGACCCCGAGCGTAATATGCGGCGAAGCCATCGCGGCGTTCCGCGAGATGGCCTGTTCGGTTTGCGTGCGCGCTTGTTCCAGATACTGGACGTCTTTCGAATGCACGTACTTCGTCCAGTACGCTTCCCCAAGTCCCGCGTAAGCTAAAGCGTAGTTGGGATCGCGCCGAATGGCTTCCTGAAACAAGGCGATGGCCGCGTCGATCCCGCCGCGATCGTAGCGTTGTATATAACCGTTCGCTTTCACGTAATCGTCGTAGGCGGTCGGAATGAAAGTCCCGCTCGCGGCAATGCGTGAGAGCGCTTGGCCTTCCACATCGAAACCGAGCATCGCCGCGGCGGAGCCGACCACCTCGTCCTGAAGCGAAGCGAGATCCGAGCCGGATTTCGACACGGCTCTCTCCCGTAGCAACTTGCCTGTCCCCGCATCCAATAGCTTGAGGTCGAGTTCCGTGTGGTCGCCAGTCCGCTTCACGGTTCCGGCGATCGCAAGCGAAACGCGGAACAGCCGCCGTGCTTCGGCCGGCGTAGTTACCGAATTGCCGTACACGTCGCTTTCGGGCACAACCCATGAATCGCGGTGGGAGCGAGCGAGCAGAGTCAGCTTCTGCTCGAGTATCTCCGCCAACCCCGTCGCGAAAGCCTGTTCATCCCCACTCTTGCCAAGACTTGAGAATGGCAGCACGACGATATGCTTTTCGGAGGGAAGCGCCCCCGGACGCTGGATGAGGGTATCGCGAATCCGCGGAAACAGCACTGCGATCACTACCGGGATCAGCACGACGCCCGCGATCGCGGCAGCCACTGTCTTATTCTTTGTTCGCGACCAACCCGCGGGCACTTCTTTCGGGGCTGAAGGTATCCGGTCGAGGCTGACCGTCGGCCCGGCTGAATCCGTGAGCGCCACGCGGCCGGCCGAGGGATCGAGCCGGTTCTGCAAGGCTCGGAGGTCCGCCGCCAAATCTTCGGCCCTTTGATAACGCCGGTAACGGTCCTTTTCGAGCGCCTTCAGGAGAACGGCCTGCAAGCCATCCGGAACCTCGCGAAAATCGCTCAGAGGCGGTGGCGTCTTTTGCAGGATTGCGTGCAGGACCGCGACTTCGTTATCCCCCCCGAATGGCCGCGCGCCGGCGGCCATCTCATACAACAGGATTCCTAGCGAAAAAATGTCGGTTCGTCCATCGACCGCTTCACCGGTCGCCTGTTCCGGCGACATGTAAGCGGCCGTTCCCACGGTGGTGCCATCGCGCGTGATCTCGGCCCGATGCGCCGTTTTTGCCAGGCCGAAATCCGTAATGCGCGCCATCCCTTCGGCCGTGAACATCACGTTTTCGCTCTTGACATCGCGGTGAGTGATTCCCGCCCGGTGAGCATGAGCCAGCCCGTCCGCGATCTGTATGCCGATCGAGAGGCATTGCCCGAGCGGCATCTGTTGCCCGTTCAGGCGCAGTACCCGCAGCTTGTCCTTGAGCGTTCCGCCCGGAAGATACTCGAGCACCAGGAATCGACGCCCGTCCACCTGTTCCATATCGTGGATGGTCGCGATGTTCGGATGATTCAGCGCCGAAATCGCTCGCGCCTCCTGCTCGAAGCGGGTGATCGGGAGAAGCGATTCGATCAGCTCGGGCGGAAGAAACTTAAGCGCGACAAGCCTGTCAAGCCTGGTGTCGCGGGCCAGGTAAACCACTCCCATGCCGCCCTGGCCGAGCTTCGACAGAATCTCGTAATGCGAAACGATCTGCCCAATCATAATCCCGGCCGATGCTAGAGGATTATATTATGCAACTGCCGTATGCCCGCCATGAAGACATTTCGAGATCCCGGAATGCTTATCCCGAGCCCTGACCGTGAGGGAGCGATTCGGGAAGAGCGCGACGCACCATACTCCAAGAGTGTACGAAATCGGGTAATGGCCCAGGACGGAGCGAGCGGCGCCAAAGCGAATCGATTTCGCAAAAAATTCAATTCGAGTACCAAAATACGCCTTTGGTGGGCGGTTCTCAACGACAGCCCCGCTCTAGCCTAGGATGATTGGGCGAGGCGATTTAGCGCGAGTCTGATGAACCGATCATTGAATAGTTTCTGCTTCCGTTCGGCGGCAGCCGTTCCGGCGGGCCATCGACTCAGCCCATCTCGTATCCCCGAAACGCTTCGGTCGCAGTTTTCCCGCTGGATCAGCCAATCCACCGTCGCGAGCAATTCCATACCCAGCGGTGATTCAAAGCCGTCAATGCGGTCACCGCCATTGGTGGATAGGCATGCTGGTTCGTGAAAATAAACTCCCAGCCCTGCGCGGCAACATGACGCAGCGACGAGTCGTGTTTGAAATTGCACCCCTGCAGCAGTGGTCAGTCGATCCGATCGAGTTGAGCCAAATCTGTAAAATACTCCGACACAAATATCACAATCTCGGCGTTCGGTACCTGTTTCACACCATACCCGGTATTGATGTTGTAGATCATGATGGAGTACGGAGTGAAGTAAAAAGGAACATAGTCGCTAAGGGTGCCGCCAGGCGGCACCGCAACCACACGGCGCGACCGCTTGTCGATTAGATCGACGTTGCCGATGTTGCGGCAATTCGGATCGAATCTCTCGCCATTTCGAGCGTGCATCCCATTGTCCAGTATCCATGGCAGGTTTGTCCCGGTGCGTGATCCGGAAGATCAGTCCATTCTCCTGAGTCAAGGTCAACGCCATACATTTTAGGGTTTATCACGCGCGTCAGCAGGGCGGACGGTCCCATGCGCGAGGGCCAGACCGAAACTCTCGCCCACACAGCGGGACAACGTCTCCCATATAGTGTACATCGTGCGCGTGTTCGGTCGCATGTAATTGATAAAACACGGCTTATCAGCCGGAGGCTATAAAGACGGCAAGCATGGCTTGTTTTGACTTCGCGCTGTTCCCGACGAGCTCGGAAACAGGACGCTGCGGGAATAGTTACGATTGTCCTGCGACCCATGCCTTAATCTCCCGTCAGATCTCTCGAAATCCTCAATGCGCAACGCCAAAATTTCGGCTGGCAGCAAGCCGCAGACGGCGAGAATCCGAAGGACTTGGTGCGCCCGGCATGACTCGAACATGCGACCTTCTGGTTCGTAGCCAGACGCTCTATCCAACTGAGCTACGGGCGCGCGCTAGCGGAGTGACAGATACAAATTTAGCGGTTTGGAGCGCATTTCGCAACCTGTGGTCGCCAGATGGTTGCGCGTTCGCGGATGCGATCGCACAATGAGAATGTCCTGATCTTGCAAAGTGGACATATCGCGCTCGCCGCGATCGTCGCCCTCCTCGCGACACGGTTAGCGCTGGCCGCGAGCTCCCCGCCCGACGTTCGCGACATCATGCGGCGTTCGATCGAAGCGGGCGACCGCAACTCCGAAATCGAACGGCATTACGCTTTTTCGAATCGCACCGAAGATCGCGAGGTCGATGCCAATGGAAAGGTGAAGTCGATTGAATCGAAAACCTACGAGGCGATTTTCATCGAAGGCCGCCTCGTCCGGAAACTCGTCGCGCGCAATGACAAGCCTCTCCCGGCCGAAGAGCGGAACAAGGAACGGGATCGGCTGAATAAGCTTTCCGAAGAGCGCAAGAAGGAAACCGCGCAGCAAAGGGAGAAGCGGCTCGCTTCCACCCGGCAGTCGCGTGAAAAGGAAAAAGAGTTCAACCGCGAGATCCTCAATGCGTTCGATTTTCGTCTCGCCGGCGAAGGCCGCGTCGATGGCCGCGAGACCTGGATAATCGAAGCCGCGCCTCATCCCGGCTACCAGCCCAAGGATCTCAAGACGCAGATGCTCGCGCACATGAAAGGCAAGCTCTGGGTCGATAAACAAGATTACGGATGGGCCAAGATCGACGCCGAAGCGACGGACACGATCTCCTTCGGTTTCGTGCTCGCGCGCATGGAGAAAGGCGCGCGCTTCCTCTTCGAGCAGACCTGGGTGAACAACGAGGTCTGGTTGCCGCGATCGAACCGGATCCGCGCCTCCGCACGGATCGGGTTGATCAAGAAATTGCAGATCGATCGGGAGACCGCCTTTCAGAACTATCGCAAGATTCAGAACTATCGCAAGATCGACCAGCCCGCCGAGCCATGAGCCGGACTTATCGTTTCGACGCCGGACTAAACGCCGTTTCCCAGTTGAGAACCAGTTCCACCGGTTGCATATCTTCTTCTTCCTCGTCGAGCAGCAGCCTTTGTCCGTCGGCGGACGGATAGTAGTTCGCGATATTTCCGGCGGGAGCCTCGAAAAGCGTTTTCGGCGATCCCGTCAAGAGACTCGCGCCCGCGCCGTTCACGCTCACCGCATAAAAAACGGCGCCGCTGCGATAAAAGAGCTCGCGCGCATCAGCCCCCCAGCGCGCCGCCCGGCCGCCGTTCACCGAAACCTGCCACTTGCGCCCGTCCGCGATCGGGAACGCTTCGACATAAACTTCCGCTTTTCCCGTCTGGTCCGAAGTGAACGAGATCCATCTTCCATCCGGCGAAAACCGCCCCTCGGATTCGTCGAAACGCGTCTTCAAAATCGGGTACGGCTTGCGATCGCCCGACAGCGGGATAACCCAAAGATCGTTTCCACTCGATCCCGGAGCGCCCTGCTGGGAAAACAGCAGCCATTTCCCGTCGCGCGACCAATGGCTTGGAGAAACGGGCGACCGCGTCTCGTAAAGAATGTCCTCTCCTCCCGATCCATCCGCCGCTCGAACCAATAGCCGGTTGACGCCGTTGTGCGTTCTCAAGAAAAAGATCCGGGTGCTATCTGGCGACCATATCGGCGAAGAACCTCCCTCAAACGTCAGCCGCGTCAGCGCGTTTCGAGCAAGATCCAGAATCCAGATCTCATAAACCGCCGCGCGCTCCGCGGGGAAGAGCGCGAGCGCCAGCTTCGTGCCGTCCGGCGAAAGGCTGGCGGAGCTCGGGTTCTTATAGGTCTCGCCGATTGTCCCGATCAGCTTCCCTTCGCGGTTGATCCAGCGGAAGCGCGCAAGCCGGTTTGCCACCGGAATGTATGCAAGGATTCCGTTCGATGAAGCCGAAACGCTCCAGTGCGCCGAGGCCGCAAGCTCCACGGGATCCCCTTCAAGCCGCATTCGATCCGGATCGAATCGTTGCGCCATCAGGATGTTGTCGCGGATGAAAACTAAAGCCGGGACCGGCCCGGGCACGTACACCGGACGCCCCGGTGGAAATGGAATTCCCCGAGGCGCATTCCCGGTTGCGGCTGCATTCCCATCGATGCTGCCCAGCAGTAACTCGTTCTTCCCCGGAATAACGCTAAGCGCCCCGTACAGAAAACGCTTTCCATCGGGAAGAAAGTATGGATTCGCGTGCACCTTGTGCCGCGAATGGTCTACCGTCGTGACGGGCGCCGGCGTTCCGCCCGTCGCCGCCACTTTATATAACCTCCCGTCATCCAGCCTGGCAAACACAATTACGCCATCCTTGCTCCAGGTCGCTCGCATCAAGCTGTTCGACCCGGTGTTGCAGATCTCCCGCACCGCGCCCGCCGGTACATCCATGCGGGCTAGTGTTCCATCCGTCTCGATAAACCCGATCGAGCGGCTGTCCGGCGACCAGAAGATTGTATTCGGATTGGCGCGCTCCACTCCGGCCAGCGTGCGAGGGTTAAGCGAATCGAGCGGGCGCAGCCAGATTTGCGATTTCCCCTCCCGCACCGCGCCGTACGCGAGCACCCGGCCATCGGGCGAAATTTGCGGCCAACTGACGGAGGTGAAATCTTTCGGCGGCAACACCGATAAGCGCGCGAGCTCCGGCGGTTCTTGCGATCTCGAGAAGTAGCCAACGCCCAGCAGCGCCGCAAGCAGGAAGCCGCTCGCCGCGAACAGAATCGGCCACGCCCATCGGTTCGCGGGCCGGCGCTCCACGCCCGGCGTCCCGGGCGGCGCGTTGGCGGCGTTCGCGAGATCCGTCGCGAGATCGAGCGCGAGCTCCACATCGCGCGCGGATTGCCATCGCTCGTCCGGATCTTTTTCAAGACATCGTGCGACGACGCGATCGAGAGCCGCCGGAATCCCCGCAACGCCCTCAAGCGATGGCGGCTGCGCGCTCATGATCGCGCCGATCATGCCGGCCTGGGTGCTCCGCTCGAACGGGTGCTTCCCCGCGACCATTTCGTAAAGCAGAACTCCGAAGGAGAACAGATCCGTCCGGATGTCCGCTCCCTTTGCCTCCAGTTGCTCGGGAGCCATGTAGGCCAAGGTTCCGCGTACCAAATTGGCGGGATCCATCCACAGCGTGTCGTCGCTCGTGCCGATCCGGGACGGAGCGAGCGGTTCCTGGCCCGGCGCCAGTCCCACTTTCGCCAGCCCAAAATCCAGAAGCTTGATGCCCGATTTCGCCACGAGCACGTTCGCCGGTTTCAGGTCCAAATGAACGATGCCGCGCCGGTGCGCCGCCTCCAGCGCATCGAGAATCTGCCCCGCCAGGCGAAGCGCTTCGGGCAAAGGATACGGTCCTTTCAGCGGGCTCCCATCGACATACTCCATGATGAAGTAGTCGGTTTCGTCCTGCCGTCCGATATCGTAGAGCGCGCAGATGTGCGGGTGATTGAGCGCCGAGATCGCCCTCGCTTCGTGTTCGAAACGCGCCGGAATTTCCGGGCGGCGGGAGAGATCGGAAAATAAAATCTTCAACGCGACAGTCCGGTCTAATCGCGTATCGAGCGCCCGGTACACCTCGCCCATGCCCCCGGCGCCGACCAGTTCCACGATCTCGTACGGACCAAGACGGCTCTGCGGCGCTAACCGCGCCGCCTTTGCCGTCTTGGTCCGCCCGATCGCTTCGTCCATGTGGCAACTTTTAGAATAGTTTAAATCGAACAACGTGCAGAAAGGAGTGCCCTTGTGTAGATTGACGCTATAAATTGATTCCGTGAACTATGATCGGAAGCCTTAAACATAAGGGCCTGCGGAGTATGTTTGAACAGGATGATGGCCGTAGGTAGGAGGAACCTATGCCGATGAAAAACCCCGTTCATCCCGGCGCACTAGCCAGGGCTAACCTGGACGAATTGGGATTAAGCGTGGCCGAAGCCGCGAAAACCATGCGGATCGCGCGCCAACAGCTTCACAACGTGATGCGGGGCAGAAGCGCGGTCAGCCCGGAGATGGCGCTACGTTTTGAGAAGGCGTGCGGCGGAAGCGCGGATATGTGGCTGCGAATGCAAGCCGCCTATGATCTCGCCCAAGTGCGAAAACAGCAAGGCAAAATGAATATTCCGCGCCTTGTCGAACATCCGGCGCCGTGAAAACATTCGTCGGCCGTGGCCCCGGTTGTGATTGTTTTGACACGCGGCATGCAAAAGCGAGTTTAAGCGTTACCGGCCTTCCCCAGGAGAACATCGGTGAGTGATATAATCGTAGGCACTCAATAACCTGCCTGGAGGCTGGATGCGTCGAAATATCCGTCTTGTTCCCCTCTCCGTTGCATTTCTATCCTTATGTTTGTGCGCCCCGTTGGCGTACCCGGCTTCGAAGCCCTTCACCTCGGCCCAGCGCCGCTGGTGGGCCATTCAAAAGGTGGAAAAGCCGCCGGTACCCGCGCCCAAGGATCAAGCTTTTGCCCAATCCTGGGTCAAAAACCCGGTTGACGCCTTCATCCTCGCCAAGCTGGAGGAGAAAGGACTAAAACCCGCCGCGCCCGCGGATCGCATCACCCTCATCCGGCGCGCCACCCTCGATCTCACCGGCCTCATGCCGACCCCCGAAGAAGTGCAGGCATTCATCGCCGACGATTCCCCGCAGGCCTTCGAAAAGGTGGTCGATCGACTCCTCGCCTCTCCGCATTACGGCGAGCGATGGGCCCGCCACTGGCTCGATCTCGCCCGCTACGCCGATAGCGAAGGGTTCAAGAGCGACGAAACGCGCCCCAATATCTGGCGGTATCGCGATTATGTGATCAAGTCCTTCAACGCCGATAAGCCGTACGATCGTTTTGTCAAGGAGCAGATCGCGGGCGATGAGCTGTATCCCGGCGATCCCGACGCCTTGATCGCCACCGGATTCAACCGCCACTTTCCCGATGAGAGCAATGCGCGCAATCTCATGCAGCGCCGCCAGGAATTGCTCAACGACATCACCGATACCGTGTCGGCAACCTACCTCGGCCTGACCTACGGGTGCGCGCGCTGCCACGACCATAAGTTCGATCCGATTCTGCAAAAAGATTATTACCGCCTCCAGGCATTCTTCGCGAACACCCGAATTGAAGACAACGCCGTGCTCACGCCCGCCGCCCAGCGCGGCGATCACAATGCTAAGTACGCCGTCTGGCAGGAGAAAACCAAAGATATTCGCGCGGAAATGAAGCAGCTTGCCGACCCGATGCTCACTGCGCTTTACAAGGAAAATTTCGATAAGTTTCCGCCTGAGATTCAAGATTCCATCACCACCGCTTCCGACAAGCGGACGCCCATCCAGTGGCAGATGTATCAAAAGGCGAAGCCGCAACTCGATCACACCATGGACGAAGGCGGCAAGAAATTGAAAGGCGAGGCCAAGAAGCGCTGGGCCGATCTCACCGCCGAACTGGCCAAGTTCGACGACATCAAGCCGGCGGAGTTGCCCGTCGCCCAAGCCATGATCGACAACGACGCTCACGCCCCGGTCACGCACGTCCTTTCGGTCGGTGTGTACGACGCATATAAAGAGGAGGTCCAGCCCGGATTCTTGTCGATCATCGACCCCACCGACGCGAAGGTCACGCCCGCGCTCGATGGCAAGTCCACGGGCCGGCGTTCCGCGCTCGCAAATTGGCTTGCCAGCCCGGATAACCCGCTCTCGACCCGCGTGATCGTGAATCGTATTTGGCATTATCACTTCGGCCGCGGCATCTCCGGGACTCCCAGCGATTTTGGCGTCATGGGCGATCGCCCCGCCGACAAAGAGCTGCTCGATTACCTGACCGCGACGTTCCTAGATAACGGCTGGAGCATCAAGAAGATGCACCGCATGATCATGCTGTCGAACACTTACCGGCAGTCTTCGCAATTCAATGCTGAAGCCGCGAAGGCCGATCCCGAAGACAAGCTATTTTGGCGTTATCCGCGTCATCGCCTGGAAGGCGAAGTGATTCGCGATGCCATGCTCGAAGTCAGCGGTAAGCTCAACCCGAAAATGTTCGGTCCCGGCGTTTTCCCGCCGATGCCAAAGGGCGTCGATCCGCGCGGCGGCTGGAAGAAGGATGAAGATCCGCTCGAAGCGCAGCGCCGCAGCGTTTATATTTTCGTTCGCCGCAACACGCGTTATCCCATGATCGAAGTCTTCGATATGCCGGACACGCACGAAAGCTGCGCGCGCCGCGATATCACGACAACCGCGCCGCAGGCTTTGGAACTGCTGAACAACGAACTCGTGCTCGATTGGGCAAAGTCCTTCGCCGGCCGGGTGATGAACGATGGCGGCCTGACTCCCGATGCGGCCATCGACCGGGCCTATAAAATCGCCTTCGCCCGCACACCAAGCAACGACGAACGCAAGATGGCCCTGGATTTCTGGAACAAGGAGCAGAAGATCACGGACAAGCAGAATGCGCTTGCCGATCTCTGCCAAATGCTGCTGAACTCCAACGAATTCGTTTACATGAACTAAGAAGATGACCGGAAAATTAATGTTAAAGAAGGTCCTTGTGGCGCACGCACTCGTGCGTGCCGTGTCCCCACTCATGGGGATACATGCCGGGCGGCTTAACTCTCTCGAAAAAACATTCCTAATAAAATGCTGAAAAACCTCACCCACAACTGGCAAGTCTCCTCCCGCCGCGAGTTTTTCACGCGCGCGGGCAGCGGTCTCGCGGGCATGGCGCTCGCCTCCATGCTCAAGCAGGACGGCCTCTACGCCTCCAACGCCCCCATCGACCCTCTCGCCCCCAAAAAGCCCCACCACGAACCGAAGGCCAAATCCGTTATCTGGCTTTTCATGGAGGGCGGCCCCAGCCATCTTGACCTCTTCGACCCCAAGCCGAAGCTGAACGAGTTGAGCGGCCAGCCCATGCCCGCCTCCTTCGGCAAGCCGATCACCGCCATGGGAACCGGCAACAACTCGCTCATGGGTACCAAGCGGACTTTCAAACAACACGGCCAGAGCGGCCTGTGGGTTTCCGACTGGTATCCCCACATCGCCGAGCATGTCGACGAGATGTCGATTATCCGCTCCTGCTGGGCCGATGGCTTGAACCACGTCGGCTCCGTGTGCCAGATGAATACCGGAGCGATTCTAGCCGGCCGCCCCTCGATGGGCGCCTGGACGACCTACGGATTGGGCGCGGCAAACCGAAACCTCCCCGCTTTCGTAGTGATGTTAGACGACAAAGAGCCGGTGGGCGGTCCAAAGAACTGGAGTAGCGGCTTCCTTCCCGCTACTTACCAGGGCACGCAGTTTCGGCAGGGCGATACCCCGATTCTGCATCTTAAGCCGCCCTCGGGGGTCTCCGATGAGCAGCAGCGGAGCAAGCTCGATTTTTTGAAGCAATTGAACGAGCGGTTCGCTTCGGAGAACCCGGGCGATACCGAGCTTGAAGCGCGCATTGGCGCGTACGAGTTGGCGTATCAGATGCAAACGGCGGGGCCGGAAGCGGTGGATCTGACCAAGGAGACCGAGGCCACGAAGGCGATGTACGGTCTCGACGATCCCGACACGCTGGCGTTCGGGCGAAATTGTCTGATGGCGCGCCGGTTGGTCGAGCGCGGAGTTCGTTTCATCGAGCTATACGCCGGGTCGGGCAGCGGTTGGGATGCGCATGTGGATATCGAAGGCAATCACTCGAAGCGCGCCAAGGCTTCGGACAAGCCCATCGCGGGATTGATCGCCGACTTGAAAGCGCGCGGATTGTTGCAGGACACGTTGGTGGTATGGGGTGGAGAATTCGGGCGCACGCCGTTTAATGAAAAGGGCAACGGGCGCGACCACAATCCCTGGGGCTTTTCGATGTTTATGCTCGGTGGTGGAGTGAAACCGGGGCAGTATGTGGGATCGACCGACGAGATTGGCTTGCGCGCCGTGGAGCGCCCGTGCCATGTGCACGACATTCATGCGTCCATTCTTTACTTACTGGGGTTGGATCACATTTCGCTGACCTATATGCACAATGGCCGGGCGGAGAGGCCGACCATCGTGGGCGGCACGTTGATAAAAGAACTTTTTGCATGACAATCCTGGGGTTGTTGCTCGCGCTTGAGCTGAGCGACAGCGATCCAGGACTAGCGGAGCGCCTGAAACGCCGCGATCCGCTGGCAATGGCGGAGCTATACGACCGGTTTGGCCGCCTCGCGTATTCAGTTGTCCGCTCCATTGTGCGCGACTCGAGTACCGCCGAAGATTTGGTGCAGGAGACGTTCCTGCGCGTGTGGAACCGCGTGCAGGCGTTCGATTCGGAGCGCGGCGCTCTCGGATCGTGGCTGCTCGCCGTTGCGCGAAACCGCGCCATCGACCATATCCGTTCGAGCGGCGCGCGCATGGATCGGAACGCGTTCGAACTTGAAGAGCGGGAACATCCAGCGTTGTTTATCGACATGGAAAAAGCGCTTGACGATTCCAGTCAGGCAAAATTGATCCGCGAAGCGCTGGCAAAGCTGAATGAGAATCAGCAAAAGGTTATCGAATTAGCTTACTACGAGGGTTTGTCGCAAACCGAGATGGCCGAGCGCATGGGTCAGCCGCTCGGAACCGTGAAGACTTGGGTGCGAAGCGCTTTGAAGAATTTGCGGGATGAACTTGGGACAATGGCGGCCACATGACTTGCGAGGAACTTCGGGAAGATTACGAACTCTACACGCTCGGTTCGAGCGAAGAACCCGCCACCGGTGAGTTGCGGGAACATTTGCAGCGGCAGTGCGGGAATTGTTTGCCCGGCGTTCGTTCCGCCGCCATTTTCACGTCGAAATTAAGCGCCGCCGTTCCGATCGTGGAGCCGCCGGCGCGGCTGCGCAAGCGCGTGCTGGCTCTGGTGAATCCCGGAATGCTGGAGCACGGCGGACGGGCTTGGTCTTGGGGCTTGGGCCTGGCCGCTTCGGTGCTCGCCGTCTCGACCGTCTTCCTGGCGTTGACCCAGAATCGTCTTTCAAGGGAACTAGCCCGCGAGCGGACCATCGCCCAACAGCGCCAAACCGAGATCGCCACCCTCGACGAATCTCTCTCCCTGCTCACCGATCCGAATTCGCAGCAAATTATCTTCGGCCAAGGCGCTCCCGCCCCGCCCCGCGGAAAAATCTTCGTGAATCCGAGCCGCGGCGTCGTCTTTCTGGCCGCGAACTTGCCCGGACTGCAAGCGGGCCAGGCATACGAAATGTGGATGATCCCGAAGACCGGGAATCCGGTCGCCGCGGGCGTTTTCAAGCCACAACAGGATGGAACCGCCCTCCATCTACGGCCCGGCGCCCTCGCCAATGTACCCTGGGGAGCGGTTGCCGTCAGCGTCGAACCCGACGGCGGCTCGCCCCAACCCACAACCACGCCGATGATCGTGGCGCCAATCGCCTCGCGTTAATCCGCTGTGTCACGATAGCAGCATGGATCAGTTGGATATCCGGGAGAAGGGCGGTGTGCGCAACGGACAGCAGCAGGTGTCGGAACGGCGGCTGTTCATGCAGCTCCTCGCATTCGGAAACTCCACCAACAGCGAGGCCCTGGCCGGCGCCTTGCATGGCGCGAACATCGAAAGCGTTCTCTATGAAGACGTGAACGACCCGCGCGGCGTCGGCCTGCTTACCTGGAACGAGGATCCCGACTTTTTCATCGCGAAACTCCGCCCGTTGCTGCGCAAACTGCCCTTCGCCACGCTTTCGCCCAAGCTCGAATATTCCATGCTTGGCCGAACCTATGCCTTGGGCCACGAACCCAATCTGGAAGACTGGTTGATGCAAAAACCGCGCCGCGCCGTCTCCAACCGCGAGTGGCCCTGGGGGGTATGGTATCCGCTGCGCCGGACGGGTGAATTCTCCACGCTATCCCCGGAAGAGCAAGTGCCGATCCTCCGTGAGCACGGCACCATCGGCCACGCCTTCGGAACCGCCGGCTACGCCCAGGATGTCCGTCTCGCCAGCTTCGGCCTCGACAAGAACGACAACGATTTTGTGATCGGACTGGTCGGCGCGGACCTCTACCCGCTCTCCGCCTGTGTTCAGGCCATGCGCAAAACCACCCAAACTTCTCGCTACATCGAATCGATGGGACCCTTCTTTGTCGGCAAAGCCGTCTGGCAAAACGCAACGCTGCCCGAACCAAGAGCGTGAGCACCGTGTGGTGCACGCACTTCTGCGTGCCGTGTCCCCACTCATGGGGACGCTTGTACCGGAACTACGGCACCGCCACCGAAAACGGCGCGCTCCTCGCCAACAGCGCCCCTGCCGCGTTCCGGTACAAAATCCTTCCATACAGCACCCGTTGTGGAACCGCCGGCACGTTAATCGAGCACCCCGTGGCGCAAGGCACGCCCGTCAACGCCGCCGCTTCGCTAGTCAAGAAATAAAACGGATTCGCCGCCCCGCCCGGCCGCCCAGCCGCGCAAGCCTCCGCGCGGCTGGTACAAAAATAATTCGCGGCATCGCCATACTCCCCATACCCAAACTCCACTACCGCGTTGTCCGCCCCCGGTACCGGCGCGGCCGGTACGTTCACCGCATAAAAGTTGCTTCGGTCCACCGAATCCGTCTGCGGCGGCGGCACTTTCACCACAAACACTTCCGGGCGAAACCCATCCGCCCCGTACGGCGAATCGATCAGCATCCAGCGCGCATTCGCCAGCGCGTTCGGATGCCAGAAAATCGACGGCAGCCGGTTCCGCGCGAACCCGTTCGTCAGCACCCGCTGAAATTTGCCGCCATTCGGGTCCGTGCCCGAAGGCTGCTGCGGACGGTCGTCGTGCAGCAGTCCCACCTCCATCACCGAGTTGTAAACCATCGCATTGTTCCCAATGCAGACGTCGAAATCGTCCGATCCAGGCGTGGCCTGCCCCGGCGAAGTGCAGTAAGGTTTCGCGACATACGGCGCATTCACGTAGACATCCCCGGCGGCCGACCCCGCCCGGCACTCGTTCGCCAGATAAGCCACGCAGTACTTGTAAGAATCCGCCGCTCCTGTACCGATCGCGTTCCCCGTCGCCGCGCTGCTTATATCCTTGAGCGCCATCCGCCCCACCGTCGCCATGGTCGGAACGAATTTGCGATCGAGCGCCGGAATCTGCGCGCTCGTGAATTTCCAAAGCTGCCCCCCAAACGGCTGCGTCCCCGAACTGTTCCCCATCGTCGCCCCATCCGACGATCCCGATAGCCGTCCCCCATTGAACGGCCGCCCATCCAAAAAATACTCGCGATCGGCCGCGGGCGAATGCAGCCCCGCGCCCGTCGGATGCGACTGCGTATTATCCCCTTGCGCCGACCCTCGCTTTCCCGCAAACGCCGGATTGAACGCCGGCAGCGCCGTCGGCGGCGTCGTCAGAATCGTCGGGATGTCCGGTCCGCTGCGCGTCTGATAGCAACCCGCGTCTCCGGATACGTGGCATCGAGTGCTGTCGATCCAGTAAGGAGACGCGCTCGTCAGATTCTGCCAATAGTAATGCGCGACCACGCTATACGAATCGTCCATGACCGTGTTGCCCGTCGTGTTCGCGGCGTGAGGATCCGCCGTGTAGTTCCAGAACCACTCGCCCGCCGCCGCCCCCGGCAACGGGTGAGTCGCCGGAATGCTGTTGCAGATCGCATACAGAATGGGGTTCGCCGACGTTGCCGCAACTTTATTCCCCACGTACTGCCGCTGAAATGTCCACGAGTTACCGTTCTTCTGAATCAACCTCATCCACTCGCCGTTAAAATCGCCTTGATCTGAGAAGTAATCGCCCGGCGCCGCATTTCCGAATTCGCCCGGCAGCCCCGATTCAACCGCGCCCTGGCAAGCCGCCGCCGATGCCGCGCAGGGCGATAAATCCCGCGGCTCGCCATCCACCGTCACCGTCGTGCAATGCTTTCCCGCCGCGCCCATCGTATTCGCGGGGCAGTCCGTCGGCCCCCCCGGTCCGTCAACCGCCGCCGAAAGAGCCGTTCCATCCGTCACCGTCGAAGTAAACGGCCCGCGTCCCGGAGCCGTATCGCCCAATTGCCCGCCAAAGTACGGCCCTATCTCCAACCATCCCGGAGTGAACAGCGGGCTGTTCGATTTCAGATTGCACCACCGCGCCTTCGGACTCTTCCAGGAAGCCTGCGTCGCAATTACGCACCCCGGCTTCCCCCCGCCCACGCAGCCCGCGTTCCCCGGCTCCCCGTTGCTCGTCGCATTGGGATCGAATACCACGGTCCACCCGAGCGAATTGGCATTCCCTCGCCAAAACCGGTAAACCAAATGGCCGTTTTCAAGGCCCACGAAATTCTCGTTCAAAAACCGGTCCGTTTGAAACGACGGCTCGAACTGGTTCGCCAGCACCGGCAGCGTAGTGCCCGGAACCATATTGGTGTATATCGCGCAAGGCTGATTCGTCGCCGCCTGCGCCGTCCCGTTGCAATTCGGCAGTTGCTCGCCTTCCTCGAAACCGCCCGGAACGGCCGTGTTCATCGGATCGGAATGGTTGCCCACGTATTTCACTTTGTTGGGAGTCGCCCCGCCGCAATAAAACACGTCGCCATCCAGCGAATCGAAAATTACCGAATCGAATCCCCCGCATCCATTGTTCAGATCGCGAGCGATCAAGTGCGATTCGCCCGTCGTTCCATCGATCCAGTAAATCGCCGCCTGCTGGTTGATCGCGCAGTTATAACCCAAATTCCCCGTCGGACCCGTCACCGGCGTCGGCCCGCAAACGTCGAACGCTCCCGAGTAAGAAATAAATGGGACGAACGAAATCTGATACCGCACCTTCGCATACTGCACCGAAGTAACATCCGCGCTGGCCGTCTTCTTCCGGACCAGTACGCCGAAGTTATTCCCCTGGTAAGTCCAACCAGTTCCGACCGGACACGCGCTTGCCAGCGTGATCGCGCTTAATCCATTCACGCTCGCGATAAGATAATCCGTCCCATTCACCGTAAGCGTGCTGCCCGTGCCCCACAAAATATTAAAGTAATCGCCGCCAGTCCGCGTTACCGTATTGGATCCATCGCAGCTAACCGTGCCGTTGCGGGTAGCCGCTTCCGGTCCGCTCGGAGGCCGTACTCCAGGGTTCTGCCATAAATCCACCTGCGTGCTTCCAAACATATAGTCGGATGGAGTGGTCGTGAGAGCCTGTTCGAATTGCTTGCCGCCCGCGTAACAAGTCGCTCCGTCCACGGTCAGGCAAACCACGATCTTGCAGTCGTCCGTTCCGTTCGAATTACACGAAGCCTGGCTGGTAGATGCCGTAAGAGTAGTCTGAAAATAGTTCAGCGAAAACTGATTCGTAACATAGCTTGCGTAGAGCAAGAACCTCGATCCGCTGAACCAAAACGGCGTATCCCGGGCGCTCAAATACAAGTTCGCGGTATTGTTTCCCGAAATCGTCGCCGCGGCGGTTCCGTCCGTGTTGGATAGCGCCGCGTCCTTCGAAGCCCATCCCGTGCTGCGCGCCATCGTAAACGCCACCGCATCCGCCAGTGCATTCTGCGGCCAATTCAAATATCGATCCTGCGGCAGCGTAACTCGCCGGATCAGCGCGCCCGTAAGCGGATCGATATGCTTCTCCGATCTGTCGCTATAAGATAGCGTCGGCCATGCGTAATCCCCAGGATTGTTCTTATCTACTGGCAGCGGATCGGCATAAGTATTCCCTAGTTGGATATTCTTCGTCGTGAACGATCCCGTCGCCGTATCCCCGGTGCTTGGACAAGTAACCCGGAAGTAATGCTTCGTGTAAGCCTGTAGCGCGCGCGAGTACTTCTTATTGTCGATAGCCGGTTCCGCCGCTCGCTTCCCCACCACGAACGTCCTCTCCCTGCCGTCTGAATCGGTGATGTTACCGGGCCTGCTATCCAGGTTGGCGCCGCTGAACTTAGATGGGTCCACATCGTACACCAGTGGAGCGAACCCGCCGCTCTCGCTAACTTCGAGCACACAGGCCGCGTTGTCCGGAGCCGTGTAAGTGATAATCGCCTGCGTCGCCGTGGTTCCGGATACGCCCACTCGCGTAATGGCCGCCTCGACGGGACACAGCCAAACAGCCGCTAGAACAATGAGTGTCTTCACGGAGTTGTTACCGCCCAGCTCAACAAAGATGCCGGAATGGCGGTTGAATTTTGGTCCGAACTAACCAGCCAACCAAGCTGAGTTATCGTGCCCGATAGTGAACTTACCGGCACAGTCGCCGCCGTAAACCAATTCAGCCCCGAATCCGCCGAATATTGCCCGATCAAATTGGTCCCGTCGCATTTCAATCTCATCCACAACGGAAACCCCGGCGCCACATACGCGTATCCCGAAGCCGATCCTCCGGCGTACTGCCCGTTGTTCGTGTCGTAGCACGCCAGCGTGAACGCGCCCGCCCCATACGCAAACTGCATCGAGTATTGAAAAGCGCAATATGCGTTCGTGTAACTTCCCGGTCCAGTCGTATTTCTCGCGACAATCCCCACCGTCCCCACTCCCACTCCGCCGATTTGCGTCCCGAATAGCGAAATCGCCGCCGTGGCCGTAAAGCTCAACCCGTTCGGATTCGCCGCCACTCTCATTCGCGGCGAGAACCCGGCCGCCGCCGGAGCGGTCAGGAAAACATCGCCCGACGTCCCGGTCGCCCCGCCCGAAACGGCCACCGTCGCCGCGCCTTGGTTTACCCACGCAAACGTACTGTTGTCCGCGGGCCTCGCGCTAGCCGATCCCAACCGGTACTGCCAAGCCGTCCCGTTACACCAAAGCGTGTAAGGCGAATCGGACGGATAATACACCGCGCCGCTGCTTGCCGTCCCGCAAGCCGGAATCGACGCCATCAACCCGCCCGTCGCTCCCGGCGCGCCAACGCTCCCGCCCCCGCCCGCGATCGGGCTCCACGAATTAGCCGCCCCGCAAAGATACAGATTCGCCCCAGGCGCCGACCCTGTATTAAAGAACATCTCCCCTTGCCGGCAAGTCCCCGGCAGCGCCGCGCCCGTCCTCGCCGGAAGCGTCGCCGTCGCTCCCGATGCGTCCCAGGCGCCCGTCACCGTCCTTCCTCCATTTATCTTAGTCTGGGCAAAAAGAACTCCCGACAAAACTACCCATGCCGCAATCGTCCGCATCTTAGAAGCTCCTCACGATCGTCGCCCGGAACGTCGTGCTCGCCGGACTCACGCCCGCTCCGCTCAAATTGCACACCTGCACCCCAACCGTGTTGGCGGCCGTCACCCTCATCGTCCCGAACACCCCCGCCGGCAGCCCCGCCGGCCATCCAGGCATCACCGAATCGCCCGCCGCCGCTCCCGTCAAAGTAAGCGGCATTTCCGGACTGCATGCGCCATTGCCCACCGGAGGGAAGGCCAAATTGGCCACCGCCGTCAGGAAAGTCGGCACTACCGCCGTGTCCACCCCCAGAATCGTTTGCCACCCCAGGTCGCTCGCCGCCGTCCCCGTCCCGCCAATCACGCTTTTTCCGGTCAGGAATCCGCGATAATCCCGGCCCCCGTTCGCGTCCCACGCCGAATTCAAGGCGGTCCACGTAAACAGCGGAATGCTATTACTCGGAAACGCCGTCGCCCCCGCCGTTACGTTGCAGCCCGCCGAACACGTCACCGGCAGATTCGTGCCGGCGTTCAACAGCCCGTCGCTCGTCAGATAAAAATACGCAATCCCGCCCGAAGTCGTCCCCAGCGTCGCCGACGAACTGCTCGTTACCGGGTAAACGGTGCTCCCAAAGCGGAAATTGCACGGTGTCGCGCTCGAGCAGTTCCCGCCCACGGTCAACACCGTTCCGCTCGTCCGAACCACTCCGAAATCGCCCAACTGCGATGCCATGGACGCCCCGCCTGTCCCGCCCCCGGCGGCAACGGCCTGCGGTTGCCATCGCGCGTTCGCCTGGCTCCAAACCAGTGCCTGTCCATCGCTCGGCGCGGTCGCCGATACCCCGAAATTTTGAATCCTCGCCACCGTCGCGTTCGTGATATCGCCCGCTAAATCTCCGCCCCCTATGTGCGAGTGCGTCGTGGGCGATTTTCCGTTCAATTGCCCCTGGATATCCGCGCTGACATTCGCCAAAGTCCCAAACGCCGTGTTTGAAACCGTCCCGCCCCCAATCTTCGTCGCGTTTATCCCCGGCGCAATCTGCGCATCCCCCGCCGTCCCGCCGATCTGCGCGAACGCGTAGTCGCCCGTTTGCGCCTGAATCCCGCCCACGCGTCCAAACACGGTGGACACGGCCCCGCCGCCGCTCCCGCCCGTCAGCCCCGTCCCATTCACCACGCACTTCCCCGATTGCGCCTGTGCAAACGTCACCGTCACGTCGAATGTCGTCGGATGCACCGTCACCGAATCCGCCTCAATCGCCGACGCCGGCGTCCCGGTGTCATAACAACCCACCACCAGATTCGCCGTTCCCAGCCCGTGCTCGGTTCCAAGCACCGTCACCGTCGAGGCCGAATTGAACGCCTTCCCATAATTCGGAAACGAGGCCGCCGGCGTCCCCGGCTCCCAGGTCGATTTAGTGTTGTTGAACCGCAGCACCTGTCCGTCCGCCGGCGCCGATGAAGATACCGCGCGCCCTTGCAACCCCACCACGCGCAGCGCCGGAGGCACGCCAAAAATATCGCCCCCAAACGAAACGCTAGGCGAACTCTGCCCCGTCCAAACATCCGTCGCGGTGCACCCAAAGACATTCTGGCCCGCCGCCGCGTCCGTTTTGAAAAAGTACTCGCCGACGCCGCAATGCGCCGGAAGCGTCGTACCAGTTTTCGAAGGCTTCGTAAAACTCGCCCCCGAGAAATCCACGCTCTTCGTCTGGCTGCGCAAATCCACCTGCGTCTGCGCCCTCGCGCAAAACATCCCCGCATACAGGCAAAGACACAGCCCCAAACCGCCCTGCCACATAGAAAGACTTTTCATACCCGATCCGATACTAGACCCCGGATCGCAAACACTTCCCGCCCTCCCGCCCTTAACTCCAATGCCTTTCTCGATAAACTCCCGCCTCGCCCCTTGTGACCGCTATCCCCACCGGGTCGCGGCCCAATAGATCCCGCGCTCTCAAGATGCTAAAGTAAGCCAAGTGTGTAAGGCCGAGTGTGTAAGGCAGATGAGCCCGTGAACGCGACCATTCCCGAGACGCGCAACAGCGTCCGAAACTCTCCCTATACACCCCCGGCCCCTCCGCCTGCCACTCCGGCGGTTCAAAGCAAGGCGGTTCAAAGCAAGGCGGTCCAAAGCAATTCCGTCCAGAATCTCGGATTCGCCATCCTCCTGCCCTGCCTCCTCCTCATCCACAGCCGCGCCTCCGAGTTCATCGACGCGGACGGCAAATTCCACGTCGTCATGCTGCTGTGCCTGGTCGCGGGCTTGGCCGTCCTTGTCACCGGCGGCGTATTCCGCGCCCTGGCTTCGCGCGCCGGTATCTGGCTTACCACGTTCACTGTCTGGCTGATAGTCGCCGTCCCCTTCAGCAGTTGGCGCGGTGGAAGTTTTTCCAGTCTCACGGACGCCTGGCTAAAGTCCTATGCCATGTTCCTGATCGCCGCCGGCCTGATTTTCTCCTTTTCGCAGTGCCGCAAAACCATCTTCACCTTGGCGATCGCCACCGCCATTATCGTCGCCATCGCTCTGAAGGGCGGCCTTGAAAATGCCCAGGATAGCCGCTTGGCGATGTCCTACGGCACGCTGGGAAATGCAAACGATCTCGCCGGGCAGTTGATGATGGGGCTGCCTTTCTGTCTTTATGTGGCGTTTGAAAAGAATCGCGCTCTACTGATTCGGATCTTCTTTATCGCCGTCTCCGCCGTGCTCCTCATTGTGATCTTCAAAACCGGCTCTCGAGGCGGATTGTTGACCCTGATAGCCATCGGCGCGATGTTCTTCTGGAGAATCTCGGTCTCGAACAAGCTCAAGTTCGGCGTTATTTTGATTTGTATGGCGTCCGTCACCCCGGCCTTGCTTCCGCACGACGTCCGCGAGCGCTACACCACAATCTTTTCCGGCCGGCAAGTCACCATGGACGCCGTCACCAATTCCGCCGTCGAATCCGCCGAAGCCCGCCAGCTACTCTTGGTCTACAGTCTCGAACTAACCCGGCAACACCCGGTTTTCGGCGTCGGCCTGGAACAGTTCGCCAATGCCGCCTGGGACCTGGCCGTGGAGCGTAAAGATCCCAGCGTCTACCATCCCGTGCATAACATCTTCGCCCTGATTGCCAGCGAAAACGGAATTCCCGCCCTCATCTTTTATTCGTCGGCTCTTTTCGTCTCGTTCCGTACTCTCCTCTCCCTCCGCAAGGCGTCGCGGACTCATCCATCGCTTGAGCACATCTCGAACCTGGCGTTTTGTCTTCTTCTTTCGCTCACCAGTTTCACGCTCTGCGGAATGTTCAACACCAACGCCTATACTTCGCAATTCCCCATCCTCGCCGGTCTGATCGCCGCCCTGGCCTACACCGCCCGCCCCGAAATCGCAGCCGTCTCTTCGTCCTCGACACCCGCGCCGCAACCCGTTCTTTGGCAGAGAGCCCGCTAGCGCCATGTGCGGGATCGCCGGCTTCATCACGCCAAACCCTTCCACCCGGAGCCCCGCCGTCCTGCAATCCATGACCGATGCCATCCGGCATCGCGGTCCGGACGATTCCGGCTTCTATCGCGATCCGTGGGCCTCGCTTGGCCACCGCCGCCTCAGCATCGTGGACGTCTCCGCCGGCCATCAGCCGATGTCCAACGAGGCCGGCAATCTTTCCATCGTCTACAACGGCGAAATATATAACCACGCCGATCTTCGCCCCGAGCTCGAGCGCGCCGGCCACCTCTACGCCACCCGCTGCGACACCGAAACCATCCTCCACGCCTTCGAGCAATACGGCCCCGATTGCCTCGCCCGCTTCCGCGGCATGTTCGCCTTCGCCATTTGGGACAAGAACACCCGCTCCCTGTTCTGCGCTCGCGACCGTCTTGGCGTCAAGCCGCTCTACTACTATCACGATGCCAATCTCTTCGCTTTCGCGTCGGAAATCAAAGCGCTGCTCGAACACCCCGCGATCTCTCCTTGCGTCGAAGAGTCGCTCCTCCCCGAATACCTGACCTTCGGCCACGTCACCGATGAGCGAACCCTCTTCGCCGGCATCCGTACCCTGCTCCCCGGTCACTTCCTCCGCATAAACACGGCCCGCTTTCAACCGGAGATCCACAAGTATTGGGATCTCCCCACCGAAACGGAGCCCGAATCCCGCTCCGACTCCGAGTGGATCGCCAACTGCCGCTCCCATCTCGAGGAAAGCGTCCGCCTTCGCCTCATGAGCGACGTCCCTCTCGGCATGTTCCTCAGCGGCGGTCTCGATTCGAGCGCCATCGCCGCCCTTATGCAGCGGATGGTCCCGGGGCCGGTCAAGACATTTTCGGTCGGCTACAAAGAGACGGAATTCAGCGAATTGGGATTCGCCCGAACGGTCGCGCGACAAATCGGCACCGACCACCGTGAAATCACCCTCGGCCGCCAGGAATTCTTCGACGCGTTGCCCCGCCTCATCTGGCACGAGGACGAGCCCGCCGCCTGGCCTTCCAGCGTTTCCCTCCACGCCGTCTCCGCCCTCGCATCGAAACATGTGAAAGTCGTCCTTACCGGAGAAGGCAGCGACGAGCTTTTCGGCGGCTACGGCCGCTACAATTTTCAGCTCTCGAATCACAAGTGGATGCAGCGTTACCGCCATGTGCCGGACCCGATCCGGCAAGCCATTCGCGGCGGAATCGCGCGCTCGCCGCTCCTCAACGCCGGGCTGCGCCGTAAACTGAATCACACCTTCCTCGGACGCACCGAGGATTTACCGTCCCTCTATCTCGACAACTTCTACGGCGCTTTCGCCGCTGAAGAACAGGCCGCGCTCCTCTCCCGCGATTTACCCGGATCGCCTTACGACACCTTCCTCCGGTACTGGAACGCTGCCCCCAACCTCTCTTACCTCGAACAAATGCTCTTCGCCGATAAGAAGACCTACCTGATCAAGCTCCTCATGAAGCAGGACAAGATGTCGATGGCCGCCTCCATCGAAAGCCGCGTCCCTTTCCTCGACCATCCTTTCGTCGAATTCGCCGCGCGCGTTCCAGGCCACCTGAAAATCCGCAACGGCGTCGCGAAATACATCCTGAAAGAAGCCGTCGCCGATCTGCTCCCGCGCGACATTATCCACCGCAAGAAAATGGGTTTCCCCACGCCCGTGAAAGCCTGGCTGCTCGATCCCGCTTCCAGCCATCTCTACGACTTCCTTCTCGAAAAAGACGGTCTCCTGGCCTCCTATATCGATTCGAACGCGCTCCAGTCCCTCCTTACCCGTCACCGCTCGGGCGTCGAAGACGCCACCGATCGCATCTGGAACTTGCTAAACCTCCAGTATTGGGGCGATCTCTTCATCACCGGAAAGCGGGAACACCTCAAAGCCGATCTGCCCGTTCCCGCCTCCGCATGAGGATCCTGTGGGTGAAAACCGATTTCCTGCACCCCACCAACCGCGGCGGCCAGATTCGATCTCTTGAAATGCTCAAGCGGCTGCATCTCCGCCACGAAGTCCACTTCGTCGCCTACGAGAGTGAAACTGCCGAGGGCCTCGCTCGATCTTCCGAATACTGCTCGCGCGCGTACCCCGTTCACCGGCCCGTGCCTCCCGCCAATTCACCCCGTTTCTACGCCCAGGCCCTCCAAAATCTCTTCTCTCCCCTGCCTCTCGCCGTGGGCCGCTATCGTTCCGCCGCCATGCGCGATCAAGTCGCCGCCCTGATCGCCCGGCATCCCTTCGACGCCATCGTGTGCGATTTTCTATCGTCCGCCCCCAATATTCCCAACATAGCCAACGCCGTTCTTTTTCAACACAACGTCGAATCGACCATCTGGCGGCGCCACGCCGAGCACGCCTCCGGTCCGCTGCGCAAAGCCTATTTCCTGCTGCAAGCCCGCCGCATGATGCGCTGCGAACGCAAATATTGCCGCGCCGCCAAGCACGTGGCCGCCGTCTCCGATAACGACGCCGCCCAAATCCGCGATCTTTTCGAAACCCGCAACGTCACCAGCATCCCCACCGGCGTCGATCTGGATTTTTTCCGCAAACCCCATCCGCCTCCCCCGCCCGTCGCCGACCTCGCGTTCGTGGGATCCATGGCCTGGCTCCCCAACATCGATGGAATCGCTTACTTCGTCCGGGATATCCTGCCGATCGTCCGCCGCCGCCGCCCCAACTGCTCTCTCGTGATCGCCGGCCGCGCTCCCGTTCCCGAGGTCCTGGCCCTCGCCAAACAAGACCCGCTCATCCAGGTAACCGGCACCGTGGATGACGTGCGCCCCTTTGTCTGGGGCTCCACGGTGTCCATCGTCCCGTTGCGCGTCGGCGGCGGCACGCGCCTGAAAATCTACGAATCGATGGCTGCCGGCGTCCCCGTCGTTTCGACCCCCGTCGGCGCCGAAGGTTTGCCGATCGAAGATGGCCAAAACATCGCCCTCGCCGCCACCCCCGAAGCGTTCGCGAACCGCTGCCTCGACCTCCTCGAAGATGCCAACGCCCGCGCTCGCCTTTCCGGCAACGCCCTTAAATTGGTAACCGACCGATTTTCCTGGGAGAGCGTTACCCGTGTTTTCGAACGTGTATTGCAGACAGCTTGCGGAACTTGACCCGATCCTTCCGTAAATTCGACGCGGCGGTCCTGGTGTTGACCGGCATCGGGTTTTTCTCTGTCTATCGCACCCTCCCCTCCGTCGCCCCGTACGTTTACGATGAGGCGGATTACATGTCGGCCGCCTCCCGCGGGCTTGTGGCCAATTTTCTCGATAAGCCCTCCCTGTCATTGATCGGCTTCTTGAAAGCCGGATTGGCAACCCGTGCCCAGCGCGCCAATTTGTCCGACTACATCCGAAGCACCAAGGACATCACGTTCTTGCGGCACTTTCACGGCCCCATATATTTCTATTGGCTCGCCACTCTCGCTCCCTTGGTTCACGCCGACGAGTATTGGATGCGTTTTTCCGGCCTCGTTTTCCAGTTCGCCACTTTTGTGCTGATTTACATCGGCGCGCTGCTCCTCGTCGAAGCCGATTCCCGGACCGCCGCCCTGATATCGTCGTTTCTGTTCCTGTTCAGTCCATCGGAGCTCAAAGCCTTTACCCAGTTAAGCGCCCACGTCCCCTACGTGCTGTTCGCCGTCCTCACCCTGATCCTCTTCGCCGCGAACCGCTGGTATCTCTCCGTGGCCGCATTCGCCCTGGCCTTCTGCAGCATCGAATACGCCATACTCCTCCCCCTCGCCATGGTTTGTGGCGCGGGCACTCGTGCCTGCCGTGTCCACACTCGTGTGGACACAATTCTTAGATCGGGAGCCCTCTTCCTCCTTACCCTCCTCATCCTCTGGCCCATGGGTATCCTCAAGCTCTCCGCCCTAAAAAGCTATTTCTACATCTCCTACCTCGCTCTCTTCCGTAAAGGCTCGTTCGGAACCCAATCCCCCTCCACCATCTGGCTCCAGCGCTTCCTCGCCTCGCCGCTCGAATACTCCCTCGCAATCCTAAGCATCCTGCTCGTAATCTTTTGCCTGCGCAAGCTCCCCAGCAAACGCCTGCTGCTCCCCTGCTTGATCTATGCGGCGCTGATGTTCCTCACCACCCTCAAGAACACCTCTCTCAATCCCACCTACATCTCCTCGATCCTGCCCATGCTCGCCCTGGTCACGGGCACGGTTCTCGCCCAAATCTTCAGTAAGCTCCCCCAAGCCCCTCGAATGGCCCTAATCGCCGCCTTACTCATCGCCATCGCCTTCGAGGGCCATCGCCGCCTGCCCCCGCCTTACTCGCCGAATCCCGCCCGCTCGAATCTGCTCGCGTCCATCCGCCAGGCCGGTGCCGCCCAATCGAGCGCCCTCGTCCCGTACGATTTATTGCCGACCCTGTCGTATTACTTCCCTTCCATGGACGTCCACGCCTATCTGCCCACCGATAATCTGGCCACGATCCTCGACAAGTTCCGATCCGGCGGCTATCGAAATCTCGTCTATTCTGGGAATGAGCAAAACGCTATTTTCTTGGGCCTGGACGGGCATTTCTTCCGTGCCGAAGCCGATCCATTGGTGGCGCAAATGACTCTTTCTCAATGACCGCCCTCTCGAGCGTCGTCTTCCTTCTCGCCGCCTTTTTCGTCGTCTATATTCTTGCCGGCTATCCGCTCCTGCTAGGCTGGATCGCCCGCCGCCGCGCGGTCCCCGTCCGCAAAGATTCCAAGTTCCGGTCCGTCTCCTTCGTCATCGCCGTCCACAACGGCGAAAATTTCATCGCCAACAAGCTCCAATCCATCCTCGAATTGAATTACCCTCGCGATCTCATGGAAATCCTCGTCGTGTCCGACGGATCGACCGACCGTACCGAAGAAATCGTCCTCGAGTTCGAGCACGAAGCCGTCAAGTTGCTGCGTTTGCCCCGAGGCGGCAAGCCCGCCGCCGTCAACGCCGGCATTTCCCTCGCCCGCAACGAAATCCTCGTCCTCACCGACGTTCGCCAAACCCTCGATCCCGACAGCCTGCGGAACCTGGCCGGCTGCTTTGCCGATCCCTCCGTCGGAGTTGTCAGCGGCGAGCTATCCATTCGCAAAGGCGAGCACCGGGATGAAGCCGATACCGGTCTTTACTGGCGTTATGAAGTCTGGATTCGCAAGCAGATGAGCCGCATCGATTCCACCTGGGGCGCGAACGGTCCGTTCTACGCCATGCGCCGTTCTCTCGCCGTGCCCATTCCACCCGAAACGCTTCTGGACGATGTTTACCTGCCGCTCGCGGCTTTTTTCGCGGGCCATCGCATGATCCTCGAAGAATCCGCCAAAGCGTTCGACTATCCCACTTCGCTTCAATCGGAATTCCGGCGCAAAGTCCGCACCCAGGCGGGTCTGTACCAGATCCTGCGGCAATACCCCAAGCTCCTGACTTCGGAAAACCGCATGCGAGTGCACTTCCTCTCGGCTAAGTTCGGACGCCTGCTGCTTCCCTTCGCTCTCATCGCGATCGCCATCTCCACCTTCGGCCTACCGGGCGTCTGGCGATCGCTCGCGTTGATATCGCAGGCCCTGTTCTACACTCTGGCCGCGCTCGACGTCCTGCTGCCGCGGAACTTCCCGCTCAAGCGCCTATCGTCTCCCATTCACACTTTTGTCGTGCTGATGGTAACGCCGATCCTCGCGCTCAAAGTATTCTTCGTTGCGCCGCGCAGCCTCTGGAAACAAACCGTCGTGAGTGCCGCCTCCGAAACACCTTAAAGTGGCGCACGCACTCCTGCGTGCCGCGTCCCCACTCATGGGGACGCTTGGCGTTGGCGTTGCATGTAGGGCAAACGAATACCCATTTTAGTCCGCGGCGAGCGACTTGACGGTTCTATGAGTGAGGGCCTGAGTATTGATTCGTATGGCCACATCCGTTTCTTTAGTTTCGTGGATGAGCGGGGATTCCGTGCATATAAAATGCTGAGACGGTAGATTTCCTGTGAGGTGTCACAGGACGTTTCTCTTGCTTGTGCTATTACGGCAATAATATAGTTGCGTAACCGCATAACACCGGCTAAACTAAACATGACACCCGAGCCGACCACACTCCAGGAAGCCATCGTATATTTTTAACGATCCGCAAAACTGCCTGGACTACATCGTGCGCCGTCGTTGGCCTAACGGTGTGGTTACGTGTCCCACATGCGGGAGTGCGGAGGTAATCTTTCTCGCCAATCAGAGACGGTGGAAGTGTTGTAACAAGCATGACAAGAGACAGTTCAGCGTGAAGGTGGGAACGATATTCGAAGCCTCACCACTGGGCTTGGACAAGTGGTTAACGGCCATGTGGCAGTTATCGAATTGCAAGAACGGCATCAGTTCTTACGAGATTCATCGAGCTATCGGAGTGACACAGAAAACCGCGTGGTTCATGGATCACAGGATTCGGGCGGCGTTCAATACTGAACCGCCGGAAAAGCTATCCGGCCACGTTGAAGTGGACGAAACTTTCGTCGGCGGGAAAGCTCGCAACATGCACGTTGAGAAGCGGGAACGTCGCATCACCGGAACGGGCGGAAAAGATAAAACCGCCGTCATATCATAGGGATTCTGGAGCGAGGCGGAAAGGTGCGTACCGCCGTGGTGCCAAATCGCAAAAAGAAGGCGCTACAATCCGAAGTCAGGAAACATGTTCAAGCTGGATCGTCACTCTAAAGTGATGCGCTTCTCTCATACGAAGGCCTCTAGCTGGCGAGTACGCTCATCAAGTGATTGACCACGCTGTAGCGTATGCCGACGGAGCGGTTCACACCAACGGACTTGAGAACTTCTGGAGTCTCCTGAAGCGGGGAATTAACGGCACGTACATCAGCGTGGAACCTTTCCATCTGTTCCGGTATTTGGATGAGCAAGCGTTCCGCTACAACAATCGCCAAGACATGAACGACGCCGACAGATTCAGCTTGGCGGTTTCGCAGATCGTGGGCAAGCGGCTGATGTTCGATCAGTTGACTGGCAAGACGGAACAGGCAATGCCGGAAGCGAAAGCCACGTAAAGAGTCACAGGATTAAGCGCATGTTCATTCGGAGAGGGAGTCGGCCATGCCAAGCAGGAGGGTCTGGTAGAGGTTGTAGATGAACCCCTTCAATTTCAAAACAAGTATCAGAAACCATAAACCCCAGGCGATAAAGACAAGGTGGGTGACGGCTGTTGGCACAGATGCTGATATGACGGATAGGTAGCTTCCAAGCAAATCGAACGGGCCATTTTCCCCCCCGGCAATCATGTAGACAATACACCAGCCCAAAAAGGTCGTGTAGTGGACGAATACGTCAACGAACGTAACCATAATAAGCTTCAGTTCGTGGAGTCTTTCGCCAGGCCGCGTAATTTGTTGAAGTGCGATAACAGTATGGGGCCGTAGCACGGCGAATAGAACAACGAAGCCAGCCAAGAGGAACCCCAGGATGGTGGCTCCGTACGCGATACCATTAGTCGCCCAAGTCGAAAACAACGCTGGAAAGTCCAACCGATTGGAGCGGGTCGAACCAAGATGGAAAAAATGCACAATCCCGAAGCCTGCGAGCAAGATGCCCGCGACGATCAACGCAATCCGGTTGAATGGATTGTGATAGATTGCTTTGCCCTGCCGATATAGCTGCCAGAGATTGCGCTCATCAAAGAGCTCGCCGATGCCGTCCGCACGCTCAGGCATTGCGGTCACGCTTTTCGCGTAGGCGTCGCATTTTTTCGTCCCTGTCTGCGGCGACATCCTCTGGAATGATACCGCGCTCCAAATAGTCCTGATAGAGCCTCACGAGATGGACGGCCCTCTCAACATCATCCGTCGGCAGCGCATCGTCAGGAACGCTCAGGCTGAAGTGTTCGTTGCTTCCGCTGAGGCGATCTCCCGCCGTCGATTCCCCCGAGAGACGGACTTTCTGATTCCCGGTTGCCGCTGCCGCGTGGATCTGCTCGACCGCGCTTACCTTATCCAGACCACCGGGATTGTCGTGTACAAGTTTGGTGGTCTTCGCATTAACAGCTCTCCTCATCTCGCGGATTTTCTCAAACGTCTGCTTCTACTGATACTCCTGGTTGGTATCGAGAATCGTGACTTCCAGATGTTTGAGCTTCGCAAATGCCTGTAGAAACTGCTCGATGCTGCCCCTGCTCGCCAGCGGCAATATTTCAAGCACGGGGTGCGGGATCTCCTGGTAGATCTGCTTCTTGGTTTGCGGCTCCGAGCTGATCTTGGCCTGTTCAAATAGAACATCAACGTATACCCTGTATTTGATGCCGAGGAATTTCTGAAGAGTCGCACCGAAGGCCCCGAGCGAGGGTGCGTCCTCCATCTCAGGCACATATAGCAGCTTGTGGTTGTCTAAAATCAGCGTAAAAAACGAAGTGGGAGCAGACGGCATAGATCGCTGCGACGCCACCAGGCCGTCCTCGGGCGTGTAGAACTGATCGCGCGTAACCAGGGTATCCTTAACAAACTCTCCATGCACTACGAGGAGACCCGGTTCCCCCTCCACGGCAGGAACTTCGCTGATTGTCGTTCTCAAAAAAAAGTATGTGCCGCGACCGGTTACGCGCTTTAGCGCCGGATCGGTAAAAGCGGGAAGGACCACTTCCTGCGCTAGATCCAGTAACACAAACTTGTCGCCAAATCGACAAATCAGATTTGCGAATGAAACCTTCGGTGCTCTGGGCATTCCGGCTGCTGCCTCCTTGAAAGGCTGCGGCGCGGGCGGGCGTTCAAGGCATCCCGTCCGCGATCCGCATGGAATGGCCGGGAGCTACCCGGCCAGATCGATTACACCACGAAGAGCGTTATCATGCGAGCGGCCCGTATGAAGCCAGCCCTTATCCCGCTACCGATCCCCGAAGGCACTGAAGCGGAGCGTATGGACTACCTCCTTCGCGCTGTGATCTCTAAGCCAAGGGAAGCTGTCGATCAGCATGAGAAGAAGTGGAGGCGTTCGCAAGCCAGGAAAAAGCGGGCTAAAAAACCACCCGCCTGAGCCTCAGCCTATCACGCCACTCTCAGAGTTCCTATCGTTCCCCGGTTACGCAACTATATTATTGCGCTTATTACCCCTTACACGCAGATCCGGCGTGGTCGCGGTCTGATCCTTACCTCGGTTTCGGTTAGGTAAGGATCAGAGTGCCCGATCGCCTCGAAACCCGTTCGTAGCCCATATAACCGTCTAACCCAGTGACACCGTCGGCACGAAGATCTGGTGCAGCACCGGGACATCCACGAACAGCAGAAAGCACATCACCACCGTGCAGCACAGGACCGCCGCCATCAGCCCCGGTTCCCGGTACAGCCCTTCCGGCCTCTGCACCGCGCTGTCCACTTTAAAGGAAAGGGCAAGATACTGGGCCATCACCAGCGCCACCAGCGGAAACGCCAGAATCAGCTCCAGCCGGTACCGCA
>JBPCKZ010000191.1:0-64556 GCA_051003795.1 Bryobacteraceae bacterium | reverse complement strand
GGTCGAGCAGTTCGGGATCGTCCACCATATCCACTTTGTTCATCGCGACCACGATAAACGGCACGCCCACCTGCCGGGCCAGCAAAATGTGCTCGCGGGTCTGGGGCATGGGGCCGTCGGTCGCCGCGACAACGACGATCGCCCCATCCATCTGCGCCGCGCCGGTAATCATGTTCTTGATGTAATCGGCGTGGCCCGGACAATCGACATGGGCGTAGTGCCGGTTTTTGGTTTCGTATTCGACGTGCGCCACCGCGATGGTGATTCCGCGGGCTTTTTCCTCGGGCGCGTTATCGATCGAATCGAAGCTGCGGAACTTTACCTTCGGATTATGCTTCGCGAGAGTCTTGGTGATGGCCGCGGTCAGCGTGGTCTTGCCGTGATCGATATGACCGATCGTGCCGATGTTGACGTGCGGCTTGCTGCGGTCGAATTTTTCCTTTGCCATGAGTAGAAATCTCCTGTTACCTGGTTACTTTGCCCTGTATCCGGCTCACGATCTCTTCGGCGAGACTGGCCGGAACTTCCTGATATTTTCCAAAGTGCATGGTGAAGCTGCCGCGCCCCTGCGTGCGCGAGCGAAGCTCCGTCGCGTACCCGAACATGTCGGAAAGCGGCACGCTCGCCTTGATAATCTGCGTGGTGCCGCGCATTTCCATCCCTTCGAGATGGCCGCGCCGCGATACTAAATCGCCATTCACCGGACCCATGTACTCGTCGGGAACCACCACTTCGACGCTCATGATCGGCTCGAGCAGCACCGGCTGCGCGCGCCGCACCGCTTCCTTGATCGCAAGCGAACCGGCGATCTTGAAAGCCATTTCGGACGAATCGACATCGTGATAGCTGCCGTCGTAGAGAGTGGCTTTCAAATCCGACATCGGGAAGCCGGCCATGATGCCGCCCTCAAGCGCTTCCTTCATGCCCGCTTCGGTGGGCGCCACATATTCCTTGGGAATCGACCCGCCGAAAATCTCGTTCACGAACTCGAAACCGGAACCCGAGGGTAGCGGCTCCACGCGGATCTTCACGACACCGTACTGGCCGCGTCCGCCCGATTGCTTCACGTGACGGCCTTCCGCCTGGGCTTCTTTCTTGATGGTCTCGCGATACGCCACCTGTGGCTTGCCGACATTGGCGCCGACGCCGAATTCGCGCATCATGCGGTCCACGATGATTTCAAGGTGCAGTTCGCCCATTCCCGAAAGAATGGTCTGGCCGGTTTCAGGATCCGTCGCCACGCGGAACGTGGGATCTTCCTGCGCCAGCTTCTGGATCGCCATGCCCAGCTTTTCTTGATCGGCTTTGGTTTTCGGCTCAACTGCGAGCTGAATAACCGGCGTGGGAAAGATGATCGATTCGAGCACGATAGGCGAATCTTCGTCGCAGATCGTGTCCCCCGTCGAAACGGTCTTCAATCCTACAGCGGCCGCGATGTCGCCCGCCTGGATGTCCTGAATCTCTTCGCGCTTATTGGCGTGCATGCGGAGCAAGCGGCCCACCCGCTCTCTCCGGCCCTTGGCCACGTTGAAGATCGATTCGCCCGCCGCCATCTTGCCCGAATACACACGGAAAAACGCAAGCTGGCCGACATACGGGTCCGTCATGATTTTGAAAACGAGCGCCGAGAACGGCTCCTTATCGGAGGCATGGCGCACGATAACTTTCTCTTTGTCGTCGATGTCGGTGCCTTCGACCGGCGGCACGTCGAGCGGGGATGGCAAATAATCCACCACCGCGTCGAGCATCGTCTGAACGCCCTTGTTCTTGAACGCCGTCCCGCAGATTACCGGAAAGATCTTCTGCGCGATGGTCGCCTTGCGAATCCCCGCGCGAATTTCGTCGGTCGAAAGCGGCTTGCCTTCAATAAATTTTTCGAAAAGAACGTCGTCGAACTCGGAAACCGCCTCGATCATGTGCTCGCGATACTCGCGCGCTTTTTCGAGCAAATCCGCCGGGATCTCAACCACGTCGTACTCGGAACCTAGAGTCTCATCGCGCCAAATGACCGCCTTCATCTGCACCAGATCCACGATGCCCTTGAAGTTTTCTTCCGCGCCGATCGGAATCTGGATCGGAACCGGTCGGCATTTCAGCCGGTCGATAATGGTCTGCACGGAATGGTAAAAATCCGCGCCGACACGGTCCATCTTGTTGATGAAACAGATCCGAGGAACACGATACTTGTCCGCCTGCCGCCAGACGGTTTCGGATTGAGGCTGGACGCCCGCCACCGCGTCGAACACCGCCACCGCCCCATCGAGCACCCGGAGACTGCGCTCCACTTCGGCCGTAAAGTCCACGTGGCCCGGGGTGTCGATGATGTTGATCTGAACGTCGCGCCACTGGCAGGTGGTCGCGGCGGAGGTGATGGTGATCCCGCGCTCCTGTTCCTGCTCCATCCAGTCCATGATGGCCGTGCCTTCATGCACTTCGCCGATCTTATGCGTGCGGCCGGTGTAATAGAGGATGCGCTCGGTGGTTGTCGTCTTACCGGCATCGATATGGGCGGCGATGCCGATGTTTCTCATCCTCTCAAGTGGTACCGTGCGTGGCATAGACTCGTTAGGCTCTTAAATTACGTGCCGGGTTCCCGTCCTACCACCGGTAATGCGCGAAAGCCTTGTTGGCTTCCGCCATGCGGTGTACATCGTCCTTCTTCTTGATCGCTCCGCCGCGCATGTTCGCGGCATCGTTCAACTCGTTCGCCAGCTTGTCCGGCATGCCTTTGTCGGCGCGTCCGCGGGCGTTCAGCACAATCCAGCGAATTGCCAGGCTGGTCCGGCGGCTCTGCGATACCTCGATCGGCACCTGATAGTTGGCGCCGCCGACACGCCGCGTCTTGACCTCAAGCAGCGGCTTGCAGTTTTCGACCGCTTTCTTGAACAATTTCAGCGGATCGTCGCCCGAGCGCTCCTTGATCTTCTCCATGGATTCGTAGAAGATCTTCTGCGCCGTGTTCTTCTTCCCGTCCCACATCATGGAACAGATGAACTTCTCGACCATGGTCGAGTTATAGACCGGGTCCGGCAGCGCCTCCCGGTTTTCAACGCGTCTTCGTCGTGGCATATTACGATTTCGGCCTTTTCGCGCCGTACTTCGAACGGCTCTGCTTTCGATTACTCACGCCCGCCGTATCGAGCGCTCCGCGAACCACGTGGTAGCGCACCCCCGGCAAATCCTTGACGCGGCCGCCGCGGATCAGCACAATCGAGTGCTCCTGTAGGTTATGGCCAACGCCCGGTATATAGGTTGTGACCTCGATTCCGTTGGTCAACCGTACGCGAGCGACTTTCCGAAGCGCCGAGTTGGGCTTCTTGGGGGTCGATGTATATACGCGCGTACATACGCCGCGCTTCTGCGGACAGCTTTGCAGGGCGGGGCTGGCGGTTTTCCACGCCGGCGGTTTGCGCCCGCTACGCACGAGTTGATTAAAAGTCGGCAAACGATCCTTAGAATGAAACAAGCTCCCGATAGGAGCGAAAAGAATAAAAAAAACAGCCTTCAACCGGACGTAAAAACCTTCCTCAACAAGGGAACAATAGGCTTCTTCGACGGTTAACTGCGAG
Source organism: Bryobacteraceae bacterium (assembly GCA_051003795.1). GTDB lineage: Bacteria > Acidobacteriota > Terriglobia > Bryobacterales > Bryobacteraceae > JALYXS01. The sequence goes on along the minus strand of JBPCKZ010000191.1, from coordinate 60,987 downwards.
GACTTCGGACAGGCCCATGCTCAAAACGGAGTAGATCCGTTCCAAACCTCGGGGCCGACCCCCGGCCGGATCTTCAAAGCTGAAGATGGTAGCGCGGGAGCAGAAGAACTAACTCGCCAAACCTTATAATCCTACCGAAGAGTTTTGGATGTGTCAATATTTATCCAAACAGTCGCGGCAAATCCGCGGACGGAGGCTCCAGGCGATGACTCGAACCTTAAGCGAAGCTTTGTCGAATATCGTGCTGCCGGAAGCCGATGGCCGCGAAATCCCCCTCGGATCGCTTTGGGACAAACAGCCAGCTGTTCTGGTCTTTTTGCGGCACTATGGTTGAATATTCTGCCGCGAGCACGTCGCGCAGTTGCGCGATCACGAAAAGGCCTTTCGCGATAAAGGCGCGAACTTGGCGGCCGTGGGGTTGGGCGATATGACTTACGCGCGCCGTTTCCGGGAGGAAACGGGCATTACCTTTCCGTTGTTAATCGACGAGAAGCGGCTTGCCTACCGCGCGATCGGACTCCAGACGGCTAACCTTCTGCATCTGGTTCGCGCGGAAAATGCGAAAGCCCGCAGGCGCGCGGCGGCGGGTGGACACCGCCAACACGAGTTGGGAAAGAATCCATTTCAACTGGGCGGCAGCTTTGTTTTTGGCCCGGGGAATGTGGATCGGTATGCGCACGTAAGCCAAACGTTTGGCGATAACGAAACTCCCAAAGCGCTTCTCGCCGCGCTGCAATGATTTGCGCACCGGTGCGAAACGCGGGGTTTTAAACCGCGGCAGCCGCCGCTTTTTTCTTCATCTCCTTCTTAAGCTTGCGCGGCAGTTTTGGTTTATCTTTCTTGAGCAGCTTTGTTTTTTTCATTGGTCCTCAAGCCACCAGTGTGACATTAAATGCAAAATGCGATCACGTCGTATACACGGGGTTCCCATACTCGGGTCCGTAAATCTTCAGTTTGCGCGAGAGCGTGCGGCGTGAAATCCCCAGAGTCTCGGCCGCATGCTGCTGGTGTCCTCCCGTCTGCTTCAAGGCGGTCATGATCATCTGGCGCTCCATCCCATCGAGGGTGTGCGCCGGCGCTTGCGCGATTCCTTTCGCCCGCAGCGCGTCCGGCAAATCCTCGGGGGCGATCACCGCCCCACGGGCCATGATTGCCGATTTCATGACCACGTTGCGCAGTTCGCGGACATTCCCGGGCCAAGCGTGCAGGCACAAAATTTCAAGAGCATCGCTCGAAAATCGCATCTCCGGATTCTGATGAGCCAGAAAGAACTCCGCGAGCGGCCGGATCTCTTCGGTGCGCTCCCGTAGGGGGGGAACACGAAGGCAAAATTGATTGAGCCGGTGAAACAAGTCGCCGCGGAAGCGGCCCTGGGCGATCATCTTTTCAAGATCCTGGTTCGTGGCGGCGATGATTCGTGTGTCGGAACTGACCTTGCGCGTGCCTCCCAGGCGGTAATAGGGTGTTCCATCCAGAACGCGCAGCAGTTTAACCTGCATTTTGGTTTCGAGTTCGCCGATTTCGTCCAGGAAAAGCGTCCCGGTATGCGCCATCTCGAATAAACCCGGTTTGGCCGCGTCGGCTCCGCTGAACGCGCCTTTGTCGTAGCCGAACAGCTCGCTTTCGGCGAGATGCTCCGGCAGCGCGGCGCAACTGATGTCGACAAATGGCTTGGTACACCTCATGGAGTAATGGTGCAGGGCGCGGGCAACCAACTCCTTTCCCGTACCGCTTTCACCCGTGATCAGCACCGCGGTTCCGGTGCGCGCCACGCGCTGCACCGCATCGAACAGGCTTCGCATGGCGAAGCTGTCGATAACCGCGGGCATTCCCAGGAAATATTGCACTGAAGGGGAAGGGGGGAGTGGGCGGCCGGTCGGAGGCGGCGGATTGTAATCTCGCATCTGGAGCATAGGCGGCGGCTATCCGGTTTTTCCCGGAAGTACCCTCCCATCGTCAGGACGCACGAGGAACTTTAGGCGGCGGAGGGCAGGCGGCGGGGCCTGCCCTCTTTGTGCGACTTACCGCTGCGCAACTTACTGCGGGGCCGGGGCGGAAGTCTGCACGTTTACCGTGACATTGGCTTGGCTTTGCGGCGCGTTCATGCCGCTCCCAACCGTGATCGCGACGTTCGCCGGGCTTGCTTGCACCCCGGCCGGAACGATGGCATTCACCTGCAGAACGCCCGCCACCAACCCCGGAGCCGATCCCGCATATGTCACCTGCGCGGCCTGTCCGCCTATGGTGACCGACACGGGAAGAATCGACTTCTTCAGTTGCGAGGTGCTTACGCTGCCGGTAATGCCGGCCGGACTATCCTGGCCTTCGCCGGTGGCGAAAATCTGGATCACCGTGCCTACCGCCGCCGGAGTTCCGGGGGTGTTCGGATTGTAATCCTGATTGAGAATCGCGCCGGGTCCGCTGCCCATGGCATTTGTCGTGAAAATCCCTGGCGCGGAATCCACTACCCGCAGATCCGTCCCGGTGGATGGCTTAGCGGAAACGGTGACCACGACATGCGTCGAAACCCGTCCGGCGATCTCATAAGGAACAACGGCATTGATCTGAGTGGCCGAAACGTAGGTGAGCGGCGCCGGGATTCCGTCGAACGTCACCTGCGTATTTCCGAGCGTCGTCGCCACCGCGCCGGTGGAAGTCAGCTGCAATAAGACGGCGGTAGCCGGGCCGATGTTCGTCCCGAAGATCGAGACGATTTCACCGGGCGCCACCGCTCCTGAAATCGCGCTGGCGGCGTTTTGAACGATGGTCACGGAAGGCGTCGGAATCACCGGCGTCGTCACGGTGAGGTTCACCGGGATCGTTATCGCCGCGACGCCCGCGGGAGCTCCCGTGCCGGCGGCTATGGTAACCGTCCCGGTATACGTGCCGGCCGCGAGCCCCATGGTGTTGATGGCGACGGTGACGGTGCCGGGCGTGGTGCCAGTCGCCGGCGTAGCCGTCAGCCACGTGCCGCCGGATGCCGCCGCAGCCGTGACGGTGAACGGAACCGCCGCCCCGCCGCTAGCCGCAATGGCGATGCTGGTGTTGGCGGGATTCGGTCCGCCCGCGACGGCGCTGACGTTGATCGGCGTCGGCGTCGCGGTCAGCGTGGGAACGGGCGTGGGAGCCGTCACGGTGAGCGTGACGAGAACAACCTGCGGCCCGTTCGCCGCCCCCGTACCGGTTACGACGATCGAACCCATGTAGGTTCCGGCCGCCAGCATTCCCGCGTTCGCCGCAACGGTGACGGTACCCGGAGTAGCAGCGGTGGATGTGACGGTCAGGAAGCCGCCCCCGGTAGTAACAACTGCCGAGATCGGCACGCTCCCGTTCGTGCTGGTGACATTAATGGTTTGGGGCGCGGGGGCAGCCCCTCCCGCCACCTGCATGAAGGCGAGCGTCGCCGGGTTAACGGCAACATTGATTCCCGAATTCACGACTAACGTGACCGGGACCGTCTGCGTTTGACCGCCCGCGATCACGGTGATTGTACCCGCGTACGTGCCGGCGGCAAGACCATTCGGATTCACTCCCACGCTCAGGTTCGCCGGCGCGTTGCCGCTCGCGGGCGTAACCACCAGGAAGGATCCACCCGCGGCGGTCGCCGTGAACGGAATGGGATCCCCGGTACTGGTCAGCGCTAATGTTTGGAAGCCCGGCGGGGTTCCGCCCACCACGCTCGCCGTGAAAGTAAGGGCCGCCGGAGTGATATTGACTAGCGGCGTGTTGCTGACCGTGAGCGTGATCGGAATCGTTTGCGGCGTGCTTCCAGCAGGCGTTACAGTGACCGAGCCCGTGTAGGCGCCTACCGCCAAGCCGGCGGGATTTGCCGTTATGGTCAGAGTGCCTGGCGTCGTGCCTGGCGTGGCTCCGCCGCTGGACACGGCAAGGAAGGTTCCCCCGCTAGTCGTACTCGCGGCCGTGAAGTTCAACGGCGCGCCGGTGCTGCCTACATTGATAATCTGCGCGACCGGAGGCGCCGTGCCAATCTGGAAATTGAAATTCGCGGCGGGTTGCGAAAACGTCAGCAGCGGGTTATTCCCGACCGTGAGCGTAACGGGCACCGTCACCGCGCTGTTCCCAGCCGTGACGATACTGAGTTGTCCGCTGTACGTCCCCGGCGTCAGGCCCGCGGTATTCGCGGTGAGGGTCAGCGTGGCGGGCGTGGCGGGACCCGATTGAGCGATGGTCAGGAAATTCGGACTGCCGGCCGCGGGGGTGAAACCGGCGGCAAAATTAAGCGGCGTTCCGGGCATGGTGCTGGTCACCGCCACAGTCTGGGCAGCCGTTAACGCTCCACCCAATTGATAAGTAAACCCAACCATGTTGGGGCTCGGGATCGCCAAGGGGTTCGCGGCAACGGTAAGACTCACATTAATCACCTGCGCGGGCGCGGAAGACCCGGCGGTCGCGACCGTGACCGTGCCGTTATAGACGCCGGGCGCAAGGCCGGCCGGGTTGGCGCCGATCGTCAGGGAGGACGGCGTGGTTCCACCCGTCTGCCCGACCACAAGCCAGCCCGCTCCTCCGGAAGTGGTGGCGCTCGTGACGGAATAACCCAATGGGGTGGAGGTGCTGGCCAGGTTAATTACCGTCTGAGCCGGATTCGCCTGGCCGGTCTGATAGTAGAACTGCACGTTGTTCTGGCTGATCGTCAGCGTTGGAGCCGCCGTGACGACCAGGCTTAATGCAATGCTCAACGGCGCCGATCCCAAGCTCGGCGAGCTTACCGAGACGGTGCCGCCGTATGTGCCGGCAGCCAAACCGGCTGGATTCGCGCTGACGTTGAACGCCGCCGGCGTCATTCCGGTGGCGGGAGTGATGGCAAATATCGACGCGCCACTCGGAGTTGTCACGGTCGCGTTGACGGGCACGGAGGCTCCGGTGCTGGCGATCGTTAGAACCTGCGGCGCGGGTGTGGTTCCGCCGATCTGGAAGTTGAACGGCTGCAGGGACGCCGGGCTCGCGGTGAGGCTATTTTGGGCACGGGCCGTGTCCGAATAACCCACTAATCCCACCAGTAATACGGAAGCGTAAAGAAGCAACCTATTGAATCGATTGAAGGCGATTATCATAACGTGGAAAGTCCTTTTCCTCGATTTTTGCAATCGGTAGGCCAATAGCATAGAACTCGCGTTGGGCGGATCGGCGTTGAACGGCGGAAGATGCGATACACTGAGTCTCCGGAGGGTTCCGCTATGAAGCACCTGCTGCCCCGATTCGCAGCGATCGCGCTCGGAGGAATTTTATTGATGGCCGCTTACCAACGCGCCAATTCTTCGTCGGTCATGTCCAGGGCCGCCACTGCTTTTCTGAATTCGCTCTCGCCCGAACAGAAGGCCAAAGCAACGTTCGCTTTCGACGAGGACGAGCGCATGGACTGGCACTTCATTCCCAAACCGCGCAAAGGCTTGCCGCTTCGCGAGATGGACTCCGCGCAAAAACATCTCGCCACGGCGCTGCTCAGCGCGGGCTTGAGCCAGCAGGGCATCATCAAAGCCGAAACCATCATGAGCCTCGAGGACGTGCTCAAGGCCATGGAAAAGGACGACGGCGAGAAGCGCAATCCGGAGAAATATTATTTCAGCGTTTTCGGCGAACCCTCCGATACGGGTACCTGGGGCTATCGCGTGGAAGGCCACCACGTCAGCCAGAACTATACCGTTGTGGACGGCCGCGTTTCTTCGACGCCTAGTTTTTTCGGCGCCAATCCCGCGCAGGTTCCCGACGGCCCCCGCAAAGGTTTGCGCGCCTTGGCCGAGGAAGAAGACATGGGCCGCGAATTGTTGAAGGCGCTTACGCCCGATCAGCGGAAGGTTGCCGTGGTCGATCAGACCGCATACAAGGACATCATCACCATGGCATCCCGCAAGGCGGCTCTCGAAGGGCAGCCTTCGGGACTATCGGCTTCGAAAATGACGCCATCGCAACTCGCGCTGCTTACGTCGCTGGTCGAAATTTATGCCCACAATATGCCCAACCAGGTAGCCGACGCGCGCATGGAAAAGCTGCGGCAAGCGGGCAAGAATGTGTATTTCGCGTGGGCGGGCGGCGCCGACACGGGCCAGCCGCATTACTATCGCGTGCAGGCTCCCGCTTTCCTGATCGAGTTCGACGATACGCAGGATCACGCGAACCATATTCACAGCGTCTGGCGCGATTACAAGGGCGATTTCGGCATGGATATGCTCGCCGCCCATTATCAGACGGGCCACGGCAAGTAATCGCTCCGGTTCGGAGCGCCTGAATCCATCCCGCATATGAAGCTCCTGCTCCAGAGGCGGGCTTTTCTATCTCTTCTCGCCGTAGCCGCCACTCCCTCCAATGGAGACAAGGGCGAGGTTGTCCCTTCGGAATGGCGGCGTTTTCCCGACCCCGCGACCGAGCTTGAAGTCTTGCGCTTGACCAGCCCCAAGGCCGCTAGCTTCTTGCCCGCGTATTATCAACGGGCCGTTTCGCGGAAGGGGAACTTCCTGCTGTATTCCAGCGATCGCGCCGGATCGCCGCAAGCGTTCCGGATGGATCTGAAGAACGGCGAATCGCGCCAGTTGACCAACGCCCAGGCGCTCGACGGCGCGTCCCTATCGTTGTTCCCGGATGAGCGGAGCTTTTGTTATTTCGACGGCGCATCGCTGCGGATCGTCAATCTTGCAAATTTGAAAGAACGCGAAATTTGCCGCGTGGCGGACGGCTTCGAGCGCTGTCCCGGATCGAACCTCGGCGATGACGGACACTATGTCGCGTTTGGCGAAAAGCGCGGCAACGCGTCGCGCCTGAGGCTGGCCGCCGTGGCCAAGGGCGGTGTTTCCACCATCGCCGAGGCGCAGTGGGTTTTAAGCGATCCGGTGATCCGTCCCAAGCGCACGCAGATCCTTTATCGCCAGGAGAATGCCGCGCTGTGGCTCGTGAATTTCGACGGGAAACAGAACCGGCGCTTGCGAATCGAACCCGGCATTGGCCCGGCACGATGGACACCAGCGGGCAAGACGGTCGTCTATCTGCGGTTTCCCGAAGACCGTGCGCAGCTCAACACCCTGCGCGAGCACACGCCCGATGAGAACGCCGATAAGCTGATCGGCAAAACCAGCCAATTTGTGCATTTCGGGCAAAATGGCGATAGCTCGGTCTTTGTGGGCGCGAGCCGGAACCAATCCTCGCCATATGTTCTGCTATTTCTACGGCTCGCCCGCCGCGAGTTGACATTGTGCGAGCACCGCGCCAGCGATGCGGCGATGGTCGCCCCCATCTTTTCGCCGAACAGCCAGAATATTTTCTTCCAGAGCGACCGCGACGGCAAGCCGGCCATTTACCGCATCCGCGTGGAGAAATTCGTGGAAGAGACGGGTGAGGAATCGGGTTAAGTGAGCGCATCGCCAACGGGAAGCGCGCAAACCCGTCGCATAACCGCTCTTGCAGACGACATGACGGGAGCCCTCGAAGTAGGTGCGAAGTTCAGCGCGGCCGGCATTCCGGCACTCGTGTCGGCAAAACCGCTTTCAACTTGTCCAGCGGGCGTGGTTGTGTTCGACACCGAAACACGCCACGTGACTCCCGAGAAAGCCGCAAGTGAGGTGAGGCGCTTTCTGCTGGAGTCCGGCCCAGCCACGCTGATATATAAGAAGACGGATTCCACCCTGCGCGGCAACATCTCCGCCGAACTTCAAGCTCTCGCGCAACTCTACCCGGGTTGGGGCATCGCCTACGCGCCGGCTTACCCCGCCATGGGCCGCACGGTGAAGCTGGGCGTCTTGTATGTCGATGGCATCGCGGTGGCCGAGACGGATTTTGCGAATGACGCGCTCAATCCGATTCGCAGCAGTTCGATCGCCTCGATTCTGCATCCCGAGCTGAAGTGCGTGGTCTTCGACGGGGAGACGGACGCCCACTTGGCCGAAGCGGCTCGCGCCATTCTTTGCGATGAGTCGTTGCGAATCGCCGCCGGTCCCGCCGCGTTAGCGGAAACGATCGCGCGCGAGATCGACCTGCCGCGATCCGCCGTTCCCGCTCTGCCGCCTATCCGAAAGTGTTTGGTGCTGAACGGGAGCCGTCACGAAATTTCAGCGACGCAGGTCCACTATGCGATGCGGCATGTCGAAGGAACAGGCTGGCGAATGCTGCAAAAGAGCTGCCCGCCGGGAGCGGACGCACTCTCCATTGCCGCCGCGAACGGGAAGCATCTGATGGAACGGATTGCGGCCGAGGACCCCGACGCCGTTTTCGTGATCGGCGGCGATACTGCGTTTGCACTGGTTAAGGCACTCGGGCTTCCGCCGTTGTTGCCCATCGCGGAAGCCGTGCCCGGCGTTCCGGTAACGCGCATCGAGGCTCGACACGTCGCGCGAACCGTCTCGCGAAACCGGGATCTGTTTCTTATTACGAAGGCGGGCGGCTTCGGCGGGCCCGATGTCATCTCCCGCGTTCGCGCGATATTGAGTCATGCCGGATAAACCGAGATCCCAGCAGCCAATCTATGGAATCACGATAGGGGACGCGAGCGGCGTCGGGCCGGAGATCCTGCTGAAAGCATTTGCAAACGGCGAGATTCGGCCGCCGTTCGTCGCGTATGGAGATCTGGAAGCGCTGCGCTTCTACAATGAGCGGCTCGGGTACGGGGCCGCCTTGCGAAGTATCGAAAGCCCGGCGGAGTATCGGCCGGGTGCGCTGAATGTGGTAAGTCCGGCGTTGCTCCAGGCCGGCGACGTCACTCCCGGAAAGCTGAGCGGAAAGGCGGGGCACGCGGCCAGAGAATACGTCATCGCCGCTACTAAAGCGGCCCTCGCGGGGGAGATCGCCGCCTTCATCACCCTGCCGATGAACAAGGAGGCCACCTGCCTCACCAATCCCGGCTTCACCGGCCACACGGAACTGATCGGCGATCTATGCGGAGTCGCGGATGTCACAATCATGCTCGCGTCCGACGATCTGATCGTTACTCACGTCAGCACCCACGTATCGCTGCTCAACGCCATTCGCAACGCGAAAAGGCCGCGCATTCAAAAAATTATTCAGCTCACCGTGGACGCCGTTCGCAAGTTGCTTCCCGAGCCTCGCATTGCGGTCGCCGGATTAAATCCGCACGCCGGAGAGCACGGCTTGTTCGGGAACGAAGAGATCGAAGAAATCATCCCCGCCGTCGAATGGGCGCAGGCCCAGGGCTATCCGGTCGAGGGGCCGTTCCCGCCGGACACGTTGTTTTACATGGCGGTCAAGCGCAAGAAATTCGACGCCGTCGTTTGCATGTATCACGACCAGGGCCACATCCCCTCGAAACTGCTCGATTTCGAAGGCGGCGTGAATATAGCGCTGGGTCTGCCGATCGTTCGCACATCGGTCGATCACGGCACGGCCTTCGACATAGCGGGTACGGGCGCCGCTTCCACCCACAGCCTGATCCGCGCGATCGAGTTCGCGGAGAAAATGACTAGCCGAGAAAGACGCTAGGGTTCACGCGGCACTCACGTACGCGCTCACGTACGCGCCGGAACCAGCTTCTCCCGCGGCTCCAGCGCAAACTCGGCCGACCAGTATTTCCTTCTGGCGTGCGATACGACGAATAAGAACGCGAACGCCAGAAGCAGCCCCAGCGAAGCCCCCAATCCGATAAAAGGCGGCTGGCCGAAGCGCGCGGAGTCCGCCGAACGCATTGCCGCGGAGAAGGCCAAATTGAATGCAACGGGGATCGCCGCCGCGCAAACCGGCAGCCACGGGCGATCGAGCGCAAATAGCGCGCGCGAATTCAGCTCGAGCAGGCTCCATCCAATCAAGCTTGGCGCGAAGCCCAGAAAAGCTCCCGAGACCAGTTGCGTCGATTGCGCCGTAAAGCTTCCGCGTTGAAATAGGAGAGCGATTACGGGCTGCCGCAGCAACACGCCGCCGATGCACGAGGCAACCGCCGCGAGCGCCGCAATCGAGATAGTGCGGTCGGTTAAGCGGAAAGCTTCCCGCGTCCGCCGTTCCCGCCGAAGACGCCCAATCTCCGGAAGCAGCGCATTCGAAACCGGCATCACCAGATACGCGATCACCACGTTTACGCAGCGAATACAGTAATCGAAGGCCGCCGCCATCCCCGGTCCCGATTGCGTGGCGTAAGCGCGGGTGACAATCACGTTCAGCGCAATCAGCCCCGCATAGATCAGAAAAGATCCGGGCTTGGCCAGCAACTCGTGCCAGGGGGTTGCCGATTCAAGCGTGCTCGAATCACGTTTGGGATGCGCTCTCCAGTAACGCCGCGCCGCGAAATAGACCACGGCTAACTGCGCGCAGGCCCCGCAGCTATACCCGATGGCGAAGCCATAGATGCCCAGCACGCGCCAAAGGGCCACGGCCGCAACGATGGTGAATATGTTGAGCGACGCCTGATAAAACGCCGGAGGACCGAACCGCCGCTCCGTGTAGAGCAGCGCCGAATAGATCGCGAAAGCGCCGGCGGCTAGCGTTGAAATCGACGTAATACGAAGAATATTGACCGCCGCCGGAACGTACTCGGGCTTCAGTCCCGGCCCCAATAGGTGGATCGCCCGGGGGGCGAAAAGAAGAATTCCGATCGCGAAAAACGCGAAGATCCACGTAAAGAGCCGGCTGGCTTGATGGAACAGCGCGATCCGCTCCTCGCCCTCGCGCAGCATCAGCATGGGCACGAACGCGAACAACATCGTGTTGATCAAGATCCCGTTGAGCGTGTCGAGCGGGCTGATGGCGATCGCCAGCGCGTCGGCGGCGGCATGCGTTCCGAGCAGATATGCCGTAACGGCGGAACGCGCGAATCCGAGGATGTTGCCGAGAACGATTCCCGCGCCCACCGTGAGACCGCCGCGAACCAGCGGGTTTCCTACCGCCCGGCGAAACCAGCGCTCGAGCGTGTCCCCCGGCATCCAGGCTACTCCGGTTCAGGAACTCTTGGCCGCCTTCAGAGCGGCGTCGTAATTCGGAAAATCGGCGACTTCCTTGACGTACTCGGCGTGCTTCACCGTGTTGTCCTTGTCCAGGACGAAAATCGCGCGGCTTTCGATACGCAATTCTTTGATCAGCGTTCCATAATGCGAACCGAAAGACGCGTCCTTGTGATCCGAAAGCATCTTCACCTTATCCACGCCGAAAGCTCCGCACCAACGCTTCTGGGCGAATGGAAGATCCATGCTGACGGTGTAGATGTCGACATTCGGAAGCCGCGCGGCCTCTTCGTTGAAGCGCTTGGTTTGCGCGTCGCACACCGGAGTGTCGAGCGATGGAACGACACTGATGATCCGCACGTTGTGGCCGGTATCGGAAAGGGTGACGGGCTTCAGGGATCCGTCGATCACGCTGAAATCGGGCGCTTTGTCGCCGGGCTTCAGCTCCGGACCAACCAGCGTCAAAGGGTTGCCTCTCATGGTTGTGCCTCCAGCGCGTTCCATTCTTTCTCCTGGTTTCAAGTATGAAGCATTATTGTAGCAATCCGTCTAATTTCGACGGATCGGAAATGGGGAGTTTGCAAGTGAAATTCTCGCAGACGTAGGCCGTGACGCGACCGTCCAGCGGTTTCATGTTTTGGATTGCCGGGTTGTAGCGCGAGAGATCTTCGTCCGCGAGCATCACGATGGTATCCGGCAAGAAGCGCGCCTGCAAAACGCGTAGGAATTGACGCAATTCACCGGAGGATTTTTCTCCCGACAGGATCACCTGTTTGGGCGCCGCGAGGCTGAATCCGTAGGCGACCAGCATTTGCGGCACTCCCGAAGGCATCGTTGTAATCCGCTCGGCGAACGCTTGCAACGCTTTTTCGGCGGCCTCGCGGAAGTCGTCGCGCGAAGTCATTCGCGCCAGCCGCAACAGATTCAGAACGGCAATCGAATTCCCAGACGGCTCGGCCCCGTCGTAGTCCTCTTTCCTCCGCACTACCAGGCTGGAGTCGCCATCGGAAGAGCTGAAGAACGCGCCGTGTTTTGTATCTTCGAACAGTTCCAGTTGTTTCTCGGTGAGCTTGATGGCGAATTCCAGATCGCGAAACTCGAAGCTGGTTTCGTAAAGATCGAGCAGCGCCTGCGCGAAGAACGCATAATCGTCCAGAAATCCCGCAATCGCCGCATCGCCCTTGCGGTAGCGCCGAAGCAGAATCCCGGACTCCGCGTCGTACATCCGCTTTGCAATGAAATCGCTCGCGCGCCGCGCCGCTTGCGAATAGCGCGCATCGTCGAGAATCGCCCCGCCCTTTGCAAACGCCGAGATCGTCAAGCCGTTCCAGGCACTGAGAACTTTATCGTCCAGATGCGGACGGATGCGCTTCGAGCGTTCCGCGAGCAGACGCGTTTCCAGGTCTTCGATGGCGCCGCGCACCTCGGCGAGAGGCCGCTCAAAGCGATCCGCGGTCTCTTCAATGGAATGCTCCTGAAATAGAATATTCCGGCCGGTGAATTCACTCTGGGGATCGTTCGCGACGTTACCATCGGGCCTCACGCCGTACCGGTAGCAGAACCACCGCGCGGCAGGCTGGCCCGCCAAGTCTTCGATTTCCGGCTGCTTCCAAATGTAGAAGGCGCCTTCGCCCTTCTCATGCGGGTCCGCGGGATCGATTACGCTGTCGGCATCTTCGGCCGAATGGAAGCCGCCGTCCGGGTCCGTCATGTCGCGGATCACATAGTCTAAAATGCGCCGCGCCTCGGCGGCAAACAACGGCTCGCGCGTAATCTGAAACGCTTCCAGATAGGAGATCGCGAGTTGCGCCTGATCGTACAGCATTTTCTCGAAGTGCGGCACGAACCAGCGCTCGTCGACCGAATAGCGATGAAAGCCGCCGCCAAGTTGATCGTTCATGCCGCCTTTCGCCATCGCCCGCAGGGTTTCGAGAACCATGTCCAAAGCTTCCCGGTTCCCGGTTCGGGCGTAATAGCGGAGGAGGAAGTTGTGCGTAACAGGGCGCGGAAATTTGGGGGCCTGCCCGAACCCGCCATGGCGGGAATCGAAGTTGCGGCGGAACGCGTGGAAGCCGCTATCGAGGGCTTTGGGGTCGAGCGCGCCCCCGGAAGGAGCCACTTCCGCCTGCTTTTGCAGCTGCTCGAGTACTTCGTTGCTCGATGCGACGATCCGGTCCCGATCCTGTTGCCACGCCGCGGCAATGCGGTCGAGCAGGACCGGAAATCCCGCGCGCCCGTAGCGATTCTCCGGGGGGAAGTAAGTGCCCCCGACAAACGGCTTCAACTCCGGGGTCAACCACACGGACATGGGCCATCCGCCTCCGCCGGTCGTGGCCTGCACATACGCCATATAAATGCGGTCGACATCGGGCCGCTCTTCGCGATCCACTTTGATCGGAATGAAATTGCGGTTCAGAATCGCCGCGATCTCTTCGTTTTCGAACGACTCGCGTTCCATCACATGGCACCAGTGGCAGGTCGAATAACCGATCGATAGAAAGATCGGCTTCCGCTGCGCGCGCGCCGCCTCGAAGGCCTCCGCGCCCCAGGGATACCAGTCCACCGGGTTGTGGGCATGTTGCAGAAGGTAAGGGCTCTTCTCGTGGATCAGGCGGTTTTCCGGCATGCGATGGCTCGTAACTATTGTGAAGTACCTGCGCCACAATAGTTGTCATGAGCGAGCGATACCGCACCGAGCACGACACCATGGGCGAGATGCAAGTTCCGGTTGAGGCGCTTTACGGCGCGCAAACCGCTCGCGCGATTGAGAATTTTCCGATCGGGCGCTTACGCTTCCAGCGGTCTTTCATCCGGGCGTTGAGCCTGATCAAGAGCTGCGCCGCCCATGTCAACGGCAAGCATGGTTGGATCTCCGCAGAAACCGCCGGACGAATCGAGAAAGCGGCGGACGAAGTCGCTTCCGGCAAACACGACGCGCAGTTCGCCATCGACATTTTCCAAACCGGCAGCGGCACGTCGACGAACATGAATGCCAATGAAGTGATCGCTCACCTGGCGCGTGCGCATGCTAACGACGACGTGAATCGCGGCCAATCGAGCAACGACGCAATTCCAACGGCGATGCATGTCGCGGCCGCGGAATCCGTCCAGCGGCAATTGATTCCGGCAATGCGAAAGCTGCATCAAAGGCTGCGCGAAAAATCCCGCGAGTTCGACGATGTGATCAAGATCGGCCGCACGCATCTGCAGGATGCCGTGCCAATACGGCTGGGCCAGGAGTTTGGCGGTTACGCGCGGCAGGTCGAAGCGTCGGTCGAGCGAATCGAAGCGGCACTTCAGGGAATTTATGAGCTGCCGCTAGGCGGCACCGCGGTCGGCACGGGATTGAACGCACCCAAGGGTTTCGCCGCCGAAGTAATTGAGGAGCTGGCGCGCCGGACCGGATTGCCATTCTTCGAAGCGCGCAACCACTTCGAAGCGCAGGCGGCCAAGGATGCCGTCGCGTTCCTGAGCGGGGCGTTGCGCACCTACGCGATCGCGCTTACGAAGATCGCCAACGATATCCGGTGGCTCGGCTCCGGGCCCCGCTGCGGTTTCGGCGAGATCCGGCTTCCCGCCGTGCAGCCGGGGTCGAGCATCATGCCCGGCAAGGTCAATCCGGTGATCGCGGAAAGCCTGCTGATGGTTTGCGCGCAAGCGATCGGCTACGACGCGGCCATCGCCTGGTGCGCGGCGGCCGGCAACTTCGAGCTGAACGTGATGATGCCCGTCATGGCTTACGACCTGATCGAATCCATCGAATTGCTCGCTTCCGGGTCAGGCAATTTCGCGGAGAAGTTGGTGGCGGGCCTGGAGGCGGATCGCGAGCGCGCGCGATCCTTCGTCGAGCAGTCGCTGGCCATGGGTACCGTGCTTGCGCCTGTGATCGGATACGAAAAAGCCGCGGTCCTGGTGAAAGAAGCGTACAAAAGCAATCGGACCGTGCGCGCAGTTGCCATCGAGCGGAGCGGCTTGACGGCCGAACGGCTGGAAGCGCTGCTCGATCCCGAGAGCCAGACGCGTTGATAGCGTGAAGATCTCCGGACAGCCCGCTCTCGTTTCAATTCGCCCGTACGCGCCGGTAGACGGCGACCGGGAACTGGTTAACGCCGTCCTCCGGCGGGATCGCAAGGCTACCGCCGTGGGTGGCCGATTTGGTCGATGATGTGGTCCAAGAGATCTTCTTGCACTGTCGTCTGTGTCATGCGCGGCTTGCGGGTGAGCGTCTGGAACCGGCTCCGTTGCATTGGCGCGGTTGTCCGTATGCCGACTTCCAAAAATAAAACCGGGGGATTTCCCTGGTGTTCCCGACTATAACGGTCGGAACTGGATTTGGCGAATCGCGAACCCGTTTAGCCGCGACAAAGTCGAATCCCGGACCGTGAGCGCGGCTTAATGGAAGAACAACGAAGGCAAAAAGGAGAATGATTACCGTGGATAAACAGATAAAGACGATTTTGGCCGCCGCTGGATTGGTTAGCTGTCTCGCGATCGGCACAGCATTCGCGCAAACCAGCGACGACAAGAAGATGAACGGCGACAAGATGTCAAGCGACAGCATGTCCGGCAAGAAAATGTCGCATCAGGAAATGATGGACAAGATGGACAAGATGTCTGTTGAAGATAAGGCGGCCATGATGGATAAGATGCCGCGGAAAGATAAGATGGCCGCCATGAAGATGGGAGGTCACGATATGAGCAAAATGTCGTCCTCGGAACAAATGGGGATGATGGATAAGATGTCCGCCCAGGAAAAAGCGGACATGTTCGACAAGATGCCGATGGAGAAGAAGATGTCGATGATGAAGGGGGGCGGCTCAATGATGCACCATGGAGCGAAAAAGATGGACAAGATGGACAAATAGCGGGATCGAAATCGCGCGCGGGGAAACTGAAGAGCTTCGCAAAGATTGCTTCAAAAGGAGAAAAGATGAACTACTCGAAACTTAAGCCGCTATTTTTCACGGCGCTTGCCGTGGCCGGCGCTATTGCCATCCAATTAAGTCCTCCGGCGCGCGTCAAAGCCTCGGATCATATCGACTCACCCACGGTCGCGCAGGACCGTGGCTCGGATATCGCCGACATGTGGGCATTTCTCGACCCAAACGACAACTCAAAAGTAGTCTTGGTGATGAGCACGCAAGGTTTCATAGTTTCTTCCGAACATTTCGGAATGGCGATTTTCGACCACAACATCCGGTATCGCTTCGAAATTGAAAACACCGGGGACGCAAAGCCCGATGCCTTTGTGGACGTAACGTATTCGCAAGGAGTTGGACGCCTAACGGCGCAGACCGCCACCATCATGCTGCCCAATGGCAAAAGTTTTACGGCCCCCACCACCATCGCAACGCAAGACTATACGCCGCAGCCGCCGGTGGTGACGACCGATTCCGCAACCGGTGTAAGTTTCTTCGCGGGCGCGATGGACGATCCGTTCTTCCTGGACGATACGGGCGCTAACCGGTTCGTCGCCTCGTCGCTCGCCAATCCTGGGCATCCCGACACATCGTTGTTCGGAGCGCGGGGCGGACGCGATACCTATGCGGGATTCAACTCGATGCTTACGGTTGTCAGCGTTCCGGCGACGATGCTCCGCGGCTCTTCCAACGTAATTGGCATAAACGCGGTCACGCAACGCCAGGTCATCCAGTTTGTGAGCACCGTTGGAGCCGTTCAGGGTATTGGAAATTACGTCAATATCGACCGTTGCGGGAATCCGCTGGTTAACAACGGCCTGATTCCGGCAACGCGCAAAGACGAATATAACGGTGCTTCGACCGATGACGACGCACGCGGCAAATTCCAGGCGGACATTATCAAGGATTTAAAAAACTTTGGTACGGACGATGCCCACGTCAGCATGATCCTCGACGTGATTCAACGGAAGGGAGATATACTGCGCCTCGATCTCACGGTTCCAAACAACGGTCCTGGGGGTGGCACTAACGCCAACGGGGGCTTTGGGAATATGGGAGGCCGCAGACTAATGGACGATGTCGTCGACTTTACGTTCACTCTGATCAACAACGGCGTACCGCTCGGCGATAACGTCAATGCCAACCAGGTTCCTTTCCGGGATGTATTTCCATTCGTAGCCGATCCCATCCAGCCCTTTATGTCCGGAGTGGATGACCAGACGCGGCAATAGCGCGGCTGCAGCGTTCGCGCGGATAGGTGCGATATCCGCCATTATCATTGCGCTGATTGCCTTGGGGGGGCTGTGGCTCCCCCAAAGGCAACGGCACTTCTCTCTTGAGGCGCTGCCTCGGCTCGCGGCGAGGCAGCTCCCCAACGATGACGAAGAGACAGCGGCGGCGATGCGCTTCTTGTCGCAACGCTTGAGCCGCGATCCCGAAGATTTCGTAGCGCAGAATATGTTGGCTTCCTACTTTCTGAAGCGCGTGCGGGAAACCAACAACGTGGATTACCTTCGGCTGGCTACGCACGCCGCTAACGCATCGCTGGCGTCGGTGCCCCGGGAACGGAATCCCGGCGCCTTGAGCGCGTTAGGGCATGCCGAATTCGCCGGACACGACTTTGTCAAAGCGCGCGACCACGCCATCGCGCTGACAAACTTGGAACCGGGCCAGGGTTCGGGCTACGCCCTTTTGGGCGACGCGTTGCTGGAATTGGGGGATTACGACGGAGCGTCCCGCGCATTTCAAGAAATGCAGCGGTTGGGCTTCGCGGCCGCCGGCGCGGAAACGCGACTCGCCCGTCTCGTCCTGCTGCGCGGCGATCCGGAGGCGGCGCGGGGGCACCTCATCCGGGCGCTGGCGTTCGCGCTCAATCTTCCGGTTCCACCGCGCGAAACCGCCGCCTGGTGCTACTGGCAGCTTGGCGAGATCGCATTTTCGGTGGGTGAATACGAAACCGCGGAACGTCGCTATCGAGATGCGCTCATCGCTTTTCCCGGTTACTTCAACGCTCTACCGTCTCTCGGCCGCGTACGCGCCGCGCGGGGAGACCTGGCCGGCGCCATCCAGGAGTACGAGCGCGCCGTTACCGTACTTCCCGATCCCGCCGCCGTGGCCGCTCTCGGCGATCTCTACATGCTTGCCGACCGTCGCGACGACGCCAAGGCCCGATACGCGCTGGTCGAGCAGATCGGGCGCCTGGCGGCGATCAATGGCGCCGCTTCCAATCGCGGCTTAGCCCTTTTTTATACCGATCACGACCTTCACACAGATCTCGCATTCGGGGATGCATTGCGGGAGTATACAACGCGCCGCGACATTTACGGGGCGGACGCTCTGGCTTGGGCGGCGTTGAAAGCGGGCAAGCTGGACGAGTCGCGCGAAGCCATGAGAGCGGCGCTTCGACTCGGCACGCAGGACGCCAAGCTCTTTTATCATGCCGGAATGATTGCGCGCGCCGCTGGCGACAAGGCGTCGGCTCGCGATTACTTGCGCCGGGCGTTGAAGCTGAACCCGCGATTCGATCCGTGGCAGTCGGAGATTGCGGAGAAGGCAATGGCGCGGCTTTGAAGGGCGGCAGGACTCCAGGGCGTACGCGTTCATGTCATCGCTTGTTCGACCCGCAACGTCAACGCTGAACGCAACTTTCCGGGCGGGCGCGGTTATCATCAACGTTAGTGAAATTCTCCGTTTTCATATTTTTCGTGACATCGGCGTGGACCCAAACGTGCTTGCCGCCGGGCGCGGCGCAGCCGACCGGACTCGTGACCGGCACGCTGAATCAGGCGAATTGCCTCCTTTCCGACGGAACGCCTTACGGGGATTTCCTCCTCACGATTCCTTCGCACGGCACTCTGACTGTGCAGGCGGATTCGACTTCGTTTGCGGCGTCGGCGATCCTGCGCGACGCGGCGGGCCGGGCGCTTGCTTCCGGCAAGACCTTCCAACGGGCGATCGAGCCGGGCGATTATCGTCTGCTGGTCAACGCGGCGGCTTCGGGGCAATCGGGCGGTTTCACGTTGCGGACGACGTTTCAGCGCGAGCCGGATATCCTGTGCCAATCGTTCCCTCGCATCGGTACCGGTCGTAGCGTTGCCGGCCAGTTGAACGCATCGAGCTGCACCCTGCCGGACGGATCGGCTTACGACGGCTACGCGATTACCATTTATGGCTCGGGAACGCTCGATATTTCCATGGATTCGCCCGATTTCAGCCCGTACGCGATATTGCGCGGCGAGAGCGGGGCGCAGCTTGCGAGCGCGGACAACGGGGGAACCGGCAGGACTGCCCACATTTCCGTGCCGGTGAGCGGGAACGAGACCTACACCATAATCGCCGCGGCGGCGGATGCCGGCCAAAAGCCCGGGAGTTATCGGCTTGCCACGGCGTTTACTCCGGCGGATGGCGAGACGTGCGTTGCCGCCAAAGTGCTGACCGACAGCGATCGCGTTCCGGGGAGCATCGCGGCGGCAAGTTGCGCCTTTAATTTGCCGCAACGGCAGGACTCCGCGCTCTTTAATTTTTACGATATTCGCGTTCCATCGGACGGCTTCGCGGATATCGAGATAAAGAATGCGGCGTTCGGTCCGCTGCTGCTGCTGCTCGATGCCGACGGAAACCCGGTGGCCGAGGATTCGCAGAGCGGCGGCGCGAACGATCCCATCGTGAGGCAGCAGTTGGCGCCGGGCAATTACCGGCTGGCGGTGTTCGACGAGGATTCTTTCGGTGGCGACTACACTCTGCTATACACGTTCCATCCGGGATTGCCGGAGATCTGCCCGGTGCTCGCGCTCGACGGCACGCAAACCGTCGCCGGAACGCTGGACGGAACGGCAAGCTGCCGGGCCGGAGGGCTGGTCGCCGACGTTTACCGCATCACGTTGCCGTCATCGGGAACGCTCGATCTGAATTTTTCGTCGGGCGATTTCACGACATCCCTCGAACTGCGCGATTCGAAAGATAACCGGCTCACGGATGGCGAGCAAACTTCGGACGGCGCCAGCTCCCGCGTGTTGGCCGACCTTCCCGCGGGCGTCTACACCGTAGTGGCGGCGAGTCTCGATAACAGCGGCGGTTACAACCTGGGATATCAATTCACCCCGAAGGATCTCGCGTCGTGCCAGGGCGGGCAGCCGTTGCCGGTGAACTCGGGTTACCTTGGCGTGCTCGGAACCGGTGCAACAGGCACTTCGAGCTGCACGGGTTCCGATGGGCGGCCGTTCGATCGGTATCAGTTCACAACCACTTCCGACGGCACGGTGGCGGCGGTGATGACGTCCAAGGTAGTGGACAGTTTATTGACGCTGACCGATTCCACGGGCACGGTACTGCGATCCGACGACCATAGCTATGCCGACGACAACGCGCTGCTTGTCGAGTTTCTGCCAGCCGGGACTTATCGCCTGGAGGCGCGGCCGGCGGGCGCGCGCACGAGCGGCAGCTACCGCCTGGATCTTCTCTTCAATTCGGGCGCGCGACCTGGTTTCTGTGACGCTCGCACGCTCGCGAATGGCGCTTCGGTCAACGCCAACCTGAACTTCACGTCGTGCCAGTATTTGGACCATACCTTCGCCGATTTCTATCAATTCAGCATCACGGACGCAACGAAGGCGGTTCAGATCGACGCCGCTTCGCGGAGTTTCAATACCTACTTGATTCTGCTGGACGCAAAGGGTAATCCGATTGCGAGCGATGACGATAGCGGCGGAGGAACCAACGCCCGCTTGCAGCAGAATCTAGACCCTGGGACGTATTTCGTCGTGGTCAAACCGTCGGACGATCCGGCTGCTTCCGGGGATTACAGCATTGCCTTGTCCGTTAATCCTGTCTCGACAGCCAATTAGCCGGCTCAAATTAATTCCATCGTCGCCGATAAGACCTTTGAGGCGTCCATGAGCGATTTCGCGGTTTCTTTAGGCGGGCTGAATCAAGCTCAATCGAGCATCAACGGGGTGGCGAACCGGGTTGCGCGCGCTCCGGTAGCGGGCGGGAGTAATACGGACAATGTCGACCTGAGCGCGGAAGCCGTGGCCTTGCTGCAGGCGCGGAACGATTTTAGCGCGAACCTGAACGCGATCAAGGCTGTCGATCAATTGCAGAAGAGCGCGATCAACCTGTTGGGCTGAGACCACGCAGCTGGTGTCCGGATACCGGTAACGTTAGCAAAGACCCGTATTTTCAAGCGTTTCCAGAGAGATGTTGTGGTCGCGCGTGACACAATATTTGGAAGAGCGCTTATGAATCATAGTTTCTTAATGCCGCACGGGTGGTGCATGACTTGGAACCCGAGGTTGATCGGGCTGCATGTCGCGAGCGACGCGATGGTGGCGTTGTCGTACTACTCGATCCCCGCGGCGCTGTTCGTGTTCGCGCGGTACAAAAAAGCGCAGATCCCGGTTCGCCCACTTTTGCTTCTATTCGGCCTGTTTATTTTGCTGTGCGGCGGCGGGCACGCGATCGATATCATTTCCATCTGGAAGCCGATTTACTGGTTCAAGGGCTGGTGGAATCTCGGAACGGCGGCCACATCGGTAATCACGGCGATCGTATTGATTCCGAAGGTCGCCGAATTTATCCGCATGCCGGAAACGGCGGAACGCTTGCAACGCGAAGCGACGGTTCTGCAGGAGAAGCACGGAATCCTGCGAGCCGTGCTCGATGGGGTCTGCGAAGGGATCCTGCTAGTCGGCCCAAAGGGGGACATATTGGTCTCCAACGCAGCGGCCGGCACCATCGCCGCGGATTGGCCGAATCACGCATCCACGGATCGGGACGTGCTCAAGCTGCCGGATGGGCGTGTCGTCGAACGGTTTACAACCAGTGTAGTCGGATTCGGCCAGCTATATGTGCTGCGAGACGTTACGGAACAACGCAAAAGCGAAGCGCAGCGCCGTCGGCTCGAAAAGATAGTCGCCACGATGAAGCAAGGGTTCGCCATTGTCTCGATGGACGCGTCGTTGGACAGGTCAATGGATGAAGAGAAGGTGCTGGCCACGAATCAATCTTTCGATGAGATGCACGGTTATGCGCGCGGCGAGTTGGATGGCGCGCCGATGGCATCCCTCTACGCAGGAGAACCGGAAGAGCGGGACGCGACTGCGGCCGCGATTAGCGAAGCGGCGGAGCGGGACGGATTTTGGGAAGGGGAAGCGCTTGGCGCCAGAAAAGACGGGAGCGCGTTCATTAGCCAAGTCCGCGTAAACCTGCACGTGGAGGACGACGAGCGAATGCTCTCGATGCTCCAAATGGATGTTACGGAGCAGAAGCGCCGCGAAGAACAAGGGCAGCGGATTCAGCAAAAGCTTCTGCACACGCAAAAGCTCGAGAGCTTGGGCGTTTTGGCCGGGGGAGTGGCGCACGATTTCAATAATCTGCTGACGGGAATACTTGGAAACGCGAGTTTGGCTTACGACGTTCTGCCCGCGGATAGTCCTCTGAGGTCGAATCTGCGGGACGTCGTGTCGGCTAGCGAGCGAGCCGCGGATTTGACCCGCCAGCTTCTGGCCTACTCGGGAAAGGGCCGGTTCGTGGTCGAGCCGATCGATGTTTCCGGACTCACGGTCGAAATCAGCAAGCTGGTCCGGATGTCCATGCCGAAAACCGTTCGCTTGACGGTTAATGCGGCGTCGGACTTGCCGTTTGTGGAGGGCGACGCGGGCCAGTTACAGCAGATCGTCATGAATCTCGCGATCAATGGCGCCGAGGCGATTGGCGAGCTACCGGGCGAAGTGCACGTAAGTACGGGCGTGCTGCAATTGGAAGAGGCGGATATCAAAGGCGCCTTTTCCGCCGACGGCATTACGGCCGGCAAGTTCGTCTTCTTCGAAGTGCAGGATACGGGGTGCGGCATGGACGAAGCGACTCGCGCCCAGATCTTCGATCCGTTCTTCACGACAAAGTTCACGGGACGCGGTTTGGGATTGGCGGCCGCTCTCGGTATCGTGCGCGGTCACAAGGGTGCAATCAAGGTGTACAGCGATGTCGGGAGAGGCAGTACGTTCAAGGTTTATCTACCTGTTTGGGAAGGAGAACGGGCTCCGGCGCAACCGGGGGCGCCCGATCGAGATTTAACCGGCTCGGGCATGATATTGATCGTCGACGACGAGGATGTGGTTCGTCGAACGACGCAAAACACACTGCGGCACTTCGGCTACGAAGTCGTACTGGCGGAAAACGGAATGGAGGCGATCGACATTTTCCATAAGTCACCGGACAGGATCTCGCTGATCCTGTTGGATATGACCATGCCGGTGATGAGCGGGGAAGAGACGCTGCGGCAAATCCGGAAAATCCGGCCGGAGGTTCCGGTTATTTTGACGAGCGGATTTAACGAAGCGGAAGCCATCCGGCGATTCGCCGGCAAGGGCTTGGCGGGGTTCATTCAAAAGCCGTTCACATCCGCAAAACTGGCGGAAAAGGTCAAATCTGCCGCAACCGGTGCGTAGGACTTTCCGGATCGCGGTTTTACCCGGCGATGGAATCGGCCCGGAGGCGATCGCCGAAGGAATCAAAGCTTTGCGGGCCGTGGAGCGCCGCCTCGCCGGCGTAAGCTTTGAGTTGGATGAATTCCCGGCCGGCGCGGGAGAGTACTTGCGTTCGGGCGATCCTTTGCCGCCGGCGACTTTCGAAGCGTGCAAGGCCGCCGACGCGATTCTGCTCGGCGCCATGGGACTACCCGGCGTGCGGTGGCCGGGGGGAACCGAAATGGCTCCGCAACTCGATCTGCGTGAGCGGCTCGACCTGTATTGCGGCGCGAGGCCCATCCGTCTCTACAACGAAATCCACTCCCCGCTGAAGAACGTCCGGGCTGGCGATATAGATTTTCTGTTGATTCGCGAAAGCACGGAGGGGCTGTTCCATTCCCGCTTAAAAAAGCACGCCCCTGACGCAAATGAAGTAACGGATACGATGCTGATTTCGCGCGCGGGCGCGGAGCGGGTCTGCCGCTCGGCTTTTCAGTACGCCACGCGGCGTCGAGGGCTGTTGACGCTGGTTGACAAAGCCAACGTGCTGCCGTCAATGGCTTTCTTCCGGCGCATCTTCGACGAAGTGAGCGCCGAATTTCCCAACGTGCGCACCGAGAGAATTTACGTGGATGCGGCCGCCCTTTATCTGGTGCGGAGGCCGCAAACATTCGATGTGTTGGTGACGGAAAATATGTTCGGCGATATTCTGTCCGATCTCGCGGCCGGTCTGGTGGGCGGCATGGGGATGGCTCCATCGGGCGACATCGGCGATGTCCATGCGGTCTTCCAGCCATCCCACGGGTCCGCGCCCGATATAGCGGGACGGGGTATCGCGAACCCCATCGCCACGATCCTGTCCGTAGCGATGATGCTCGACTGGCTTGACGATGTGGAAGCGCAACGCGGCGGCGCCCTGATTCGAGCAGCCGTTGAGAAAGTCTGCCTCGACGGCCGGTACCGCACGCAAGATCTGGGCGGATCGACCTCGACCGCCGCGATGGGGGACCGCATCGCGGCCGAGCTTGGGAGTTAAAAAACTGAGTTACTACCGGGCTAAAACATGTTCCAGAGGAACTGGTTGTAAACCTCGTGGTGATACTGCACTTCCGGCGCTTTGACGAACGTGCCTAACAGGCGGGCGCAGCGATCCGCCGAAGCCTGCTTCAGATCGGCATAACGATTTTTTACGTCGTCCCCCAGCAGCGTCGTAATCCACTCCGCGTTTCGGAAGTTCTCCATGGCGTCGTAAATGTTGTCCGGCAAATAGCGGTCCGCCGACCGCAGGTTTGCGACATCGGCGATCGATCCTTCAATACCGGTCTTGAAAACCGACAGCATGGTCATGTAAGGGTTTGCATCGGGCGCGACGGCGCGAACTTCCACGCGGGCGCTTCGCTCGTTGCCGATCGGGATGCGCACCATCGAGCCCCGATCGACCGCGGACGCCTTGAGTTGGTTGGGAGCCTCGAAGTGAGGGTCCAGGCGCCGGTAGGCGTTCACGCTCGCATTCATGATCAAGCAAAGGTCGTTGCCATGCGTCAGGATGCGGTCGACGAAATCCCAAGCGAATTTGGTCATCTTCTCTTCGCCGCGCGGGTCCCAGAACAGATTCTTGCCGCCCTTGGTAATCGAAACGTTGGTGTGCATGCCGTTGCCGTTGACGCCCACCACGGGCTTCGGCAGAAAACACGCGGTCAGGCCCATTTTGGTGGCGACCTGACGGCAGATCAGCTTATAGAGCTGAATGTGATCGGCGGCGGCGACCACTTCCGCATAGCCGTAATTGATTTCGAATTGCGAGGGCGCCACCTCGGGATGATCCTTCTCGTTCTGGAATCCCATCGCCCTTTGCACTTCGGCCGCGGTGTCGATGAACAACCGAAGCGGATCTCCGGGGAGCGAATGATAATAGCCCCCGGTGTTCACGTATTCGAACTTGCCGGTCTCGTTGTAACGGCGCTCGGCATCCGCGCCCTTGAACAGAAAGCCTTCGATTTCGTTGGCCGCGTTCAGGGTATAGCCGTCTTTTTTGTGCAGGCTTTGCGCGTAAGATTTCAGAACCCCGCGAATATCGCCGCTGTAGGGCGTTCCGTCCTTATCGATGACTTCGCCGAAAACCAGCACCTTGCCGGGGCCGAACACGTCGGCGGGAGCCCAGTAGAAGGCGCTCCAATCCATTCCGAGGCGCAGATCGCTCTCGCGCTGGGCGGTGAATCCGCGGATCGAGGAGCCGTCGAACGTCAAGTTGTCCCAGCTCTTAATCAGGAACTTCTTATCGTAATCGAGCATGTGCAGCCGCCCTTCCAGGTCGCTGAACAACACGCTTACGGCCTTGATCCGCTTCTCGTCCGTCAGGTACTTGAGGCGCTCTTCTTGAATCTTGTCGACGGCTATTCTATTATTCCGTTGCTCCTTGGCCTTCAAATTGAGATCTTCGAGTTCTCCGTAGGTAAGGCTTAAGAAGTCTTGCAGTCCGTTCAGCATTGCTCTCCTTGGCTTGAAACTTGATTATCGCGATGGACCATTATATTCGGCAATGGTTTCCCGGTGCTTCGCCAATCAAAAGTTTTTATGATCCCTATGCCGGAATCGCGAAACGGGCTTACGGATTAGCGACTCGCCACGGCGAGAACTCCGGCCATTTCGCGAGTTCGGCCTGGGCCCATCCGGGCGTTTTATCTTTATGACACAGCCCGCAGGCATTCGGAATCTTGTATTTGGCCGTGGCCGCGGGCGTGATGAAGCGGAAGGTGTGGCTGCGAACGTTCACGTCCGCGATGGTTTGCGCGATCCTCGGCATGTGGCATTCTAAGCAGTCGCTTCCCCTGCCGGTAACGGCATGATGCGAGTGGCGTTCCATCGACGAGCCGGCCCCCCGAGGTCCGGCCGGAGATTGCGCCCCGTGGCACGTCAAGCAGAGATCGTTGCCGGGCCGGATTGTGTCGGCGCTAAAATCCGTTCCATGCACGTCGTGGCAACTGAAGCAGGCGATTCCGCGCTCATACATCACGCTCTGAACGAAGTCGTTACCCTGCATGCGATTCTTGTGCGCGGAGTCTTCGGGCCAATGCGTAAACGTCGTTTCTCCGAGCTTGTGCCCCTCCAGTTCCCACACGTCGCTCAAGCGCCGGCCCGGTTCGAAACCAACGGCCCAATCGTAATACCGGCCCTCTATTGGATTCGTCTTCGGCCGTCCCTGTGAATGGCACTGAATGCAAACGTCGTTCGCCCGTACGTAATCGAGGCGGCTGGGATTCACGACATTCGCGCGGGAGGGATTTCTTACATGATCCTCGCCGGGGCCGTGACACTTTTCGCATCCGACGTTCCACTCGGTTACCTGCTTTGTGCGGACGTTAAAGTTCACCGAATGGCAGCCGTCGCATAACGGCCCCGTCGGGCGCTGCATCGGATCGGTGGGATACTTCTCCACCCACCAGTCCGTGCCCGGCTTCGCGCTATAGGGAAGCCACGCGGCGTTGCGCACGTCCCACTGCGCGGGAAATACGAAATAGTCGTCGCCAACCCTTTTGAAATAGCGCTGCTTCCATTTACTGCCATAGGTAAACGCGACATCTTTCAGGCCGAACGTAACCAGTGGATTCGGTTTGGAAAAATCGCCCAGTACCGCGTCCGGATGGGTCTTCGGATCGACGACGACATTGGCCATCCGCGTCTTGCTCCAGCGGGCGTAGATGCCGCCATGGCACGGCTTGCAGGCTGGCGATCCGGTATAGGCCGCGCCATATGCCGCCGTCGCGATGAAAAACGTAAATCCGCAACGCTTCACGTGATAATCATACTCATTCAACTGCCACGCGGCGGTGAATTTACAACTCTTTTACAACATGCGGATAATTTGCCGGGAGCCGTAGCATACTATTCAAAGGCGGAGAAAACTAATGATCAAGAAAATCGCCTACTCGATTCTCGCCGGCATTCCGGTGCTCTTATTTGCATTCAGCAGCGGGCCTCCGATCATGCGAACCGGAGCGCCGGTCGATGGAGGCATGAATTGCAGCGTCTGCCATTCGACTTTCGGCGCGGCTAATTCGGATCCGAGCGGCAGCGTTACGATCGACGCGGGCGCATACACGCCCGGGGCGGCGCAAACCATCAAGGTCACCGTGATGCACCCCGCGGCGATGCGATGGGGCTTCCAGATCACGGCCCGTCTGGTCAGCGATCAAACGAAGCAGGCTGGGACGTTTGCGCCAAACGACGTCGTGCGAGTCCGGTGCAATTCGAACCCAGCCCACGACGCGCCGTGCAATGGCGCACTCGAATTTCCCGAGCACAAAGACGCGCCCTTCACCGATCCCGGCGCGGGCTTCACGTTTCAGGTGGATTGGACGCCACCGGCGGGCGACGTTGGCGACATCATTCTCTATGCCGCCGGCAACGCGGCCAACGGCGACCGCAATCTCACGGGCGACCGGATCTACACCACATCCAAGACCATCTCGAGCGCCAAATGCAGTTTAACGGGAAAGCCCACGATATCCGGGGTGCTCAACGGGGCATCCTTCCAGCCCACGATGGCGTCTAACACCATGGCCACCATTTTCGGCCAGAACTTAGCCGCCGCCGGGAGCAGCAAGGCCGCCGGTTCGGCAGACATTGCGAATAATTCGTTCCCGAAACAACTGGCCTGCGTTGCGGTTGAGATCGACGGAAAACGCGTTCCGCTTTCTTTCGTGCGGCCGGATCAAATCAATGTGCAAGCTCCTACCACGGCGAGCCTGGGGCCGGTTTCCGTCAAGGTGATCCTGAATCCCGACCGCGATAATCAATCGGCGAGCGACGCGGCGAGCGTGCAATTTACAGCCGTCGCGCCGGGGTTCTTTACTCTGAATAGCAAAAGCATTGCGGCCCAATTTGCGAACACCGTAAACTTAGTTGCCGATCCGTCCGTCGTGCCCGGCGCCAAGCCCGCGAAGGCGGGCGACATCGTAACTGTGTATTTGACGGGTTGCGGGCCAACCGACCCGGCGCTCCAGTCGGGCGATGTAGCGACCGCGATTGCGAAAACCACGGCAACGCCTACCGTGATGGTCGGCGGAACTACTCTCGCGCCGGCCGACTTGCTTTATGCGGGTCTCTCGCCGGGATCGATCAGCGGGCTTTACCAGGCGAATATCCGCATCCCAGCCGGGACGCCCGATGGCGACATTCCAATTTCACTTACAATTGGCGGGCTTAAGACGCAAGACGGCGCTACCATCCCAATCAAGAATTAAATTTTTATGTACGACAAACCCGGCGCGATTGAAAACTTGGTTCACCTGTACGTGGATGGCGCGTTCAGCCGTCGCGAAATCATTCGGCGGCTGACGCTTCAAACGGGAAGCGCGGCCGCGGCGATCGGGATACTGGGCGAGTTCGGCCTATCGAATGCGACGGCTCAAACGACTTGCCCCGTGGACGCCAGCGTCCCCGCTGACGCGCCCGATCTGGTTTCCGGGGATGTCTCATTTCCCGGTGAAGCGGGTCCGGTGCTTGGTTATTTGTCGCGGCCGGGCCAATTGTTGCGGGATTCGACACCCGCCGTGATCGTCATCCACGAAAATCGCGGGCTGGTGGAGCACATCCGCGACGTGACGCGGCGAACCGCGCGGGCCGGCTTCGTGGCTCTAGGGGTAGATCTGCTGTCGAGGCAGGGCGGGACCGCGCAGTTCACGGATCCCGTGCAACAACAGGCAGCTTACGCTCAAACCACGCAGGACCAGCGCCGCTCGGACCTCATTTCCGCTTTGGACTTCCTGAAGCACCTTCCATTCGTGCAATTCGACCGGATCGGCACGGTTGGGTTCTGCGCAGGCGGAGGGAATGTCTGGGACCTGGCGGCCAATCTTCCGGAACTAGCCGCCGCTGTTTCGTTTTACGGGGTGCCGCCGGCGATAGCGCAGATCGACGCCATATCGGCGCCGATCCTGGGACACTATGCCGAGTTGGACCGAAGCCTGACGCTCCGCATGCCCGACGCGATCACCGCCATGATCGGCAAGCAGAAGACGTTCGGATTTCATATCTACCAAGGCGTTGGCCACGCATTTCACAACGATACCGGACCGTCGTACGATCCGGCGGCGGCATGTGACGCATGGACGCGAACGATCGCCTGGTTCAATAAATTCCTGCTTGCCATCTGACGGGACCTGCAGTTAGGCGCCCCGTTATCGCTCTCGATCGTTCGCCTCCCTTTCCAGAATCTTCTTCAAAATCCCCGGAATCTCAAAAACGGCG
The DNA here is from genome assembly GCA_051003795.1 of Bryobacteraceae bacterium. GTDB lineage: Bacteria > Acidobacteriota > Terriglobia > Bryobacterales > Bryobacteraceae > JALYXS01. Next base: position 31,467 of record JBPCKZ010000191.1, on the reverse strand, counting down.
CGGTTCTCCAGGCCCGCGATGTTCCGTCGGAAACCCGCATAGCTCTCCGGCTGCAACAATTGCTCCACGGCCGTCGCAATCGTCCGGAAATTGGGCAGTACCAGCCCCACTCCGCGCTCCTGAATCCAATCGGCGTTGTAACGCTCCTGTGGCAACGTCCAGGCATTCCGTTCCACAATCACGGGCAGCTTCATCGCGAGCGCTTCGCTAATGCTGCCCGGGCCGGGCTTGCCGATAAAGAAATCGGCGAGCGCCATGAAGTAGGGGATCTCCTTCGTGAACCCCTCGATATACATGGGCGCCGGCCCAGTAACGCGGCGCAAAGCTTGGGCCAGTTTCTTGCTATGCCCGCAAACCGGAATCAATTGCAACTTCAGCTTGCAAGCCTGCAACCTCCTGGCAATGTCAAGCATGACGCCCGATCCATGCCCTCCAAACAGCACCAGGCCGGTTGGAAGATCGGGCTCGAGGCCGAGCCGCCGCCTTTCCGCGGCCCGATCCATCTCGACGGGTTCGTAAAATCGAGGGTGCAAAATCATCCCGGAGGTCCGGAACACCCTGTCCGGCGGGTGCCCGGCGACGCTCGCTTGCGCAACCGCCCGGGCCGTGCCGCAAATCAAATACTGCGGCTGCCGCTCGATCCAAAAATGAGGCGGATAGTCGGCCATATCCGTCAAAATCGTTACCATCGGGGTGCCCCCCGGCAAGCTCTGGAGCAGCGCCCGGTTGAAATTCGGGATGACGGAAACAACCAGGCCGGATCCGCGATCCCGCCAAAATTCCTTAAGCACGCGAACCTGCGCCGGATGGTATATCCGGATGATCCCTTGCATCAGGCGCGTCGCTTGCGGGGACCCAAGCGTCCAGCCTTTCTTAAGGATCAGGTTGTAAATATCTTCCATTCGAACGCCGGTCAGTTTACGGAAGATATCGAGAGAATCCAGAATTTCCTGAAGATTGACCAGGCGCACCTCCCACGGGAGACCCTGCCGCTCGATTGCGTGGTTCAGCGCGTTGGCCGCGCTACGATGTCCGCCGCCCGCGTCGAAGAACACAAGATCGATCTTCTTCATGAAAGTTTGCCGTGCCGCTAGGACAAATCCGTCAGGGTAGGCCCAGGTACTAGCCGTCTGATGTAAGTCAGATCTTAACAAAAGAGGCAAGATCTGGAGGTTTCAGGAAGCCTTAGTTTGTGGGAAGGCCTGATAGATCAGTTGATCCAGCTGGTTGTCTACGCGGTCGAGGGAAGCGCGGAGAGGAAACGGCAGGACCGCATCGTTGCTGGTGAACATAGCGATAGCCGGCCGGAAGACGCGAGCTTCGAGTCGCGAAAACAGGCGGGCGACTTTCCATCCGTACGGCGTTACGAAGTAGCGGTTGCTGCCGGGTGGTCTGAAGATCAGACCTTTGAGCCGCAGCCGCCGCAGGTCGTACGTCATCTGGCTGGCCGTGTATTCGCCGGCGGTGACGCCGAGCAGATCGGTGACGAGATCCCGCAGATCGCGATTGTGGAAACCATTGATCAGATGCTGGAACAGGGTCAGGGCAAGGAACAGGGCCATGACCCGAGGTTGACCGAACTTCAATGCAGGCGCCTTCTCACCGTCGTCAGTGACGGTCGGTTGCACCACCCTTTGGATGCTGTCGCCGCTCAGACCGCTGTTGTGGCTGACGCGTTCGACATCCAGCAGACGCCGATTGATCTGTCGTCCGATTTTCTGCAGGTACGGCAGGTTGGATAAGCCCTTGTTGACTCCAAAGTCGTTCGGGTTTCTGAAAGTCCCCTCCGTCCGGCACCCGCGTCCTTCTTTGAAGTACTGCTTCAGGCCGAAGTTCTTGTAGCTGATGTGCAGACTCGGATGCACGCCGTCCTGAATCACGCGTGTTTTGAACTCGCCGGGCGTTTTCTTTGTCACCACCCGGTCGAAGATCAGCTGCACGCGGTCCGGCCGCCCCAGATCCAGGTTGTCGCGGATGACCTCTTCAAAGAACTCCCGCCCGCGCAGCGGCCGGTCGAAGATCTGCGTCAGGCTCACTTCCATCTGCCAGATCGATAGATCCCAGTCGTAACCTGCCTGCCGATGCTCCGGGCACAGCGGCAGCGGAATCCGCTTCAGCCACTTTCGAAACATTCGTTCGATCTGCTCCGGTCCCAGTGAATCGCAGATCTGCTGCAACTTCTCCGGTTCGGCGCAGGAAAGGAATCCGTTATCGAGCGCCTCGTAACCGATCCCGCGTTTGTCCAGTTGGCGTTTCGCCCACTCATGACCGTTGATGCAGAGCTTGATTCCCCAGGGCGCATAGCTGCACACCTTGATAAACAGTGGCCCGAAATCCTCGTCGTCGATGTAGAAGTAGTAATGGTTGACGTAGACGGTCTTGTCGCGATTGAACTGAAACTGGCCGTTCACCTTCACGCCATTGAACGCTTTCGCCTTCTCCTGCGCAACGCCGATGAAGACGATCTGGTCCCGCACGCCTCTCTTCCGGCGGAAATCGTTGGCAATATCGTCTTTTCGCTCTTTGTGCTGAAACTGATAAACCGGAATCTGCTGCCGCTCCGCCTGCGCCTTAACCGCGTCTCGGAACTTCTCCGTTACCTGACCCAGCACCACAGGAGATGGAATCGGCTTGCCCAACTGCACCCGCATGAACGTCACCAGTCCACCCGGTGTCGCCAATCCGCCGATATACCCGTTCAGGTACAGTCGATCCAGACACTCCACCTCCAGCGTGACGTGTCCATCTAATAATTCCGGAATCTTCGCCATACCGAGATTCTACGGAATCCCGAAGCTTTCGCTTGTCGGTTTGAGGTCGAAGACCTCGCTAGGATGTGGCGCTCTTGCGTGCGCCACATATAACCCAGGACTCAAAGGAAACGCTTATGCCTACCATCGAAAAGCAAATTCACGATTCCATCGTTCAAATCACGGTCAAGACTCCGCCCACGCATATCGATAACCGGATGCAAACGGGCACCACGTCCACCATGACGGTGGACGTGGCGTCACTCGAACGGGAACTCCGCTCCGGCATGAAAGGCGAAGTCCGCTTTGGCAATGGCGACCGCGGCATGTACGCATCGGACGCCGGCAACTATCGCATGATCCCCATAGGCGTGGTACTCCCTCTAGACGCGGACGATGTTTTGCATACTCTCGCCGCATGCCGCCGGCAAGGCGTCCCGATCGTCGCTCGCGGCGGCGGAACGGGCATTCCGGGCCAGACGGTGAACGTCGCCGTGCTGCTCGATTTTTCGAAATACATGAACCGCATCGTCGAGATGAAACCGGAGCAAGGCTACGCGCGCGTGGAACCGGGAATCGTGCTCGATGAATTGCGGAAGGCGGCCGGCAAGCGCGGCCTGACGTTCGGACCCGATCCGGCAACGCATGCCCGCAACACGCTGGGCGGCATGATCGGCAATAATTCCTGCGGCATTCACTCGGTGATGGCGGGGGAAACGGTGGACAACATCGACGAACTCGACGTCGTCACTTACGACGGAACCCGCATGACGGTGGGCGCGACGAGCGACCAGGATCTGAAGCGGATCATTGGCGAGGGCGGGCGCGCAAGGGGGAAATCTACGCCCGCCTGAAAGCGCTCCGCGACAAATACGCCGACCGGATTCGCAAAGAATTCCCGATGATTCCCCGCCGCGTATCCGGTTCAATCTTCCGGCGCTACTGCCGGAACAGGGCTTCCATGTGGCGAAGGCTCTGGTGGGAACGGAATGCACCTGCGTGCTGCTGCTGGAAGCGAAAACCAAGCTCGTCTACAATCCGCCGGTGCGTTCGCTGCTGGTCTTCGGGTACAAGAACATTTTCGAAGCGGCCGACAACGTCGTCGAGCCGGCGAAGTTCGGCCCGATCGGACTCGAAGCGCTCGACGACACTTTTATCGAGTACATGAAGAAGAAAAGAATGCATCCGCCGAACATGAACATCATGCCGGAAGGAGATGCGTGGCTGCTGGTCGAGTTCGGCGGCAAAGATAAGGCCGAGGCCGACGCCAACGCGCGCAAGTGCATGGACGACTTCAAAAAACTCGGCAATCCGCCTGCGATGAAGCTTTTCGACAACCCGGCCGAAAAGAAGCTTGTGTGGCATCTGCGCGAAGAGGGCCTCGGCGCCAGCGCCAAGGTTCCGGACATGCCGGAAAATCATGAAGGCTGGGAAGATGCATCGGTCCCTCCCGGCAAGCTCGGGGCTTATCTACGCGATTTCAAGAAGCTGATGGATAAGTACAACTACGTCGGCCCGCTGTATGGCCACTTCGGTCAAGGATGCGTTCACACGCGGCTCACGTTCGATCTGCGGACCGCCGACGGCCTGAAGATCTGGCGGCACTTCCTGGAGGAAGCTTCCGATCTGGTGGTTAGTTACAAAGGGTCGCTTTCAGGCGAACACGGCGACGGTCAAGCGCGCGGCGAGTTGTTGGCGCGGATGTTCAGCCCGGAAATCATTGAAGCCTTTCGCGAGTTCAAACAGATCTGGGACCCGGAACGGAAGATGAACCCGGGTAAAGTGATCGACCCGTATCGCGTGGACGAAAACCTTCGCGAGGGAAAAAATTACGACTTGCGGCAAGTGAAAACGCATTTCCATTTTCCGGACGACCACCACAGCTTCGCGTACGCAAGCGACCGGTGCGTCGGGACGGGCGCATGCCGCCGCCATGAGAGCGGCGACGAAGTGATGTGCCCCAGCTACATGGCGACCCGCGAAGAGAAACATTTAACCCGCGGCCGCGCGCGCCTGCTGAATGAAATGATTCGCGGCGAAGTGGTGAAAGACGGCTGGCACAGCGATGAAGTCAGGGAAGCGCTCGACCTGTGCTTATCCTGCAAGGGCTGTAAGCACGACTGTCCCGTGCAAGTGGATATGGCGACATATAAGTCGGAGTTCTTATCGCACTACTACGAGCGGCGGCTCCGTCCCCGGCATGCGTACGCGTCCGGGTTGATCTATTGGTGGTCGCGGCTGGCCGCGAAGATGCCCACTGTGGCGAACTTTTTCACGCAAACGCCGGGGCTGAGCACCCTGATGAAACTGGCGGCTGGTTACTCTCAAAAACGGCATATTCCGCCGTTCGCCCCCGAAACATTCAAGGACTGGTTTGCCCGGCGCGGCATCCGGAACGAAGGCAAGCCGCCGGTGATCTTATGGGCCGACACGTTCAACAACCACTTCACGCCGGCGGTCGCCCAGGCGGCGGTCGAGGTTCTCGAACATGCCGGATATCAGGTGCGCGTGCCGAAACGGAGCCTGTGCTGCGGGAGGCCCCTATACGATTATGGAATGCTCGATACCGCCAAAGGCCTGCCTCGCGAAATCATTGAGACATTGCGCGAACCCATTCGCAATGGAGTCCCGATCGTGGGCCTGGAACCCAGTTGCATGAGCGTGTTCCGCGATGAGTTGACTAATCTGCTGTATGGCGATGACGACGCCAAGCGTCTTGGTAACCAAAGTTATATATTGAGCGAGTTTCTTCGCGATAAGGTGAAGGATTACCAACCGCCGAAGCTTCAGCGCAAGGCGATGGTGCACGGGCATTGTCATCACAAGTCCTTACTTCATTTTCAAACCGAAGTCGATCTATTAAAGAAAGCGGGAGTGGATTGCGAACTGCCCGATTCCGGCTGCTGCGGCATGGCGGGATCGTTTGGATACGAGGCGGATCATTACCAAGTCGGTCTGGATTGCGGAGAACGGGTGCTGCTCCCCGCCGTGCGAAAGGCGCCCTGCGACGAGCTGATTGTTACCGACGGATTTAGTTGCCGCGAAATGATCTTGCAGGAAACGGACAGGCACGCCCTTCACTTCGCCCAGGTATTACAGATGGCGATTCAAGAAGGTCCGAATGGCCCGTCGGGGCCGATGCCGGAAAGGCGCTCCACGACTCTCGCGCGCACCCCCAGGGTGCCGGCAGCGATGGCGGCCGCCGCGGCGATTGTGGCGGCCGGAATATTCTGGAAACTACGCCGCGCTTGGGCATAGCCTGTTATGGCGTGGTTCTTCGATCAGGCCAAGAACATTATCGACTACGTGTCGCGCGGCGTTGAATTCGCGGCGGCACTCATCATCGGACTTGCCGCCATCGAAGCCACGATCAAGGCGGTCATTCTGTTTCTTCACCGCGGCGCTCCGCCCGAAGCTAAAAGCGAGGTTCGCCTGACGCTCGGTCGATGGCTTGCGGTGGGTCTCGAGTTCGAACTCGCCGCCGATATTTTGCGGACGATTACACCGTCGTGGCACGATATCGAACAGCTCGCGGCCATCGCGGCGCTGCGAACGGCCCTCAACTACTTTCTCGAGCGTGCGATCAGACAGGAATCCGAACCCAAGCAGCGCCGCGCGGAGGCCATTACGCTAGGGCCGCGGAACGGCTAATAGCGCTCTCCGAAACGATGCCAACCCCTTCCCCCGATGTAAATGCCCACGCGGGGCGCGACCGGAGCGACTCGCACCACGGGCGCAGGCGCGTAGTTAGAATAAGGCGCGTAGTTAGAATCAGGGTACGAGTTGTAAGCGTATGGGTCATATCCATAGTAAGGATTGTAAGGATCGTAGCCATACCCGTAACCATCTCCATAGCCGTAGTAACCGGGCCAGTAAGACGATCCTAAACCGAGTCCAAATCCCCAGCCAAAACCGCGGAAGCCGTAGCCGCCGTATCCGTAACCCCGGCCGTAACCGCGGCCGTAACCTCCACGATAACTTCCGGCAAATCCACGGCTGTATCCTCCGCCGTAGCTTCGGCCGCCAAAATTGCCGCCGAACGAACGCCCTCCACCGCTATAACCGCGCGACCCAAAGCTCGCGCCCCCGCTGAATCCACGGCTGACCGATCCGCCCCGGCCCGAACCGCCGCCGCCCCTCGATCCACCGCCGCCGCCCCTCGATCCACCGCCGCCCCCGCCGCGATGTTGAGCCAAGCCGGTTCCCGCCAACGCCAATCCCAGAACCAAGATCGCTATATTGCGCATATATTCTCTCCTGAAACCTCAAATCACTTAACGTCGGAATCCGCGTCCATAAAATCCACGGCCGTAAAATCCGCGCCCGTAGAATCCACGATAATAAAAACTCGGCCCGTAGTGGAACGAGAGCCCAGGCCCGTAGTAAACCGGATAGGGAGCGGGCGCGTAGTAATAGGGAGCGGGCGGCGGCGGTGGGCAGCCGTATGCCCCGCACGGGCTCCCTACGCGCGTTTGCATCCGTGGGTCGCGCTGCGGATCGTCGTACGGCCGGTCGTATTCATTCGGATCCACGTATCGGAACACCTGAGGCGCGCGATCCGTTGCAATCGTTACCGGCGCATCAATGCGGAACGTAAGCACCGATTCCGGGTAGATCACGGTAGCGTGGCCTCGCGTGAGGAGCACGCCAATGGTTCCGACCACTAAACCGGCCGCCGCCCCAACACCCGCGCCGACACCCCCGTTTACCGCGGCTCCGACAGCCGCGCCGGAAAGAGTGGTACCCGCCAGTGCGCCGGCATCGCGGCCAACGGAATCCCTTCCATTCCGGTTGATCAACTGCGATTGGATCGGCAACTGCTGCCCATCCACCAGAGTCAAGTCCGTCAATTGAATTCCCAGCCGTGACACTCCCTCGACCCGCCCTGCCTTGCGCGCTTCCACTACATGGCCGCCGATGGTTTGTCCGCGTTGCGCGACGATGATGCCATTGACCACCAAGGGACGCTCCAGCGTTGCCGAGAAAGCATCGCCCACCTGGTTACGATCGGACGATAGAGGTTGATTCACGCGAACGGTCAGGAAGGTACCCGGCGGAATGGTAAGTTGCGGCGGAACACTGGATTCCAGCCGCGCTTCCGGCAGGCGCCGGAACCCGCCACCCGGGTTTTGCTGCGCCGCTCGGTCGTCCGGCGGTGGAACGTTCGCCTGGTCCTGGGCAAACAAAAAACTCGCCGCGGCCAGCAAACTAACTGCTATGCGATAGATCCTCATGCCGGACATAATGCATGTAACCAACCAATCTGAAAGTACTTTAAACTGCTTGGGTTAATGCCTGGGAGCGGATTTTCCTTTGGCCGGAATCCACCGCCGAAGTGGTGGATTTCGGCCAGCCCCCTTGCCGTCACAACTAAGTCGTCTTATCCTGAAACAAAAGCGGGGCGAAGGCCGCCAGATTGCGCCTCCATACCATCCAGCTATGCACGCCCGGCGTTTCGATATCCGCATGGCGAACGCCTTTCTCCGCCAGCCATTCCCGGAATTTCCGATTGGTCTTAATCAGGCCGTCCTCGGTCCCGCAAGCGATCCAGAGCAGGTTGAGCCGGTCGCCGCTCTTGGAGTCGAGTCCAGGGAAGGTTGCCTCGAAATCCTCGCCCATCCCGCCAGAACTGAAGGCGCCGATCCAGGCAAAACGGTCGATGGCATTTAATCCTGTATAAAGCGATTCCGCCCCGCCCATCGACAAGCCGGCGATGGCGCGTGAGTTACGGTCCTTGATTGCCCGATACGACTGCTCCACTTGCGGAATGACTTCCGTGAACAAGGCATCGCGGAACTTATTCATGTTTTTCTTGCGCGAGCTCGGATCGCGCAGCGGCGGACCCGTCCGCATCACGATTTCCGGCGCGCCGTAACCGAGCGGCATCACGATCAGCATCGGCTTTGCCTTTCCTTGCGCGATCGAATTGTCGAGGATCACGTTGGCGCGCCCAACGGCGGTCCAGCCGCTCGCGTCATCGCTGAACCCGTGCAGAAGGTAAAGAACGGGATAGAGCGTGCCGGCCGTGGAATTGTAACCGGGCGGCGTATAGACATAAAAATCGCGATCGTCGCCGACGACGCCCGATCTATAAAAATGCCGGTGCACCGTTCCGCGCGGCACGTCGTTGATCTCCCAAGGCAGCGAGGGAGGCCCGGGGACATGCACCGCGCTTTGGGTGCTCAACAAATTCGGCTTCATCAGCGGGTTATTCGGGTCGATGAGGCCGACCCCGTCGGCCACCAGAGAGTAGCCGTAAATATCCGGCTGGAGCGGTTCGGTGGTTACGCTCCAAACACCTTGATCCTCCTTCCGCATGGGCACGCGCGTGCCTCCTTCCCGGGCGAGAATCACTTCTTTCGCGTTTGGATCGCGGAAGCGGAAAGTGACGCTACGATCCGGGTGGACCTCCGGCGAAACGAGCCGCGGCGGCGGAGCCGGACGATTTTGTGGAGCGGGCTGTTGAACGGGTTGAGCTAGCGCGGCAACCGCGGCGAAGATAAAGAGTAGAGTTCGACGCATGATCGAGGAGTATACATCAACCCGTGGCGATCGGCGGCTTCGTTCCCGCCGCGCGCCGCTTCTCTTCCTTGCTGCCCTTGCGGCGCTCAGTGGGCCGCCTCTGGTCGCGCAAATGAGCGGTCGCGCCGAGCTCGGAAGTGTGCGCGGATGCCCGAACTCGATTGAACCCAGAAGGCGAATGGCGGTCAAGCTTCTTACAAAACCGAATCGACCGGCTCGGGCCGCACGCCGAGATCGTGCAAACAATGGTCAATCCACTGCTTCGTCAATTTCTCCTGTACGCCGTTTTGCGACAGGCGCGTGCGCAGGTTTGAAAATTCCACCTCGTCGAGCGGCTGGTCCTGATTGAAGCACGAAAACACATGCGTCTCTTCGCCCGTTACCGGATTCTTGTGCACCTGTAAACATTGCGCGCAGATCTCTTTCATCATGCATTGCATCGGGGAATTGATGCTTCCGATGGCGTGGTGATCGGGCTTGAGAAACGGCTTCAGAACGGAATGGCGCGCCTGTTGGACGGCGCGCATCATGCCGTCCGAACCGATGGCGATAATGCGGTCCACCGAACTGAGCCGGATCCCCGGCTGGATCTCGGACTCGTCCAGATCGCCGCGCCCGTAGGCGGCCATCGCATCGACGATATTGCCCACGAACGCCTTGTCTCCCAGGCGTCCGGGCGTGAAACCAGGCGCCTCGTCCGAGCACCACACGATTACGTCCGCCGCCTTCTCGATCTCTTCCACCTTGTAGCGGTCGCCAATCTTCTTGTACGCCGCGAAATAGATCACGCGGGAGCCTTTGGAGCGAAGCTCCTGCCCAATCGAAAAGAGAACCGCATTGCCCAGGCCGCCGCCCGCGAGCAGCACTGTTTCTTTTTCGGGCGTGTGCGTCGGCGTTCCCGTGGGTCCCATCAGGATCACCGGCTCGCCAGGTTGCAAGAGCGCGCAAAGGTCGGAGGAGCCGCCCATTTCGAGAACGATTGTCGAGAGCAGGCCTTTTTCGCGATCCACCGAAGCGCCCGTAAGCGCCAGGCCTTCCATGCCGAGAACCGTTCGATCCACCGTGGCCGCGAGCGTTTCGTAATTCTGCAAACGATAAAACTGGCCGGGCCGGAACGCACGCGCCGCGATGGGAGCGCGAACTACGATCTCGACGATGTTCGGCGTCAAGCGAACCACCTTTTCGACGACGGCGCGCAGATCGTAATTCAACTGGCGCACGAACTCCTTCGACGATTCCAAAGCGGGAGCCTGTCGCTCCAGGACGCGCGACACCACCGGATAACCCTGTTTCGCGCTTGCCATCGCCTTCACCACGTTGCCCGAGAACGAGGGATGCAGATCGCCGAAGAAGCTGATGCAGCGGCCGTCCGGACGCTTCGACATCAGGACCTGAACCTCGACCGGTTTCGCGATGCGCGCGGGCTTCACGGCGAAACCGTCTTCGTCGATCGCTTGAAAATACTTGCCGTCGAGAATGGCGTTGGCTTCATCCTCGCGCGCGAGAACCGTATTCGGCTGGGTTCCGGCGGCAACCAGAATGGCGCGCGCCGGAAGAACGAGAGATTCGCCGGTGGGCGTGAAGCGGCCCGAATCGGGATGAAATTCGAGCTTGGTCAAACGAAGCGCGACGGCTTGCCCCAGCGCATCCACTTCCACCGCTTCAGGCGCGAGGCATTCGGCGAAACGGACGCCTTCTTCGAGCGCTTTCTCGATCTCTTCGTGGTTCAGCGTGTAGGCTGGCGAATCGATCAGACGGCGCCGGTAAACGATCGTCACGCCCCCCCAGGAATTCAGCAGATCGATCAAACGCGGGGATCTGCCTTCCCGCGCCGCCGCCGCCCGTTCGGCCCGAATCGCGCGCGCATGCGAAAGAAACTCTTCCGCCGTATCGGCTTCGTCCCCCGTCCAATTCGCGCGAACGGCGTCGCTCCCCCGATCGTCCATCAGCGATTCGTATCGTTCAAGAAATTTTTCAACTTGCACGACGTAATATGCGAGCGACTCCGTCGCCGTATCGATCGCGGTCAATCCGCCGCCGATCACCGCGATCGGCATGCGGACCTGCAGATTCGCGAGCGATTCCGTTTTCGCGGCGCCGGTTAGCTGCAGCGCCATCAGGAAATCCGACGCCTGCCGCACCCCGCGCACCAACCCGTTCTTCATCGGGATGACCGTGGGCCGTCCGGCGCCCATGCAGAGTGCGATGTGATCGAAGCCCATCTCGAACGCGCTATCGACCGTCATGGTGCCGCCGAAGCGGACTCCGCCGAACATGCTGAATTCGCGCCGTCGTTCGAGCAACAGCCGGATGATCTTCAGGAAGTTCTTGTTCCAGCGGACGGTAATGCCATACTCGGCTACGCCGCCGAAGCCCGCCATGGCGCGATGATCCAGGCGTTCGTAAAGTTCGGAAATGTCCCTTATCGGGCGAAACGGAACTCGCGCGCCGAACGGATCCACGCCCGAAAATTCGCCCGGCAATGGTTCGATTTTCAAGCCGTCGACGCCCACGACGGCGTGCCCGTCGTTCATCAGATGATGCGCAAGCGTGAACCCGGCGGGTCCCAGGCCCACCACCAGGACCGTGCGTCCGCTTTCCGCGCGCGGAAACGGGCGCGCGAAGTTCAGCGGGTTCCAACGCGTAAGCAGGCTATAGATTTCAAAGCCCCAGGGCAGATCCAGAACATCTTTCAGCGTGCGCGTTTCCACCTGCGGAATATCGACCGGCTCCTGCTTCTGGAAAATACAGGATTTCATGCAGTCGTTGCAGATCCGGTGTCCCGTGCCGGCCACCATCGGATTATCGATCGCGGCGATGGCGAGCGCGCCGATGGGATTGCCGCGGCCTTTGACCTCATTCATCTCGGAGATCTTCTCTTCGAGCGGACAACCCGCGAGCGTAACGCCGAAGCCGCTCTTCTTGAAACCGCCATCCTTCTCTTTGAGGCCCGTGGAACAGCTATCTTTTCCCTGATGATGACACTTGATGCAGTAATGGGCTTGATCGAGCGCGCCGGTGAGATCGGCGCCATGGTCGGTCAAGCGGAAACCTTCGCGATGCCGCCAGTGATCGGGATGAAGCTGGAAGGCCGCGTGGCCATTCTCGTGAACGGTTTCGACCGGAACCAGATGGTTCATGTCGAGCTTGCGCGGAATCTTGAAGAGCACGTCGAAGCGGTGCTTCGCTTTTCCGGCGTTCGAGAGCGTCGCCCATGCCGCGTATTGTGCGGACAAGCGAAGCGCGGCGGCGTGCGTTGCTTCCGCCTCAAGCCGGCGCGCGACGTGCGCCGCGAAACTTTTCTGTGTTAGCGGCTCCCCAAATAGCGCTTCCAATTGGAGCGCGATCGCGGGTCCGTCAATGGCTCCCGCCTGTTCGGTCGTGACTCCCGTCAGCGCTTTCCGCTGAACGAACTTCCGTTTGACGGAAAAGATGGGAGCGAGCGCGTTATGGCGGCCTTGAAGTTCGCGCAGCTCACTCGAAACGCCGAAGAGCAGACCGATGAAATCCTCCAGATAGGGGGCCAAGCCGATCGTCAACGCGGAATTTTCCGCGCGAGTGAGACTGTCGGGATTGCGTCGGGCACTCAGGACCTGCGCGCGCAAATCGGGGCTGCTCGCCGCCAAATCCAATAAAAACGCGGCGTCCAACTGGACCAGGCCGTTCCGGTCGTACAGATCTCCAAAATGGAGGCCAAATGGCAGCTCGAGAATTGCGGTATCTTGCATCGGATCGGGAAAACGGGCGGCTCTTTCATGATAGCGGAACCGGCTTTGAATCCCGCATCCGGTAACCCTTGCGGGCCACTAGACTTGTCCGCGCTTTAACGCCGATAGCCTTGATATCTGCCGCTTTCATACGCGCGGAACTGGCGCATCCGCCCGACATCGTCCAGTAGCGCGGAGCGGTCGCGGTAGTTCAAGCCTGAGTGATCGACCACATGCTGAATCCGTCCGATGGCTTCATCGAGTTCGTGACGGTCGAACCGGCCCCGGCTCCAGCGGCCTTCGAACTCGGCCAAATCGCGGCTCGCCTTTGCCAACTCCCGGCGTTGTCCGCCGCGCAGGTAGCCGAAAGTGGCCGCCCGGTTCAGGTCCGCCTGCACTTGATCGAAAAGCGCATAGCTCGCATTAGGGCCGCGATCGCCGCCGCGGTAGCCGCGTCCATCGTAAACCTGCGCTTGTCCAAGCTGCGCGCCGAAGCCGATCAGCAGCATCCCGAATCCAACTGCGCTCTTGCCGAAAATCTGTTTCATAACTGCCTCCGCGATTTGAGAGACGCGCGTCATGCCGCCCCCGCTACCGCGAAAGCAACCGCATTACCACTAATTAATTTGAAACGAGGCGTGTAAAATAAAGACTTTCCTCAACGACATTTATGCTCTGGAGCAAGCTATTCATCCCCACCTTGCGCGAAAGCCCCGCCGAGGCGGAGGTCGTCAGCCACAAGCTGCTATTGCGCGCCGGATACATCCGGCAGCTTTCAGCCGGCATCTACAGCCACCTATTTCTCTCGCAGCGCGCGCTGCTGAAAATCACCAAGATCGTCCGCGAAGAGATGGACGCGATTGGCGGCCAGGAGATGCTGCTGCCAGCCTTGAATCCGGCCGAAGTCTGGCGGGAATCGGGGCGCTGGGACGTAATGGGCGATAACATGTTTCGGCTGAAAGACCGCTTTCAGCGCGACCTGTGCCTGGGGATGACGCACGAAGAGGTGATGACCTCGATCGCGCGCGGCGAATTGCGCAGCTATAAGCAGCTTCCGCAAATCTGGTATCAGATTCAGACCAAGTTTCGCGATGAGCTGCGGCCCAAATCGGGATTGCTGCGCGTGCGCCAGTTCATCATGAAGGACTCGTACTCATTCGATATGGGGCCGGAAGGTCTCGATCTCGCGTTTCAGAAACACTATGACGCGTACTGCCGCATTTTCTCGCGCTGCGGTTTGGAGTACGCCGCCGTCGAAGCCGATTCGGGCGCCATGGGCGGCAGCCAGTCGATGGAGTTCATGGTGGCGTCGGACGCGGGAGAGGATTACGTTGTGCTCTGCCCGCAATGCGGCTATTCGGCGAATCTAGAGAAGGCGGTATCGCGGCCGGCCGATCCCGCAAACGCCGATCCCGAAGGCGATCGTGAGCCGGAAGCGTTTCATACTCCGGGACGAAAGACGATTGCCGAAGTAGCCGAATTGACGGGCTTGCCCGAGACTTCGCAAATGAAAAGCCTGGTCATGATTGCGGGCGGCAAGCCGGTACTTGCGCTAGTGCGCGGCGATCATCAATTGAGCGAGACGAAGTTCGCGGCGGCGATTAAGGTGGGGGAAGTGCGTCCCGCGACGCCCGAGGAGATCCGGCAGGCGTTCGGCGCGGACCCGGGATCGCTGGGACCCATGGGCATCCAAGGGTTAACAATTGTTCTCGATGCGGCGCTCGAAGGCCGCCGGAATATGATCGCCGGAGCGAACCGGAACGACTATCATTTGCGCCACGTGACGCCCGGCAAGGATTTTCGGTCGGAGGTTTACGATTTGCGCCAAGTGGCGTCCGGCGACACCTGCAAGAACTGTGGATCGCCCCTGGAGATTAAAAAAGCAATCGAAGTCGGCCACATTTTCAAACTCGGATACAAGTATTCGGACTCGATGGGCTTGAAAGTGCTGAACGCCGACGGCGGCGAGGTGACGGTGATCATGGGTTCGTACGGGATCGGCCTCGAGCGAATCCTGAGCGCGGCGGTGGAACAGCATCACGATAAGGACGGGATGGCGCTCCCTCCCTCGATCGCGCCTTTTACCGCGGTGATAACGCCGGTGAACATTTCCGATGCCGCGCAGAAGCGCGCGGCGGAAGAGATCTATCAAAGCTGCCTCGCTCTTGGTCTGGACGCGCTGCTGGACGACCGCGACGAGCGCGCCGGCGTAAAGTTCAAGGACGCGGAGCTGATCGGAATTCCCTATCGGATCACCGTGGGGAAGAAGTTGGCGCAGGGTATGGTCGAGTTGGTGGAGAGGCGGGGAAAGGTGTCGCGCGACGTGCCTGCCGGTGACGCGGCGGCGGCGATCCCGCGATCGTGACATGACGCGCGAAGCCGCGCTCGCGGCTCTGGCCCAATGCCGCGAGCGCATTGACGACGTGGACAGGCGTATCCTCGCTCTGCTCAACGAGCGAACCCGGACCGTCGAAGAAATCGGCCGCATCAAGAAATCCGCCCAAATGCCAATCTACGAACCGAAAAGGGAGGATCAGGTGTATCAAAATATCGTGGAACACAATCGCGGTCCGTTGAGCGGCGATGCCGTCAAGCGGGTGTTTGAAAGAATCATCGACGAGATGCGCAAAGTTCAGCGCGAGCGCATGGAGCGGGACTGAATGCTGGTAGTGATGCAGGAAGGCGCAACCGAAGCGCAAATCCAACGCGCGATCGACCGGCTGACCGAGATGAAATTCGACGTGCACCGCTCAACCGGCGTGTTGCACACGGTACTCGGCGGAGTGGGTGGCCGCGAGGATTTCGACACCGCGGTATTCGAAGTGATGGAGGGCGTAAAAGAGGCTCATCGCATCGTCTCTCCCTATAAGCTGGCGAGCCGAAGCTTCCGCCCGGGCGGCACGGTGGTCCGCATCAAGAACGTCGAGATCGGCGGCAAGCGCGTGGTCGTCATGGCGGGGCCATGCAGCGTGGAGAGCGCGGATCAGATACGGAAGGCCGCTGAAATCGTCACGGAGAGCGGCGCGAAAGTAATCCGCGGCGGCGCTTTCAAGCCGCGCAGCTCGCCGTACAGTTTTCAGGGGATGGGAGAGGAAGGCCTCAAGCTCCTGCGTCAAGCCGCGGACGCGCACGGACTGCTGGTGGTCAGTGAAGTAATGGACCAGACGCAAATCGCGCTGCTCGAAGCGTATTCCGATATTCTGCAAGTCGGCGCGCGCAATAGCCAGAATTTCAATCTGCTGCGGGAATTGGGGCGTCTACGCAAGCCGGTTTTGCTCAAGCGCGGTATTGCTTCGACGATTGAAGAGCTGCTGCTTTCGGCCGAATATATTCTCGCCGGCGGCAATTACGACGTGATTCTGTGCGAGCGCGGCATCCGCACATTTGAAACATTCACTCGCAACACCATGGATATTTCGGCGATCCCGATTGTCAAAAAGCTCTCCCATCTGCCCATGATTGCCGACCCGTCGCACGGTACCGGTCGTCGCGATCTGGTCCCCGCGATGGCACGGGCGGCCATTGCGGCCGGCGCCGATGGACTGCTGATTGAAGTGCATCACGACCCGGACCACGCCATCAGCGACGGCGCCCAAACCCTCTTCCCCGAGCGGTTTCGTGAGTTGATGGTCCAGTTGAAACAGATCGCCCCGGCGGTGGGCCGGGATATTTAAGTGCGGACGGTCGCAATTGTCGGCGTGGGCCTGATCGGCGGTTCCTTTGGTCTCGCGCTGAGAGCCGCGGGATTCGATGGGCGCATCTTAGGCGTCAGTTCAAATCAGACCACACGCAAGGCCGTCGCTCTCGGCGCAATTGACGAAGGCCTCCCGATCGAGCGCGCGGTTCCCATTGCCGACGTTATTTACCTGGCCCAGCCGATCGGCGGAATTCTGGATACGATCCGCCACTTGGATTCTCTTCACCCGCGGCCGGGGGCGCTTGTTACCGATGCAGGAAGCACCAAGAACGCAATCGTGTCGGCCGCTCAAGCAAGCCTTCACGGTTGCCAGTTTTTGGGCGGACATCCGATGGCCGGCAAAGAGACGCGGGGAGTCGAATCCGCCGATTCGCGGTTGTTTGCCGGACGGCCTTACGTGCTTGCGCCCGCCAACCCGGAGGAGCTCGAAACACCCGCCGCCCGGACATTTATCGAGTGGTTAACAAAGATTGGCGCTCGCACGGTGGCGATCGGGGCCGAGGAGCACGACCGCATGGTGGCCTTCAGCTCGCACGTTCCGCAACTCGCTTCGACGGCGCTCGCCGCCACGCTTGCCGAGAGTTGCCCCGAAGCCGCGCGCGTGGCCGGGCCGGGGTTGGTGGATGCAACGCGGCTCGCGCTCAGTTCCTACGACCTCTGGCGCGACATCCTGGCGACGAACACGAATGCCATCTCCGAAGCGCTGCAAATCTATATCGCGAAGCTGGAGCACATCCGCGAGAATCTGCGTACCCGCCAGGTGAAAGAGGAGTTCGAAAGCGGGGGCGCCTTTGCGCGCCGGCTTCGGGATTGATCGAAAAGCGCAAAAACGCGAGTCGCAAGGGCTATAACCGTTGCGCTGCCGCCGTTGCTCCACTCATGCGACTTTTATAAGGGCGGACCTCATCATACAATGGCGGGTTGGCAATCGAAACCGGGCAGGCTCCCCAGACGGTGCGCGTTTCCGTGGTTGTGGTCACTCACAATCGCATCGCGCTGTTGCGGAAATGCCTGGGGCGGCTTGGCTCCGCCTATCAGGTCATTGTCGCCGACAACGGCTCAAACGACGGCAGCGCTCAACTTGAATCCGAATTCCCGCATGTCCGCTTCATTCGCATTCCTCGCAATTTTGGCCTGACCAAGGCTCTCAATCTGGGATTGCGAAGCGCGGAAGGCGAGTTCGTGCTGCTGCTCCACGACGATACCGAAATCACGCCCGAAGCGGTCGCCGAGCTGGCCGCGATTCTCGAAACCAGGCCGGAGATCGGCGCCGTCTGCCCCTTGCTGGTGGATGGCGACGGCAACCCGGCGCCCCAAATTTGCGAGCTTCCCACCGCCGGCCGGCCGGAAGTCTCCTGGGATCCTTTCGCCGGAGACGAAGACCGGGAAGTAGCCTGCGCATCGGGCGCGGCCATCATGTTCCGCAGTTTTTTTCTGAAAGCGCTCCGGTATGTGGATGAGCACTATGGAACCTTTGGCAGCAACTTGGATTTAAACATGCAGGTTAGACGCTCAGGGAAGAAGGTGCTGGTGTTGCATCGCGCGCGCGCCGTCCACCATTCCATTGGCAACGAGCCGGATGCGCGTATCCGGACGCAGTACGCCGCCGACCGCGCCGCCGGTACGGCGGTTTATCTCTCGAAGTATTTCGGATTCCGGGCAGGCCTGAAATTCCGCATTGCGAAGGTTTTCTCGGCGCTATTCTCTTTCCGTCTAGGCGAGTTGAAGCTGTTGCTCTCCGGCCAGAAGGTGGATGGAACGCAACCGTAACCTCGGGCCGGTCGCGAAACTCGTTGGAAATCCGGCCCGCGCTCCCGGAGGCGCGGTTGTGATTAAATGAGTGAACGCTATGTCACTCGACACCTCCATCAACCGGAAAGCTTTACCGATTTGCTGTTCGCTTCTGACGCTTTTGGGGTGCGCAAGCCCGGCGCACGACGCTAAAGAGAAGTTTTACCTGATCGCCTCCAACATCAAGGTGCCTTATTGGCAGACTGCCGCGAGCGGGTTCATCCGCCAAGCTAGCCAGATGAACGTCAAGGCTGAAATGACCGGGCCCGACACGTACGACCCGAAGGCGGAAGAGGCCGAATTGTCGCGCGTCGCCAAGCTGAAGCCCAGCGGTATTCTGATTTCCGTGGCGGATGCGGCGCTGCTCACTCCGGCGATCAATAGCGCCATTTCTTCCGGGGTGCCCGTGATCACCATGGATTCCGACGATCCGGGCAGCAAGCGGCTGATGTTCATTGGAACGAACAATTACGACGCCGGGTTGATGGGCGGCAAGACTCTCGCGAAGCAGATGAATGGCAAAGGGAATCTGGTGGTGTTCACGATGCCCAGCCAGGCGAATTTGACCGAACGGCTGCACGGCTACAAGGACGCGCTCGCCGATCATCCCGGATTGAAGATCGTGCAAACCGTGGACATAAAAGGCGACCCGCGCATTGCGTTCGACACGACGACGGAATTAATCAATAAAAAAGAAAAGATCGACGGATTCATCTGTCTCGAGGCGCTTGCCGGCAAGGAAGTGGCGGAGGTGCTCGACCGGAACAACGTCAGCGGAAAAATCATCATGGCTTTCGACACCGACGAGGGCACGTTGAATTGGATTCAAAAGGGCAAGATCGCCGCCACAATCGCGCAGAAGCCGTACACCATGGGGTACTTCGGATTGCAAATGCTGGACACGTTAGTGCACCACAAGCTGAAGACGCTTGACGGCAACTACGCGATGGATCCGTTCTCGCCGATCCCGACGTTTATCGATACGGGCGCCACGCTGATCGATAAAGGCAACGTGGATGTGTTCTTGAAGGCGCGGGAGACGGTGAAATCGGAATCGTAGGGGCGGGAAAACCTAACGGTTTTTTTGCAGCCACGAAATCAGCGCCGCCGGATCGTCGCTGATGATCGCGTCCACTCCGGCATTCACTAGCGTCTTCCAATCTTCGGGCGCATTCACGGTCCATGGCACAACTTGCAGTCCCGCCTGATGCGCGGCGCGAACGTTTTCGGGCGTCACCAGCTTGTAGTACGGGCTGATAATCGTCGCGTCCGCTTCCCCGGCAATCTTCACGAAGTCGCGATCCGTTCCCTCGTACAACGCGGAGCGCCGGATGTTTGGGTCCAGCTTCTTCATCGCTTGCAGGGTGCGGAAATCGAAGCTTTGCAAAATTATGCGCGATTCCAAACGATGCCGGCGGATCGCCTCCAGCACGAGCCGCCCGAATTCGTCCGGCGGGGGCGTGTATTGCGGCTTATCGGGAAAACTCTTGGTCTCGATATTGAAATCGAAATTCCCGTCGCCCGCCAAGTCGAAAACTTCGTCGAGAGTCGGCATGCGCGTGCCGGGGATGGCAACCTGTTTCGGGAAATTGGGATTTTTTTGTCCGCCGCAGTCGTACTCGCGCAATTCGGCGAGCGTAAGCTGACGGATCGCGATACCGGGCCGCGGACCCTGGCAGATTGCCGGGTTGAGCAACGGATCGTGCGAAACCACCAGCACGTTATCTTTGGTTACCGCCATGTCGAGCTCGAGTGCATCCACGCCGGCCGCAATGGCGTACTTGAATGCCGGGATCGTGTTCTCGGGCCGCATGGCGCGAGCGCCGCGATGTCCATGCACCAGCACGCGCGGCTTGTTGTGCTCTTTTAACACCGCTGAAAGCGCTTCATATTGGTCCGTAGCCACGAAGTCTACCCCGGCGTCGATCGCGGCTTGCCAGCGGACGCGAACCGCATCCAAAGAGCCGAAATTATATTGGGCATCCCATCCTCCGACGGCTGGGTCCGCTAATCCATCTAGAGTATAGAAGCGAATCCAAAGTCCGCGCGAGTGCGCATGATTCACCAGCGACCGGAGGCGGTCGTCGGATGCCGCGGTCCACTCGCCAGCCTGTGTCTGACCCCCTTTCTCAACCGGATACCAGGAAAAATTCAGCCAGCGGCGATAGTTGGTTGCCGGCTCGGGCGCCAGCCGGCCGGGCGGCAGCGATACCGCGCGTTCAATGTTTTGCTGGGTTGTTAGATTCGCGGGACCGGTATCCGGATGCGCCGCGCCGAAAACGCGTAGCCGTCCTCCCACCGGCACTTGATCGTGGAAAACTTTTTGTTGCGCATCGGAGACGCCGGTCAACACCAGCACGGGCTTCAGATCGAAGGGTGTTACCGCGGACGGATCGGCCCCTCGCTCCGCGGTCGTGATCCAATCCTTGTATTCGCCAAACACCGACCAGATATCGGCAAGCAGCTCGGGCTCTTCGGATTTGAGATCGAGGTTGAGCGTGATCAGCGGCCAGTTCCGGCGATCGCCGCTCTCGAGAGCTTGTTCGATGACGGGGCGAATCCTTTCGAAGAAGTACGATTTCAGCGTCGGCTCATTCCCGAGGAATGGCCGGCCGTGCGTCACAATGTTGTGTGTTCCGTTCCAGGCAAGGTCCTGCTCGATTGCGAGCGGCGCGCCCGTCGAGAGCGCGCGATCGATGCGGTCGGCCCACTTCCCGTCATACGGGTAGCAGTTATGCGCGTCGAGAAGCACCCGCGCGCCAGGGAGAAATCCGGTGGCGGCGCGGCACGCCGGCCCACATGCCGCGTAACCCAAAAGTAACAATGCCGGTACGAATCGCATTTGAGTAGATACAATCTTGGCATGAAGCCGATTCTTCTCGGAGTAGCTTTGGCGTTGCTGCTTCCGGCCCAGGATTATGACATTCTGATTCGCGGCGGCCTGGTTGCCGATGGCACCGGAAACGCGACCTGGATCGGCGATATCGCGATCGCCAACGGGAAGATTGCCGCAATGGGCCCTCTGCGAAATGCTACCGCCAAACGGATTATCGATGCGAAAAATCTTGTCGTATCGCCCGGTTTCATCGACATCCACAACCACTCCGATTATTCGATCCTGACCGATGGCAACGCCGAAAGCATGGTTCGCCAAGGCGTGACGTCGATGATCTTCGGCGAGGGCGGATCGGCGGCGCCGGTTGGGGGAAAGCAGGACGGCGAGATCGAGACGAAGGCCGAGCACGTCGATTGGACCGATTTCAACGGCTACTTCGCGCACGTCTTGCGGACAGGCGTCTCGACCAACATCGGCACTTACGTGGGATCTAGCCGGATCTGGATGTACGCTCGCGGCGCGAAGCCCGCGCCGCCCACGCCCGCCGAGCTCGAGGAAATGCAGTCTCTCGTCCGGCAGGCGATGCGGCAGGGCGCCCTGGGCGTGGCGAGTTCGTTGAGCGGTCCGCCGGGTTCCTGGATCGATACCGATTCGTTGGTCGCCATGTGCAAGGTGGCCGCCGAGTACGGCGGAATTTATTCGACCCACATGCGCACCGAAGGACAGGGCGTGTTTGAATCGGTGGCCGAAGCGATCGACATCGGGCGGCGAAGCGGCGCGCCCGTCGATATCATTCACCTCAAACTGGCCGACCACAAGCTCTGGGGCAAGATGCCGGAGCTTATTTCGACGATTGCGCAAGCGCGCGCGAACGGCCAGCAAGTCACGGCCAACGTCTATCCATATCGCGCGGGACAGAACGATCTCGCGAGCATTATTCCGCCTTGGGCGCACGAAGGCGGCACCGGCGCGTTTCTCGCCCGGTTGAAAGATCCGAAGCTGCGGCCTCGGCTAGAAAACGAAATCGAGCATGGCATTCCGGGGTCGAACTGGTACGACCACTACACGGCCACCGGAAGCTGGGAAGGGATGTTGCTGGTTTCAATGTCGAACCCGCAATACAAAAAATTCGAGGGCAAGCGGATGAATGAAGTCATTCAGTCGCTTGGGGGGAAGCCGATTGACGCCCTCTTCGAGTTGCTCGAAGCGAACCATGGCTCCGTGCCCACGATTTTCTTTCACCACGACGAGAACGACATGCGCTACGCGTTGAAGCAGCCGTTCGTCTCGATCGGTTCCGATGGAACGGCGCTGAAAACGACGGGGCCGCTCTCCGCCGGCAATCCGCATCCGCGCTTTTACGGGACGTTTCCGCGCGTGCTGGGACGGTATGTGCGGGACGAGCGCGTGCTGACGCTGGAGGAGGCGATTCGCAAGATGACTTCGGCCAACGCGTCGAAGATTCACGTTTACGACCGCGGTTTGCTGCGTCCGGGCATGTGGGCGGACGTGACGATTTTCGATCCCGCGAAGATTATCGACACGGCGACGTGGGAGAAACCTCATCAGTACGCCGAGGGAGTGGAGTACGTGATCGTCAATGGAAAGATGGTGCTGGAAAAGGGGACGCACACGGGCGCGCGGCCGGGAATGATTTTGTATGGGCCGGGAAAGGAATCGCGCTAGGGGCGGCGCTCCGCGAGAAAAACCTTTAGCAAAGGTTGGTAGGGACGTCGCGCTTGGTGCGAAGAGAGGGTTTCAGATTCGGAAACCGACCCCTGTGGGCGGTATGCCAGTCGATGAACTCAGTCGAATCCCGCTCAGGCCAGAAGCTGCGCTCGTCTTCTTCGGAACGAAACTCAGGAATTATCTTCTTCGTAGTCGCCATCGGCTTCCCGCTCTCCGCGAATGGCGAAGGTTCATTGAGAAAGACGTCTTCGGCATCTTCCTGAGTGACTCTAGTCTAGTGGCCCGCCCATCAAACATTAGCACTATCGCTTCGCTCGGAACGCGAAAAAAATTGCGACAACCGCTTCCTAACGGTCGCGGCTCGGTATCTCAATGCGCGACAACCCGATGTTACAGAGCCGCTGCGTCGCCATGCGATTCAGCGTTATCCATTCACCCGCCCAAAATATAATTCACATCGATCTGCGTAATCACTTCCACCGGCTCCCCATTCAGCAGCGTCGGCTTCCACTGCTTGACCGCGTTCAACGCGGCTTCGACCAGCAACGGCGGCCCGCTAATCAATTGCAGATCGCGGATGGTTCCATCCTTTCCGATCACGGCGCGAATTCTAACCGTGCCGGAGATCCGCGCCGCCTTCGCCAGCGGCGGATAGGCGGGCTTTACTTCGTGAATGAGTTTTGCGCCCTGAACACCGCTCGCCACCCGAATCGCCTGGACCGGTTTCGGCTTCAGCGTCTCGGCGGGCGGTGGTTTGACAGGGGCCTTCACCGCGCCAGGCGGAAAAAAATCGCCAAGCGCGCTCGCTCCCGACGTGCCGCCGGCGCCTTCCAGAGGCAGGGCGCCGGGCGGAAGCAGCGGGGCTTCGTCGATCGCCGCGATGCGAGTGGGTATGCGGATTGGCCCATGCAAGATCGCCGGAACGAAAACTCTCGGCTGCCTGGCCGAGGCCGGCCGCGGCATACTCTTGATCTCGACCGCCACGCGCGGAGGCATCCTCGCGTACAGCATCGACGGCGGCCTCATCGAAATCGTCTCGGTGTGCAACACGGGAACGATCACGGCCGCGGCGACCATCGCCAATTGCCCCGCGACCGATACAGCTACCATCCAAGGCTTGCGCCGGGACGCGTCTTGATTGACGAACGTCTGCTCGAACATGGTTCTCCTCTTCCTTCGTGAAGCGTATAACTCAGTTTGTCCAGTGATCGGTCGCTCGAGTGAGCAGTGCGCTTTCTGATTAGGTAGACACCGGCGGGGCGGGCGTTGTTCCGCAAAAGAAAAAGAGGCCTGCGGTACAATTAGCGCGTTTGACCAATGAGCAACATAATCATATTGGGATCGCAGTGGGGAGACGAGGGCAAGGGGAAGATCGTCGATCTACTCTCCGGCAGCTTCGATATCGTGGCGCGCTACCAAGGCGGCCATAACGCCGGCCACACAATCCTGATCGGCGACCGGAAATTCGTTCTGAAGCTGATCCCCAGCGGTATCCTTCATCCGGGCAAGCGCGCCGTGATCGGCAACGGCCTGGTGATCGATCCGGCGGCGTTGCTCGCCGAAATCGAAATGCTGCAACAAGCGGGTGTCGCCGTCACCGGACAACTCCGCATCAGCAATCGCGCGCACGTGCTCTTGCCCTCCCACCGGATCATGGAAAAGCTCTCCGAAAATCGTCCCGGAAGAGTTTCCATTGGGACGACTTCGCGCGGCATCGGCCCCTGTTACGAAGACAAAGCCGCGCGCCGGGGCATTCGGATGGCGGACCTGCTCGATCGTGAAACATTCACGGCCGCGTACGACGCGCTCGCCCAGGATAAGAAGATCATCGCGGCGGCTTTCGACCTCGATGGCGACCTGGATCTCGCGGCCATTCGCTGTCAATATCTCGAATTCGCGGAGCGAATCCGCCCCATGGTTTGCGACACGGCTCAATTGCTGAACGACGCGATTGCCGCCGGACAGAGCGTCCTGTTCGAGGGGGCGCAAGGCACCATGCTCGATTTAGACCACGGAACATATCCGTTCGTAACTTCTTCCAGTTCGGCCGCGGGCGGCGCTTGCACCGGGACGGGCGTTCCACCCACGCGCATCGATGGCGTGATTGGCGTTTCGAAAGCCTACATTACCCGCGTAGGGGGAGGCCCGTTCCCGAGCGAGGCGCTCGATTCGAAGGGCGATGAAATCCGCCGTCGCGGCAATGAATTCGGTTCCGTGACCGGCCGCCCGCGGCGATGCGGCTGGTTCGATGTCCCGCTGCTTCGGTACACGGCCATGATTAACGGATTCGATAGTCTCGCGATCACCAAGCTGGACGTGCTCGACGGCCTCGCGGCCATTCCCGTGTGCGTTAAGTATCGGTCGGGAGGGCGGGAACTGCTCGAAATGCCTTCCACCACCGGTGCGCTCGCCGCGGTCGAGCCGGTTTACGAGTGCCTGCCGGGCTGGCAAACCTCGACCGGGCACATCACCGAGTTCGCGGAACTGCCGGATAACGCGAAACGATACGTTTACTTCCTGGAGAAGCAGACCGGGGTCGAGATAGGCTCGATCTCCGCCGGCCCGGAGCGCAACCAGACCCTGTTCCGTCCGGATTCCCGCTTCCTAGTACTCACAAACGGCACCCCTTAGTACTCGCGAGCATCGCCAATTGACGATTGGAAGCGTATGTGCTTGTATCTTGATTACATGAAGACGCTCGTCGTCGCGCTGGCGTTCGCGTCCATCTTGCCGGGTGAGCCCGACGCCCGTGAGCTGGTCCGGAAATCGCTCGACAACTATCAACGCGATTGGCGCGCCGCCGTGAATTACACGTACACGCAGCGGGACGTGGAGATGAAGAGCGGCGCCAGAAGCATTAGCGTCAACCAGGTGACTACTATCGACGGCACGCCCTACGAGCGGCTGATCGAGAAGGACGGACATCCTTTGTCGCCAGTCTGGCAGGCCAGAGAGAAAGAGAAGTACGACAAGACGGTTGCGGAGCGCAGCCATGAATCGCCCGGCGAACGGCGGAAACGGATTGACGATTATCAAAATCAGCGCAACTTCCTGAAGGAAGTCCCGGACGCGTTTCAGTTCAAGCTCCTGGGTGAACGAACCATCGAAGGCCGTCCGGCATATTTGGTCCGGTGCACTCCGAATCCCAATTTTCGTCCTCACAACCTGTCGTCCCGCATTTTCCCCAAAATCGAAGCCCGGCTTTACATCGACAAGCAGGATCTGGAATGGGCGCGGGCGGAAGCCGATGTGATGGATACCGTGTCCTTCGGGTTCATTCTGGCGCGGGTCGCGAAAGGCTCGAAAATTCTAATGGAGCGGACGCGGCTGAACGATCTCAACGGGGGGATTTGGGTTGTGAAACGAATCGACATCAACGGCACCGCGCGGATTTTGGTGGTCAAGACGCGCGATCTCGAAGAGGAGATCACCTACGGCAACTACCGTCCGGAAAACGATTCCACGCCGTCAGCGCACGGTTTCAGCGACACCGCGGGCGTTAATAGGGTGCAGCCGGCGGGCCGGTAGCATAACGTACACCAGCGTCACGGCCAGCGGATGCATCAAGCCGGCAAGCAGAAAAACCGGTGAGTACGAGAAATGCTGCACCAGATAACCCGTTCCCAAGTTGGCGATCATCCCGCCTACCGCGCCTCCCATGCCTGAAAAGCCCGTTGCCGTCCCCACTTCCTGGCCCTTGAACAGATCCGTAGGAAGGGCCTGTATATTGGACGTGAAGAAAGCGTGACCCCACGTGAGGAAGCACGTCGCGCCGATCGCCATTGCGGCGTTGGGCGCATGCGGCGCGAAGATCGCGATCGGCATCACGGCCGCCCCCATCACCATCACCGCTTTTCGCGCGGCGGGCAGTTCCCAGCCGGCGCGGATCAACCGCCCGGAAAGCCATCCCCCCACCACGTAGCCGATGCCGCCGAATAGGAACGGAATCCAGCCGTAGCGCCCGATCATGGCAAGGTTGAACCCCCGCTCCTTGTGCAGATATTCGGGCAGCCAGAAGATCACGAAGTAAATCACGGGGTCCGTGAAGAACCGCGCGAGTATCAAGGTGTAGCACTCGCGCATGCGAATTACCTTGCGCCAATCGACGCTCTTCGCCGATGCCGCCCGTGTTTGTGCCGGCGGCTCCACTTCGTCCTTAAGCGCGGCGTATTCATCGGCGCGCAGCCAGCGGTTCTTGTGCGGGGGATCGTAAAGGATCAACCACGCGATGAGCCACGCCAGCCCAATCACGCCCGTAAACACGAAGGCCACGCGCCATCCGAAAATAAGGGTGAGCGATGCGATGACGGGTCCGGCCAAAGCGGAGCCAAGCGACGACCCGGCGTTGAAAATTCCCACGCCAAGCGCCCTCTGCCGCGCGGGAAACCATTCCCCGACAGCTTTCGCGGCGGCTGGCCAATTGCCGGGCTCGCCCAATCCCAAGAGGAAACGGCAGAAGACCAACGACCAGAATCCGCGCGCGAAACCGTGCAGCATCGCGGCGCAGGACCAGAAGCCGATGAACACCGCGAAGCCGCGCTTCGTCCCGAGCCGGTCGACGATGTAACCCGACCCGGCATACATGATGGCGTACGCGAGCATGAAAAAGAACAGGACCCACGAGTAGTCCTGCTCCGTCATGTGGAACTCTCGCCGGATGTCGGTCGAGACGATCGAGAGCGCGCCGCGATCGGTGTAGTTGATCGCGGTGGCGAGAAACAGCATCGCCGCGATAATCCATTGGAGTTTTGGGATTTTCATATCTGGCAATCCCGCTAACGCTCCGGCGGCAGGAATCCGAATGAGACGATCGCGATCCCTACTCTCTTGTTATTCGAATCCGCCGGAAACCCAGGGCTGACCAAAAAATCCACGCGAGTCTGTCCCGTCTGTCCAGTGTGTCCCGCGTGTCCTTCCGGGAGCGCCCAAACACCGCGTTGCCACCCTGCCGCCGTGAAATCCTTTGCGCCGATCGTCACGCCGTTCAGCCGCACTTCGACCTTGGAATGCCCGGTTTTGCGAATCAACTCGGGGCTGACGTTCACGTTCAATTCGAACTTGCTTGCATCGGGCGGCCGCCGCAAGTACGCGATCGCTTGCGGCTCGATCCACTGGAAATAGCCGTCGATACCCAACCAGCCCGAGACAAGTTGCCACGGCGGCGTATCGTGACCCATGGTAATGTAAGCGGCTTCATTCGCGTCCCCGTCGCGCGCGGTAAAGTGGACGCGGCGCTCCTGCTCGTCCCAGCTCATGAACGTGACAGGGCCGTGTTTCAAGGCTTCCCTCGCTTCCGGTGAATCGATAAAGCGGCTCTCCATGCCCGATTGATGATACGCGATGTTCACCGCCGCCGTCACGCCCCAGTGGTGCAGGCCCGGGGGAACCGAATCGTAAACCACGGTGCGCGGCTTCGGATGCGCCTTCGCGTAGTTCTGGATTGCGGTTACGAAAGCGCGGGCGCCGTTGTCGGCCGCGAGCGTCCCGCTTCGGTCGCGGCGCAACTCCTGAATGTCGCGGCGCATCCAGATCGCAAACAGAATTATCACTACCGGCACTATCGCGCGAGGGTGAGCTGTTTCACCGAGCGAAATCAATCCGGCGACGGCGATCGAAACCCCCGTGAGCGGCAGATAGCAATAGGCCGGAAACAGGCGGCCCGGCAGGAAGATCAATGGCAAGAAGAACAGGCACATGGCCGCGATCCCGAACCGGATGCGCCGGTCCCGCAACAACGCCAATGCCAAGATGGCCACACCCCCGTACGGAATAAGCAGCAGCCGCGACGAGTAGAAGGGGACGGTTGTTTTGAGGGCCGCGAGAGAGAAGCGGAATGTATAGTCGTTATCCTTATTCGGATTGAGCAGGATGCCTTGCATGCCGAACGATGCGGAAATCAGAAAGAATGGGGCCAGCGGTTTCCATCGCCGTTTGCCGAACCAGTATTCGTACGCGGCCAATACAGCCGGAAGCATTACCGCCAATTCTTTCGATTTGTAGGCAAGCCAGAACGCGAGGAAACTGAGTATCCAACGCTCGTGCGCGAACAGCAAAATACTCAACAGGCAGAATGATGCGCACATCACATCGAACACGTACATGGGCTTCCAGTACGCGTCGAACGCGGCGACGTTCAAGGCGAAAAACACGGCGGCCGACCACGCGGCGAGCCGCCCCGCTTGCACCTTGCGGGCGAGTAGCCAGACCATCCCGGCGTTTAGCAGGTGCAGCAGATGAATCGGAATTACATACTTCGGGAAATCCAATCCGAAATGCTTGCCCATTTCGGCGAAGTAAAGATGTCCCGTGGGACGGAAGTTATCGGCATCGAATCGCGGAGTGAGAAATCCTCGCACCCAGGTTTCCATGGGCGCGCGCGGAGCCCAACTGATGTTGTCCAATTCGTCGTCTTGGAAATAACCCTTGTATGCGGCGCGATTGAGGATCAGGAATACCGCGCAGAGCGCCAGGAATAGCGGAATGCCCGTTGCGATTCGGGTGCGACGGCTCGCTTGCATAACGGGCAAGCTAAAGCATACCCCAGCGAATTTATCTTGTTACCGCAATGTGACCGAAACCCGGAAAAGGTCGCGCGGTTCTCCGGCGCGCTCAATCGATGCGCCAGGAAAGAATTTTTCGATCTCGGGCCTCAAGGCTTGCCAGGTCTCATCGGTGTTCGGCGCGAGCAGGCGGTCGTTCACGAAAACTTCGAGCGCCTTCCGATCGAATTTCAGCTTTCCGTGAAACGGCGGCTCGTCTTCGAGCCTGCCGCACGCCATCCCGGCCGCGCGGTACGCCTGTTCCAGACGGTCTTGAAACGTTCCATCGAGCGAAGCTTTGCGATTGTAAAGCAGCCCCAGGCGGGTCTCGCGGTTATCGAAACTGTAGTTTGCCTCGTGACCGATCAGCATCACGCCCGGCCCCGCCGGCACATGGCGATAGTCGGCCACGTCGATCAACATTTCGGGACAGAGGCTGTCGCGAATCCACCGGTGGAACACCGGAATGGCTTCGGCTAAATCGATTGCTTGTGGATGTTCCACGAAGACCTTCAGGTTGATGTGCTGCACCGCATTGGCATCCACCGCATTTGCGTCCGTCACGCCGTCGCCATCGCGGGCGCCGACGCCATGCGGGAGTAACAGCTAAAACACGCTTCAATGAAAAGCTGCGCTTCTTCGATAAGCTGATGCGCCGTCTCGATGGTGTGGGCACGCCCGACATTTTCGTGCGCCTTAAAGAAATCGTACGCGAACTTGCCGCGAACGAACGGGTCGAAAAATAATTCCGTATCGTAAAAATGCGTTCGGAAATCGGCGACGATTTTCTCGGGATCCTCGGGCGCGAAGATGAACTTGAACTTCAGCAGCGCGAGCGCCCCGTGCAGCATCGATTCATACGCCAGAACCGCCGCCTTCTCGATGTTGCCGCTATCCAAATTTAACTGCGCCTCGAATACTTCGCGTTCGCAGGCGACGAGTTGGAAATCGATGGGCGCGACTACTTCGCCGGCGCACTCGCCAGTGCCCATGTCGCCGATGGTAAACTCCCGCGGATCGTTCCAATCGCTATAGAACGAAGCATCCCGATCATGCGGCGGAACGGCCGTGAATTCCTCTATCATCTTCTTGCATTCGGCCTTGCCGATTCTCTTGATGAACGATTGAAAGGTTTCGCCATCGGACCGTTCCGCCAGATAGCGTCCGGTAATGCGGTCCACCGTTTCCGGAATGCGCTTCGAAGGCACCGCGCCGATCGCGAGCCCATACGTGCCCGCGTTGTTGGTCCACTCGCCGCCCAATACGACCTGAAAATGCGGGACCGTGTAGCCATTCTTGTTGCGGCTTACGCCGTAGAAGCCGAGATCCGCGACGTGGTGCTGGCCGCAGGAATTGAAACAGCCGCTGATCTTGATCCGCAGCCCGCGAATGGATTCGTCCAGTTCCGCGCCTTTCTCCGCGAGCCGCATCCGCAATTCTCCGGCAAGTCCGCGCGACGATGCGATGCCGAGCTTGCAGGTGTCCGTCCCCGGACAGGACGCCACGTCCACAATGGTGCCCGCCACCGGCGCCGCTAAGTCCGCGCGCTTCAGTTCGGTGTAGAGCGCGGGCAGGTCCGCTTCGCTAACCCAGCGCAGCACCAGATTCTGTTCCACCGTGCTGCGGACGGTTTCCTTCACGTACTTTCGCGCCACATCCGCCGTCAGCCGCAATTGAGGAGCGGTGATGTCGCCGAGCGGAAGCGCCACGGTCACGGTAGCGTAGCCGGCCTGCCGCTGACGGTAGACGTTGGTTCGATGCCACTGTTCGAACCCTTCCTGACGCACGGCTTCAATCCGTAGCAATGACGGCGGCTTGAGAGCTTCTTCCAAATCAGTGGGCACGTCCTTCAGATAATCGGTCCAGCGCGAATCGTAGGGAAGGATCTCGCGTTCAGCCGTCACCAGCCGCTTGAATTCCTCGATCCCGAGCTTGC
>JBPCKZ010000190.1:0-22594 GCA_051003795.1 Bryobacteraceae bacterium | reverse complement strand
GCGTGAAACCCCGTGACGACACGAGTGTCGGCACGGCAGGCACGAGTGCCCGCGCCACAATGCCGCTCGAGAACAACATCCTGCCGCATCATTCGGTCACTATGACCGTCATGTGCATGTCACCGTGGCCGGGACCGCAGTAGTGATCGCAAATTGCGCGAAACGTTCCGGCGGTTTGCGGAGTGATGGTAAGCTCGGTGGTTTTGCCGGGAACGATATCGGTTTCGATTTTCAAAGGTTTCACCAGGAAGCCGTGCGTGATGTCTTCGCTGGTTAGTTGCAGCTTGACCGGCTCGCCTTTTTTCAAGGTGATCGTAGACGGAGAAAACTGAAATTTGCTAGCGCCGATGGTTACTACGCGAGGTTCTTCGGCCGCCGTCGCATAAACGACGAAAATGGCGAGAAGCCCGGTCGATATAACTAATGTCCAATCGTTCTTGAATTTCATGGATGCTCCTTGGATTAAATCTTAGGTTCCTTCAATATCTGTTGAATGCCATTAGTTCCGGAAAACTCGCGCATTGTAAGCTCGGTATCGTGAATGGTTAATGGCATACTCGCGCCCGTCACTCCTACTTCGCGGATTCCCAAATTCTTGAAAGGCTGCGCCTTGTCAAATGGACGAGGCTTCTTGTCGCCCTCCGCCTTGGCATCGGGGAAGGCGAAAATAAGCGACCGCGCTCCATAGTGCTTCACATTCCCGATTTCCCGCACGTGCTCCGTGTGGATATGCCCGTAAAGCACCGTCACATTCTGGTAAGGTTCCAGAGCGTTCATCACGGTATCTCCATCGACGGTGAACCACTCCCAATGCGGCTTCAGGTCGAACAACGGTCGATGCGTGAAGACGACGATGGGCGCGGTTTTCGGGAACCGGGCCAGATCTTTTTTCAACCAGGCGATCTGGTCCGGCCCCACTTCGGGCCTTCCGCGCGACACGTTATCGAGAGCGATGAAGTGTACGCCGCGATGATCGAATGAATAGTGCGTTTCGCCGAAGGCCTCCCGAAAGAGCTCGCCGCCGTCCAGACCCGCGTCGTGCTCCCCCGGAACGTATTTGATGTTCTGAACCTTCAGTCCCCGCGAGATCTCACGGAACAACTTCAGGTGCTTTTTGTTTGTGTCCGAATACTCGCTGTCGTCGATCAGATCCCCGGTAAATAAGATGAGATCGGGTTGATGCGGCAAGGCGTTGATCGTCTCGACGGCGCGCTCGAACGCCTTGGTTCCGAGAGGGTCCGGCGGCCCATGAAAACCTACGTGCGAGTCGCTGATCTGAATAAAGGAGAAGGGCGTAACGCGTTCGCCGTTGGCTCTGCCCAACTGACTCATCGTGTCGCCGGCGCAGTAGAGGGGCGCAACGCGATACAAGGCGCCAATGCCCAGAGAACTCCCGGCGATTCGCAGGAAGGATCTTCGATCCACCGATGTTTTCATTCGCGTTCTCCTTTCTAATTTGCCCGTCGCATCCCATACCGGCGCGGGATGAGTTTTATTCCCGCGCGATTCCATTTCGGCTTGTGTTAAATTGAGCGACGGGAATAAAAAGGGTGGCCGGCGAGTCTAAACTGCATGAGGTGCAAAAGCGGCTGACCCGCGCCCGCGTGCCGCCGGAACCAACCGAGCTCGAGCGTTTCGAACAATCCGTACTTCCGCATCTGCCCGCCGCTTATAATCTGGCGCGCTGGTTAACGCGTAACGAGCAGGATGCGCAAGATGTGGTGCAGGAAGCCAGTTTGCGCGCCCTCAGATTCTTTGGCGGTTTCCATGGCGGCAACAGCAGGCCTTGGCTGCTCACCATTGTTAGAAATACCTGCTACACGTGGCTGCGGCAAAATCGGCCTGCAGAACCTACGGCAGTTTTCGACGAAGGACTGCACAGTGGCAATGAAAATCCGTGTACGCCGGAAACCATGCTGCTTCGGAAATATGACAATCGGTCGCTTAAGCAAGCGCTCGAGGAACTGCCGCTTGAGTTCCGGGAAGTGTTGGTCCTACGCGAACTGGAGGGGTTATCGTACAAAGAGATCGCGGAAATCTCCGGTTTACAGATAGGCACGGTAATGTCCCGGTTGGCACGAGCGCGCAAGCGGCTTCAGGAATCGGTTGTGAATCGCATGAATCAGGAGGCCACGTGAGCTGTGAAGATAGCCGGGCTCTGATTCACGCTTACCTCGATGGGGAACTGGATCTGGTCCGGGCCATGGAGATCGAGGATCACGTAGGAGGGTGCCCGGATTGCGCGCGGGAACACGGCAATTGGCGTGCGCTCAGCGCCGCAATGCGGGACGGCTCGCTCTACTATCCCGTTCCCGACGGTTTGCCGCGGCGCATACATTCCGTATTGGCGGGAACGGTTCCAACTGAGATCGACACGGAGGTCAAACCCCGCGCATTGCCTTCGCCCGTGCGGTGGATCCGGTTCGGCGGAATCGCGGCCGCGCTCGCTCTCTTAGCGGCTCTTACTTGGTACCTTGTGCCCGGCTTATCGCGTCCGCAAGCGAACGATCTGCTGGCACGGGAGATTGTCGCCGACCATGTGCGCTCGCTGATGGCAAGCCACCTTACGGACGTGCCGTCTTCCGATCAACACACCGTGAAACCATGGTTTCGCGGCAAGCTGGACTTTTCGCCGGAAGTAAAAGATTTGTCAAAACAAGGATTCGTTTTGGAGGGAGGGCGCCTGGACTATATTCAAGACAAGCCCATTGCCGCATTGGTCTATCGGCGAAGGCAACACGTGATCAATCTGTTTGTCTGGCCTTCTACGGCGGAGGGCGATCAAGGGGTCAAGGAGTCTTCCAGCAGAGGTTATCACATGCTTCATTGGGTGCAATCGGGCACAACGTATTGGGCGATATCGGATCTCAACCCTAGCGAGTTGCGGGAATTTCTGCGATTGGTTCGGGAGTAGCCGGCTATTACCACTCGATCCGTCCGACTAACACCGAGTGCGTGCGGCTGCCCACGTCGCTGAAACTGCCGCGCGTGCCCGTGAACCGCCCGAAAGTATTTAGAGTCGAGACGTTATACACGCGGTTCGGATCGCTGAGGTTGATGTGCTTGTAGGGATTATTGAAATCCCAACGGGCGATCACGCGGAAGCGCTCCCGGACAGTCCACGTCTTCGATAACGACGTTTGCGCCCAAATCAATCCCGGAGATGTCAGCGTATTCCGGCCAAGCGTGCCCGATGTAAACGGCGCCGGGTAGGCGAAAGCCGCCGCATTCAGATACGGGTTTTGCAGGTTCGTGGGGAGCCGGTTAGGGCCGATGGTCCAGCCCTGAACTTGCGCCTGATCGTTTGGAAGAATCTGATTGGGCCGCTGCTGCATTGGCAGCCACACATATGGCTGGCCCGGCGCATAGGGGGTCGAAGGCGCGCCGGCAAACGTCACCGTGATCGGAGGCCCGCTTTGCAGTGTCTGCGAAAACGTCAGGTCCCAGCCGCCAAACACCGAGTCCAACGACCGGCTGCTATTCAGAAATTTGCGGCCCTTCCCAACCGGAAGCTCGTAAATGAAGGTTCCCACGAAACGATGCGAGATGTCGAAATTCGACCGCCCCTTTTCGAGGCGCCGGTTGTAATATGTGACGCCGCCCGTCGCGCCGTCGGCATCCGCATCGGTTAAGTTCTTGGACCACGTGTAGAAGCCGTTCACGAACAGGCCGTTATGATATCTTCGCTCCATTCGAACGGTCGCGCTGTGATATGTGTTGTGACCAAAATTCGAATAGAGCTGGATGGAGCCGAACTGCGGATACGGTTTGAAGTTCTGGTAATTCCGGCGGATGTTATCGAGCGTGGCGTAATCGCCGGATACGTTGAGCGGGACCACATTGACGTCCCAATTGTTAAGCAGGCCCACGCCCGCCGAGCCCTGGTAAATGCCTTCGACCAGCAGGTTCGCCATAAATTCCCATTGGAACCCGCTCGACCAGTTCATGATGTAAGGCGAACGGATGTTGGGATCTATCCACGACGCGCTCCGGCTCGAGTAATTCGTTCCGACAAACGGAGCGCTTCCGTTGGAAGCGACTTTGAAATTCGCCGTACCCGGCCCTTGAGATAGCCGGAACGCGGGCCGCGGATCGCCGACGGGCGCCTGCACCGCCGCCGAAGCCAGATATTCCTCAAAGTTTTGGCCAAGAGTCGTCATGAACAAGTCCTGCGTGATGATTCCAAAATTGCCGCGGAACACCAGGTTCGGGCGAAAATTGTAAGCAAGCCCGATGCGCGGCCGAAAATTGTTCCACTGGCTCTTGGAGAGCGATCCCGGACGATGCACGATGGCGCCGAGCCGGCCCGTCACGGGATCGATCGACGCCGGATCGAATTCGGATTGCTGCCCATACTTTGTCGAATACGGCGATTCGTAAGACCAGCGAACCCCGTAATCGATCGCCAGATTCCGGAGCGGCTTCCAGTCGTCCTGTAGATAGAGCGCGTGGCTCCACCATCGCGGCAGCCAGGTCGCGAGCGCCTGGCTAAACTGCGCCTGGCCGACAGTGCCGAGCAGAAGATCCGCGAAGTCGTTGCCCGAGGTTCCCGCCGTCGAGAAGGGAAGTTCGGTTCCGCTCATGAAATACTTGCCCGAAGGCAGGGCTTCGTTGAGCACGTTATAGCGGGTCCGCAAAATTTCATAACCGCCTTTTATGGTGTGCGGGCCCCAAACCTTGGTCAGGTTCTCCTGCGCCCGAAGGTCCTCCCACACTTCCGAAGACTCGCCTCCAGGCCCGGTGCGATAGTACGTCTGCGTGTTACTAACCGCGGGAATGATCGTCGTCGGGGAGCTTCCGCTCGGGACAAAGAACGGGAAACTGATTCCGCTTACGCCCGGAATTCCCAACTGTTGAGCCCAATTCTGGTTGGAAGCATCGGGGCTTTTGGTGGTTTGCCGCCGGTTAAAGCCGACGCGGAATTCGTTGATCAAGGTGGGAGTAAACGTAAACGTGTCCGAGATCACGATGTTCGGTTGGTCGATCGGAAACGGTATCGCGTTCGGATCTATCAACCGCCAAGCCGCTTCGTTCACCAGGCGATCGCGATAGGAGGTATGGTGTGCCTGCGAGTAGCGTCCGAAAATTTTGTGCCTGTCGCTGAAGGCGTGATCGATTTTGGCATCCCAACGAGTCCGGAACGAACCATATTTAGTCGGAGCGATAAGGTCCTGGTGGGGGCCGAGCTTATCCACGAATCCCGCCGCGGTATTCGACGGAGTAAAAGGATTGTGCGACAGGAAATTGACCGCGACCGGATCGAACCGGTTCTTCGGAACAATATTTCCCGGGAACGGATCGGACGTCCACGTTCCGTTCTGTAATTGCCGGATAGTGGCCGGGTCGTAAATGGTATTTCCGACTTGCTTCCCCGAAGGATCGAGAAAATTGAAGTTGCCGTTCAACATGTCCGGGGTGGGCACGTCGCCGATGAAAGTTTCGGAAGCGTTCTCGTGATGCGTCTCGTACCCGAACAGCCAAAACGTCTTGTCCTTGCCGTTATAGAGTTTGGGGATCCGCACCGGTCCGCTGACCACGGCCGTGATTTCGTGGTACGACTCGGGCGGCGGTTTTTGAATATCGAAATAGTCGCGGTGTAGCGTCGTATTGTTTAAAAACCGGTCTTCGGCGCTGCCGTGCAACTGATTGGTGCCGCTCCTAAAAATAACGGAAAGCGCGCCGCCGGCGGTGTGCCCAAACTCGGCGGGCATTCCGGTGGCATACGCTTTCACTTCCTGCACCGCGTCGATGCTCGACGTAACCACGCGATTGGTTGAGCCAACGGCGCCGGTAACGGGTTCCTTCGCGCCGAGACCGTCGAGGTTATAGCCCATCGCGCGCTCGCGCTGTCCATTTAAATGCAGCCCGTTGATCACTTGCGTATCCGGCAGATATGGCAGAACGCGGAATGTGAGCTTCTGCATAATGGGGATCTTGACGATGGTTTCGCCTTCCATGATTCCGCCCGACGTGGCGGTTTCCGTCTCGAGCAGCGGCGTGGCGGCGCTTACCTCAACCGATTCGGAGACGCTGCCGATCTCCAGTTTCACGTCTATGCGCGGCTGCTCATTGGTGCGCAGCTCGATTCCCTGGCGAACATACTTCTTGAAGCCCGCCGCCTCGATCGTCAGGCTGTAAATGCCCGGTCGGAGATAGGGGATGTAGTAGGAACCCTCGGTGTTCGTCACGCCATCGAACGTGAAGCCGGTTTCCCTGTTCACGACAATTACTTTGACGCCCGGAATTACGGCATCCGTCGTGTCGGTCACGGTACCTACGAGCGTAGCCGCGCCGGTTGTCTGGGCCGGCGCGAGCGGCGTCAGCGAGAGAAGTACGGAAACGGCAAGTAGGATCTGTTTGTTCATCTTTCCAATCCCCGATCATGCGAGGATATTCCAAGTTCCTGGGAACGTCAAGAAGTACACCACCCCCGAACGCGCTAAAATGTAAAAACGGTCGGAGACGGCCGAAGCTAAATGTTCTTCACCTCTCCTCCCTTCGCGCTATTCGCAAGCACGGCCTCATCGCGCTTGTTTAATCTTTCCGACAACACGTTTTCCGATATTCACCGGCTGAACTGGTTCGATTGGGCCATGCTCATTCCATACTTCACCGTGCTCGGAATTCTTTCCATCTATGGCCTGCATCGCTACGACATAATCCGCACGTATTTCAAGCACCGCAAAAAACGCGTCGATCAGCCGGCGGTACATTTCGAAAGCCTGCCGCCCGTCACCATTCAACTTCCGCTCTTCAACGAACGCTACGTAGTCGAGCGCCTCATCGACGAGGTCACGAAGATCGAATATCCCAAGCACCTACTGCAAATCCAGGTGCTCGACGATTCAACCGACGATACGCACGAATTCGCCGGCGCGCTGGTCGAGCGCTATCGTTCGCTCGGCTTCCCCATCGAATACCGGCACCGGACCAATCGCGAAGGATACAAAGCCGGGGCGTTGCAGGAAGGATTGAAGACGGCTACCGGTGAGTTCGTCGCCATCTTCGACGCGGACTTCATTCCGCCGCCGGATTTCCTTCTGCGAACCATCGACCATTTCGCCGACCCGAAAGTCGGCGTCGTGCAGACGCGTTGGAGCTACCTCAATCGCGATTACAATTTCCTGACGGAAGTCGAAGCCATGCTGCTCGATGGCCATTTCATCCTGGAACACGGCGCCCGTTCGCGCGCCGGGCACTTCTTCAACTTCAACGGAACCGCCGGCATTCTACGCCGCGCGACGATCGACGACGCCGGCGGATGGCAGCACGACACGCTTACCGAAGA
This sequence comes from Bryobacteraceae bacterium, assembly GCA_051003795.1. Lineage (GTDB taxonomy): Bacteria > Acidobacteriota > Terriglobia > Bryobacterales > Bryobacteraceae > JALYXS01. The sequence continues at coordinate 15,306 of JBPCKZ010000190.1, read as the reverse complement.
TTCGGATCTGAGCTACAGGGCGCAATTGAAGGGCTGGCGTTTCGTTTACATGCCGGGTCTCGATTGTCCTTCGGAATTGCCGGTCGAAATTCACGGTTTTCAAGTGCAGCAATCGCGTTGGGCAAAGGGATTGACGCAGTGCGCCAAAAAGCTCCTGCCGTCGATTTTGCGCGCGAACATTCCGTTTCGCGTGAAGCTCGAAGCTTTTCTGCACCTCACTCCCAATATTTCTTATCCGCTGATGATCGTCGTTTCCGCGCTGATGCTGCCGGTGATGATCGTACGGTTTTATATGGGTCCGTTCCAGATGGTGTTGATCGATTTTCCATTGATCGTGGCGTCGTTCTGGTCGATTTCGGCCTTCTATGTGATCGCGCAACGGGAGTTGTATCCCAAGAATTGGAAACGATCGCTGCTGATGCTGCCGATGCTGATGGCGGTGGGAGTTGGGCTGACTCTTATCAACACGCGCGCCGTGCTCGAAGCGCTGCTGGGCGTGGAGACCGGTTTCGTGCGCACGCCGAAGTTCGCGATCGAGGGGACAGGCGCGCGCAAGACGGAGCGCGACACGAAACAGAAGAAATACCGCGGCCGAAGCGGCTGGCTGCCTTACCTGGAAATTCTCTGCGGCACATACTTCCTCTACATGACAATCTTCGCGATTCAGACCGGCAACTTCCTTTCGATCCCGTTCCTGTCTCTTTTCGTCGGCGGTTATTATTGGGCCGGCTTTGGAACGCTGTATCAGGAACAGCAGGGACGCATGCGATGGATGAGGCAGCGCAAGCTGCAACTCAAGACCGCGCACTAGCGTTCGAGCCGGCATGGAATTGACCGCGGACCTGGTTCGCGAGGCCGCCGTCCGGATCCGGCCGCTGGCGCATCGCACCCCGGTGATGACGTCCCGCTGCGTGGACGAGCGCGCCGGAGCGAAGATTTACTTCAAGTGCGAGAATTTCCAGCGCGGGGGCGCGTTCAAAATTCGCGGCGCCTCGAACCTGATCTTCTCCATTCCAGCCCCGGATCTTCGGCGCGGCGTCGTCGCGTTTTCCTCCGGAAACCACGCGCAAGCGACTGCCATCGCGGCTCGCCACACCGGTGCGCCCGCGACCATCGTCATGCCCTTCGACGCTCCTCTATCGAAAATGGAGCCGACGCGCGCTCTTGGCGCGAAGATCGTCACCTATGACCGGCTGACGGAAAATCGCGAAGAGATCGCCGCCGGGATCTTGAAAAACAGCGGCGCGACTCTGGTTCCGCCCTACGATCATCCGCTAATCATGGCCGGCCAAGGGACCGTTGCGCTCGAATTGATGGAAGACGCCCCGCCCCTCGATGCGTTGGTGGTCTGTGTGGGGGGCGGCGGGCTGATGGCCGGCTGCGCCACCATCGCGAAAGCCATAAATCCAAACATTCGGATCTTCGCCGCCGAGCCCGAACGCGCCAACGATACCTGGCTTTCGATGAAGGCCGGCGAACGCATCGAGATCCCGCCGTCCGATACGATTGCGGACGGGCTGCGGTCTCCCGCGCCGGGCCTGCTGACTTTTCCCGTGCTTCGGAGATTCGTGGAAAGCGTGATTCTGATATCCGAAGAAGAGATTCGCGAAAGCGTTCGATTTCTGCTCTCCAGGATGAAGATTCTGGCCGAACCGAGCGGCGCGGTAGCCCCGGCGGTCGCGCTGTTCCAAAAACTACCCAAGGAGATTCGATCCGTTGGCGTCATTATTTCGGGCGGCAACATGGATTTGGATTCTCTGTAAACGTAAGGCGCTAGACTAAAGCTAGTGTTCTGCAGTTGCGGTGCCCAATTACCTGAAGACGCCCGGTTTTGTCACCGTTGCGGAAAATCGCAGCGCCCGGAAATCGCCGAAACAGCCGCGGTTGAAACCGGCCCGGCCGCGTCGAGTCCGCCGGATGCAAGGCCCTCCGGTCAACCCCTCGCGGTAAATTTTCGAAATCCGCTGGCGGTTCGCATCTCGCTAATGGTTGCAAGTTTCGCGGCCATGCTGGACGCAATTCCGTTTCTCGATCTGCTGTTTGTCGTTTGGTCGGTGGCGGCGGGGTTCTTGTCGGTAATCCTCTATCGGCAGCGCACCGGGCAAACGCTCTCGGTGAAGGGCGGCGCGAGAATGGGCTGGATCACCGGCGTGCTCACATTCGCGATCGTAACGGTATTGATCACCGTAACTTTCGTTGCGAGCGGCCCGGCTCTGGGGAACATCTACCGCGAGCAACTCGGCAAAGTGGCGGCGCAAGATCCGAACTACTCGCAAGCCGCCGCGCATCTGCTCGAAAGCCCCTACACGCTCGCGATGTTCGTGCTGATCTCGTTACTGCTTATGTTTTGCGTGTTTGCCGGCGCTTGCATGGCCGGCGGCGCGCTAGGCGCGAGAATTTCGCGCCGCGATAGCCGACTCACCAGATAACTTCAATCCCTTTATATAAGCCGAACTTCTTGTCGGCGGTAACGATTGGAATTTCCTCCGCCAGCGCTTGCGCGATGATTTGGCGATCAAACGGGTCGCCATGGTGAAGCGGTAAATCGAAGAGGCGATAAGCGTGGCTGGCAGTGTAGGGGAGCACGCGAATTTTAAGATCCGCGATTCCCGCAAGGACATCCTCTTGGCGAAAAAAAAGTTTGCCCTTACCCTGCTTAATAGCGATTTCCGAGATGGAAATGGCGCTCATTTCCAGGATTGCTCGATCCTGTAGCAAAGCAATCATGGCTTTCTTCGAGATAAGCTCCGGCGCCTCGATTGCCCAAATAAAGGCAACCGTGTCGAGCAAAAACCGCACTCAGTAGCGACCGTCTAGGAATGCATCCACCTCTTCGTCGCTCATGGGCTTCCACCAATCGGGATCGTTGATTACGATCCGGCCTTTGAGCGTTCCAAACCGCCGCTTCTCCGCCGTCCCCGCTTTGGTGGGCACCAAATCGACAACCGGCACTCCCCGGCGGCAAACGGTGACCGCCTCCCCATTCTCAACTGCTTTGATCAATTCGGGAAGTTTGTTCTTGGCATCCGCCACGCTTACTGTCATCTCTAAATGATAGCTATCTCATATAGCTATGTCAAGCGCTTCTAGAACGCTTCGGCGCCCGCTTCGGCCACCGAGTGGTCCTGATCGCCCGAACCGCCGCTCACGCCGATTGCGCCGACCACTTTCCCATCGCGCTTCAACGGGATGCCTCCCGCGAAAATCATGACGCGCAGATCGTTCGATACGTGAATCCCAAAGAACTGATCTCCCGATTGGCTGTTCTTAGCCAAGTCTTTGGTGCTGATGTCGAACGCGCGTGCCGTATAAGCCTTCTTGATCGAGATATCGATACTCCCGAGCCACGCGTTGTCCATGCGAACGTGCGCGATCAGGTTGCCTCCCGCGTCCGCTACCGCGATATTCATCGGTTGCTTGATCTGTTCCGCCTTTTTCTCGGCGGCGGCGATAATTCTTCGTGCGTCCGCTAACGTCATCATTTAGATGGCCTCGACGACTTTCTTGAATTTGTGCAGTTCTTGCTCAACTTGTTTCTCCGGGTTGGTCCCAAACAATTTGGACACTATCACTCCCACGCCATTCGCGGGAGGTTCATATCGAAAAGAATAATGGACCCTGGTCCCGCGGCCGTTCTCCCGCTTGCTGAAACGCACGGAACCGGAACTTTCCAGATCGCCGCCGCTTACCGAACGCCACTCAATCAACCGATTTTTGGTCTCGCGGACGATCTCGGTGTCCCACTCAACCGCTTTTCCGAGCGGCCTTTTCGCCACCCAGTGGGAACGTTTGCCGTCGCTCGCGGTCACCGATTGCAGATGGTCCATGAACGTCGGCAAGTTCTCCGGATTGCGCCAATAATCGAAAGCCTCGTGGGGTTCTTTGTCGATCGTAACCGCCTTGTGAACGGATAGAAACGCCTGGCCCGGGTCATGGCGGAATTGCCTGGCGCCCTCGCCGATCGCTTCAGAAACGTGGCAATGGCCGCTGGCCCCGCTATAGAACAGCGCGGCGCCTAATCCAGCCAGGAAAAGTCCAACCGGATCGCGCCTCCTCAGCCCGTAAATAAAAAGCGCGCTTCCACCCGCGGCGCTTACCCAGCGCTCCGCATCGCCGACGTTCACTCGCGTTGCCGTCACCGGTTGGCTCCCGATTCTTTCGCCACCCGAACGCGCGCGCTTTCGAGCTTCTTGGTTACTTTGGCGATTTCGACGGGGTCCAAATCGGCGGGCGCGGTCGCGTCCCATTCCTTCAGCGATGCCTGCCATTGCGCGATCGCTTCCTTCACCTTGCCCTGCTTGAAATAAACGTCGCCCAAGTGGTCGTGAACCGTAGGATCCTTGCTCATCTTCTCGAGCGCGCGCCGCAGTTGATCTTCCGCCTGATCCAGCCTGTTCTGCCGGTAATAGACCCATCCGAGGCTATCCAGATAAGCTCCATTTTGTGGATCCAGCTCGACCGCTCGGGTGATCAGCTTATCCGCTTCTTCCAGCCGCACATTGCGATCGGCCAGCATGTAGCCTAAATAATTCAGCGCTCCGGCGTTGTCGGGATCGTCCTTTAATACGCCGCGGAACGCGGCTTCGGCGCCCTCGTAATTCTTCATCCGCTCGAACATTGCGCCGCGCATGAACTGAACGCCTTCATGCTCCTGCTTGCTGGTCGAGAGCTTCTCGGCCTGGTCCAACACGTTCTGCTCGTCCGTGAACCGCTTCGCCTTGTCGTAAATCTGGGCAATGCTCAACAGCGTCTCGCGGTCTTTCTCGCCCGACATCAGAGCGCGCAATTCCGTCACGGCCTGGTCGGTCTTGCCCATATCGGCCAGCAGCGATGCATGTTCCAGCGCCACGGGCCGGTCCTTCGGAAACTTCTTCAGCGCCGCGTCGGATTCCTGACGGGCAGCCGTCAAATCCTTGGCCATGCGATGGGTTTCGATCACCTGAATCGCCACGCTCGGCGCCGCATTGGGCTCCAGTTCGCTAATTTGATGGAAAGCGGCGATCGCCTGCGGATACTTGTTGGTGGACCGGTAGAGCGTCCCCAAACGTTCGAGCAAAGTGCTGCGTCCGTTCTTCTCGGCGTCGGTATATTGCTTTTTCGCGGTCTCGTCGAGGATGGTTTTCAGAACCGTTATCGCCTGATCCTGCTTGCCCTCGGCGTCCAGCAGATTCACTTCGTCGTACCGGACCTCAATGTTGTCCTTATCGAGCGCCTTCGCCTTATTGTAAGCTTCCCGGGCCTTTTCGAAATCGCGTTTCTGGCGGTAGATCTCCGAAATTCGCAACTGGACTTGAGGGTCGCGCGGCTCCTCCTGCGCGATCTCGCCGTAGAGCGCGAGCGCCTCGTCGAGGCGATCGGAGAACAACAGATCCTGGGCCAGCGCGCGCTTTAACCGCGTGTCCTCGGGAGAAAGCGCCAATGCCTTTTGCCAGGAACCGGCGGCGCTCTTGTAGTCGCGCGCCTGCTCGTAGAAACTGGCGAGGGCGGCGAGCGTGCGCGGATTCGGGCTCTTCTCGCTCGCGCGGCGCAGCATCTCGACGGCGTTCTTGTTGTCGCCCAGATCGGAATAGACCATTGCGAGGCCGGTCAGCGCCTCGTCGTTCTCCGGGTCTTGCGCGAGCGCCTGTTTGAACGCCTTTTCCGCTTCGAGGGAGTTACGCGAAACCCGCTGCAGGCGCCCCAGGACCAACCAGCTATCGAGGTCCTTGGGATCTTTTTCGGTAATCTTGGAATACTGCTCGATCGACTTGCGCAGCATGTTGTCGTCGACCTTGCCTTGCTGCGTGTCCCCGATCATGCGCGTGTAGATTCGGCCCAAAATACGCCGCGCGTCCAGGTTGCCCGGATTCTGCTTTAGCATTTCTTCGGCTTCGGTAACGGCCTTCGAAAGCTGCCCCGCCTGGATATAAAGGTCGGTCAATTCTTCGGCAAGGAAAGTCGCCGAAGGGTCCTGTTTCATGGCCAATTTGTAGTAATCGACAGCCTTATTCACGTAGTCGCTGCGATTCCCATAAGCGCCGGCCAACTCGGCATAGTAATGACCCATCGCGAAGTTGTAGTAGGATGACGCCTTATCGATAGCGGGCGGCTTAGGATCGGTATTTTGGCATAGCGCGGAACTGAACGCGCCCATGCCGAATGTTAAGCAAAGTGACAGGCAAACCGGTGAAAGGCAAATCGGAAGACGGATCATTAAATGTGGCTTTCCTTCGCCTGCCTGAGCGACAGAACGAACCCTCGGCTTCATTGTATAACGACCGCAATCCGCTGATCGCGATCGCCGGGCCGACAGGTTCCGGCAAGAGCGCGCTGGCGTTGCGCGTGGCTGAACTTTTCGGCGCCGAAGTCGTGAATTGCGACTCAGTCCAGATCTATCGCGGCTTCGACACCGGCACTGCGAAACTGCCGCTTGAGGAGTGGCGCGGGATTCCGCATCATCTGATCGATATCGCGGAACCCGATGAGATATTTACTGCCGGCGAATTCGCCCGGCGGGCCCGCGAGACGCTAAGGGATATTGCGCGGCGCGGCCGTGTTCCGGTGATCGCGGGCGGCACCGGATTCTATCTCCGCGCGCTGATCGATGGCCTGACTCCCTTTCCCGCCCGCCATCCTGCCATGCGCGAGCAGCTCGCGCGGCGCGAGCGGCGGCGCGCCGGCTCGCTGCATCGCATTCTACGACGGCTGGACCCGCTTTCAGCCGCGAAAATTCATCCCAGGGATATCCCGAAAACAATGCGAACGCTCGAAATTCGACTGCTGACGGGGACTCCCGCGTCGTTGCGATTCCAGGAAGGCAGAGAATCGCTCGAAGGTTTCCGGATCGTAAAAATTGGCCTGTTCCCGCCGCGCAAGCTGCTGTATGAACGCCTCGATCTTCGCTGCGAACGCATGTTTCAAGATGGCCTTGTTGGTGAGGTGCGGTCGTTATTGAAGCGCGGGGTCCCGCCCCATGCGAAAGCGTTCCAATCGCTCGGATACAGCCAGGCGCTGCAAGTCGTGCGTGGCGAACTTACGCTGCCCGAAGCAATCGAATCGGCGAAGCGAGGTACCCGGCGCTACGCCAAGCGCCAGACGACCTGGTTCCGGAAAGAGACGGATCTAGCGCGGTTTGAAGGGTTCGGAGAAGAGGAATCCATCCTGGCGGCAGTTGTTAAAGTAGTGGAAAGTGCCATTCTTCGCGATTAACGGACACCGCCTGGCCGGGATGGTTTTTCTCTTGACGCGGCCCTTATTCGCGGATAGCGTCGCCGTCCTTCCGCTCTTCAATCAATCTAAAGCGCCCAATCTCGATTGGATCGGCGAGAGTGTTTCCGAGACCATCCGGGAATCGCTCGCTTCCGAAGGGCTGCTGGCGCTCTCCCGCGAAGATCGCATGGAAGTCTTTCGCCGATTGTCGATTCGCCCCAACGCGGTCCTCACGCGCGCCTCCGTTTTGAAGATCGGCGAGGCCCTGGATGCGGCGCGCATCATTTTCGGGGAATACGAAGTTCAAGCGGGCGGCGCGAACCCGGACTCGAAAGCGGCAATCAAGCTGAGTGCCCGCCTTATCGATTTGAAGCGCCTCAAGCCGGGGCCGGAATTTGAAGCGTCGGGACCGCTGGAAGACCTAAGCGCGCTCGAGACGAACCTCGCCTGGCAGTTTCTGAAGCACCTCGCCCCCAAATCGGCGCCTTCGGAGGAGGAATTTCGCCGTGTCCGTCCTCCCGTCCGCGTGGATGCGATTGAAAACTACACTCGCGGCTTATTGGCAACAAGCCCCGAACAGAAGCAGAAATTGTTCGCCCAAGCCGCGCATCTGGATGAGCGGTTCTCCGAACCGTGTTATCAGTTGGGCCGGATTTCCTGGGATAAGAAAGACTACCGGTCGGCCGCGCAGTGGCTGGCAAAAGTGAATCCCGGCGATTCGCATTATCTGGATGCCATGTTTCTGCTGGGCCTGACGCGCTATCACCAAGGCGATTTCGAGGGCGCCGCGAGCCAATTTCAACTGGTGGCCGCCCAAGCTCCGCTGAACGAGGTTTACAACGACCTGGGCGCGGCGCAGTCCCGGCGCAATCTTCCGGAAGCGGTCGCGAATTTCAAGAAGGCTCTCGAAGGCGATGAAGCCGATCCCGACTACTGGTTCAACACCGGCTACGCGCTTTGGAAAGCTCGCAGTTTCGACGCCGCCGCCGAGAAATTCCGGTCCGTGCTCGATCGGACTCCGTATGACGGCGAAGCCACCGTGCTGCTGGGACGGTGCTTAAAGGAGGATGGCCCCCGCGCGGCCGAACTCCACGAGGGCAAGGAAAGACTGAAGCGGAATTTCGAACTGACGGCCTTCCGGCAGTTGCAGGCGGAGATCGGGACGGCCAGTTCCAAATAGCCTAGGAACACGGTTGTCGCGAGGATTGTCATTGAGTTTCCACGGAACTCGCCACCGCGTTCGAAACCATGTTCAGCAAATGGCCTCCGTCCACGGATAACTCCCGGTTTGTCAAAATCACGCACAGTAACTGCGTTTCCGGATCGGCCCACGCGATGGTCCCGGTCGCGCCGCTGTGTCCGAAGGTTCGCGTGGAGACCGGATCGCCGAAGCCGCTGAGCGCCCACCCCAATCCGCGCGGCGTTTTCAATCCGGCATTCCAATTGATCGTCATCGCTCGCGCGGTGGCCGGGCTGAAGACGCGCGTTCCACCGTATTTTTCCACCGTATTTTCCAGCGTTGAGAAACGTCTGGAGCAAGATCGCGAGGTCCGTGGTGGTAGTGTGCATGCCGCCCCATGGCACGCCCTGGTGCCGCCAGTATAGTTTACCCGCTCGGTGTCGTAACGAAAGCGCGGCTGCGCCACGTAATCGGCCACGGTAGTGAAGGCGAGCCATGGACCCAGTTTTTTCACGGCGGCCACGAGTTCCTCTCCCGCCACCCCTTGCAGATGGGGCTCCCATGCATCGAACGCCGCCTTCAGATTCGGCTCATTCACTTCTTCCAAGAGCCACGCGAGCTGATCGTGGTGGCACGCGAGATCGTGATGATTTTGCAGCAGCAGCGTGACGCCGAAGCGAGCGCTCTCTTTCGCGGCGAGGCGCAGACCCATCACCAGCTCGCCGTACTGCGCATCGTAGGGAATGCCCGCGCGTCGATAGCCCGTGAAGATGCGCAAGCGGGTAACTTCGAGATCGGCCGCAAGCTTCGCGACCGCGCCAACGTACGCGGCATTCATCTCGGCCGAAGGTATGCCGGGCCGGTCAAGCCCGGCCGTGAAATCGGTGTACCCCATCAATGCCGCGACTTCCAAACCGAGCTCGCGAACGCGCGCTTTCAATGCGCGCCGCCCTTGCGAATCGAAGCCGACCGGCGATAGATGCGGCTGCTTCGCCACCAGCGCCACGCGCCTGTATCCCAACTCGACAGCCTTCCCTAGAAATTGGTCCAGGTCTAAACGCGAATGCCCGGGCCAGGCGCCCGCGTAGCTCACCGAATGGAGCACGGGCAAATACGCAGGCATCAGGGCTTCACGACCGTGCCATCCATCGACCGGTCGGTCGGGTAGGCCCCGCCGCGGGCGGCATCTTCGAGCGGATACTTCGCGGCAACCTCTTCGTCGATGTCCAACCCGAGCCCCGGCGCGCCGCTGCCGTAGAGGTAACCGCTGCGGATTTCACCCATTCCCGGCAGAATTTCGCGCACCAGCGGCGGGAAATGATTTTCCTCCTGAATGCCGAACGCGGTGCTCGAAAGATCGACGTGATAGCTCGCCATCTGGTTGATGGGATCGTTCTCGCCGCCTTCCTGCCACGCGGTTTTCACGCCGAAGATCTCGCACATGCTGGCGATTTTCTTCGCCTGCGTGATGCCGCCGATGGCGGAAACGCGCGTGCGGCAGAAATCGATCAACCGGCCTTCGATCAGCGGCAGATATTCGTGCGGGTTCGAGAACACCTCGCCGACCGCCTGCGGAGTCGCGCAACTCCTGCGGACCTCGCGGTACCACGAGACCTGCTCCGGCGGCAGAAGATCCTCGACGAAAAAGAGGTGATACGGCTCCATCTTTTTGGAGAACAGAACCGCGTTCGAACCGCTCAGGTGGGAATGAACGTCGTGAATTAATTTCGGCCCAAACCCGATCTTCGACCGCGCGTACTCAAACACGGGTGGGATGGTTTCCACATAAAGGTCTTCATCGAACGCGGGGCCTTGATAGCCGCCTTCGGCGCGGCTGCCCTCTCCGGCTTTGATGAAGCCGCCACCGCCGTATCCGCCTTCGCCATACTGCAGGCGCACGTGGCGGAAACCCTTCTCGACCGACTTTTGGACGTTCTCGACCGCCTGCTCCTTCGTCCGGCCGGCGACGTGATCGTAAACGGCCACCGCATCGCGCGCTTTGCCGCCCAACAACTGAAAGACCGGCATGTTCGCGCGCTTGCCTTTTATGTCCCAAAGCGCTTCGTCCATCGCGCTGACGACGTTCAGGCTCACGGGCCCCCCGCGCCAGTAGGTGCGGAGATAGGAGCTTTGCCACAAGTCTTCGATGCGATCCGGATCTTTGCCGATCAGCCAGGGCTTGAGATGTTTCTCGAGAGCCGCGATGACGGCGTACGTTTGGAAATGGTTGTTCGCCGAACCGATGCCCCAAAGCCCCGGCTCGCTGGTGACGATTTTGAGGAACACCCAGCGGTAGCGCCCGCCCGCGCTGGTGGTGACGACCTTGACGTCTTTGATGGTGAGCGGCGGAAGCCCGGCGGCGCGCTTGCTGTATTCTTGGGCCGCGGCGGCGGAGAGGGCCGGCGCGGCGAGGAGAGTTTTCAGGAAATTTCTACGGTGCATGTTTCATGACCACTTCTCATGACCATACTATTCGAGATTGCCCGAACGCCACGCCCGCGATCCGCGTGGCATCACATGCGGCGCGCGACGATCAATGTGATATCGTCCGCCGGCGGCGCGCCTTTCGTCCATTCCGTAATGGCTTCGTTGACCGAAGCCACGATCGTCCTGGCCGTCTCGTTCCGCCGGCCGGCGAGCACGGCCGCCAGTTGCTCTATTTCGAACTCTTCGTCTTCCGGCGTGGCCGCTTCCGTAACCCCATCGCTGTAGATGGCGAGCAAATCGCCTTTCTCGATGTGGCAGCTATACTGGCCGTACTTCGCCGAGGGCAGAATCCCCAGAACCGGGCCGCCGCCTTCCAATAGCTTGAACGAGCCGTCCGCCCGCACAATCAGCGGCGGATTGTGGCCCGCGTTGGCGTATAAAAGTTCTCCCGTTGCCGGATCGATCACGCAAAAAAACAGGCTGATGAACTTGTTCTCGGGGCAGTTCGCGGCGGTAATGCGGTTCAGCCGCGTCATGACCCCCGCCAGATCGTCGGGCTCGTCGATCAGCACCTGAACGCGCGCCTGCAGCCCCATCATCAGCAACGACGCGGGCATGCCCTTGCCGGAAACGTCGCCCAGCACCATGGCGACGCGCCCGTTGGGATACATGAAAAATTCGTAGTAGTCGCCGCCCACCGTCCGGCACGGGGCGTTGTATCCGGCGAGATCGAGGCCCGCCACCAGCGGCGCGGACGCCGGCAGAAAGAGGCGTTGAATTTCCGCGGCTTGCTCGAGCTCGCGCGCCATCAACTTTTTTGCCTGCTCGATTTCAGTGAGCCGCGCGTGCTCGATGCGGATGGCCGCCACGTTCGCCATCACGGTGAGCAGGCTCAGATCGTCCTTGGTGAACTCGCGCATAAGCGAAGGCGAATCCACGTAGATCAATCCTATGAGCCGGTCGTTGGTCTGCAACGGCGCGGCCATGAGCGTGCGGATATTCTGCTCGACGATGCTGCGCCTTTCGCGGAACGCCTCGTCCAACTGCGTGTTGCGCACCAGCACCGAAGCCCGGGCATTCAGCACGCGATCCCGCACGGTCGCGCTGATGCGGAATTCCTCGCCTTTGTTGGCGCGCACCTGAAGCTCTCCGTCGTCAAGCGTCATCAACACTCCGCGGTGCGCCGAGACGGCTTTGATCGCGAGGTTCAGGATGAAGGGGAATAGATCGGCGAGCGTCCGCTGGCCGTTCAACTCATTGGCGGCGCGAATGACGGCATGCATGTGCGCCGCCGCCACCGGTTCTCCCGCGTCCTTGACGGGGTCGTCGGCGATCACGCGGTCGAGACTGGTGATCACGGTGGACGACGTGCCGTTTTGATCGTCGTCCGCATCTTCGACGAACGTCACCGCGCGCGCGGGCTGTCCGGCGCCTTGATCGAAAATCAGCGTAAGGTGCCCGGCGGTTATGCGGTCGCCCGGCTTCAGAGCGCTCCCCGCGGACACGCGGACGCCGTTCAACAGCGTACCGTTCTTGCTGCCCAAATCCCGCAGAACCCACTCCGTTCCCTCGCGCTCCAAAGTCAAATGCTGCCGCGAGAGCCCGGCGTCGTCGGGATAACATAGCTCGGCGACGGTCGAACGCCCCAGGGAAATCCGGTCGCCTTCTAGCGGCACGCTCCGGGTCTCGCCGGCCGGCGACTGGATTTGCAATTCTCTCATGCGGTTCGCGGAACCTCCATGCTACGCGAATTTTTTCAATTCCGGCCGGAGATGGAAATTGCGAATCAGCCGGTGCAGATAGTTCGGATGGACGCCGAGCAGCTTGGCGGCCTCGGTCACATTGCCCTGAGCCTGTTCCACCGCTTTCAGGATCGATTGGCGCTTCGTGTCCTGCACCGCGGCCTGATATTTTCCTCCCGCGAATCGCGACGCCGGCTCGCATTCGAGCACCGATTCGGGAAGATCCTCGGGTCGGATCAAATCGCCCGCTCCCAGCACCACGGCATGTTCAATGGCGTTCTGAAGCTCGCGAATGTTGCCCGGCCAATCGTAGTTCATCAGGCAGGCGCGCGATTCGGGAGAAATTCCGGCTGGAGGCCGTTTCAGGTTCTTGCAGACCTGCGTTGCGAAATATCGAGCCAGCAGCGGAATATCCGGACGGCGCTCGCGCAAGGGCGGCATGTGAAGGGCGACCACGTTTAACCGGTAGTAAAGATCGAGACGGAATTTGCCCTCGCGGATCGCCGCCGGCAGTTCGCGGTTGGTCGCCGCGATTATGCGCACATCGACCGGAATGGAGCGCGTGCCGCCCACGCGCTCGAACGCGCGCTCCTGCAGTACGCGCAGCAGCTTGGCCTGAAGGCCCGGAGCCATTTCGCCGATCTCATCGAGAAATACGGTCCCGCCCTCCGCCGCTTCGAGCTTGCCCCGCTTCTGCGCGAGCGCTCCGGTGAACGCGCCTTTCTCGTATCCAAAAAACTCGCTCTCGAGCAGCGTGTCCGTCAACGCGGCGCAGTTGATTGCCATGAATGGCGCCTGCCCGCGCGGGCTGGTCCGATGAATGGCGCGCGCCACCAGTTCCTTGCCGGTTCCGCTTTCGCCGCAAACCAGGACGGTCGCATCCGATACGGCCACGCGCTCGATGAACCGGCAAACCTGCTGGATCGCCGGGCTCTCGCCGACCATGTCGTGGCGCACTTCGATTTCTTCCCGAAGGCGCCGGTTCTCGCCGCGCAGCCATTCCACGTACTTCGCATTCTCGAGAGCCATCGCGGCGATTCCCGATATCGCCGTGAGCAATTCCAGATCGCCGTCGCTGAAGCGGCTGTCCGGTTCGCTCGAATCGAGATAAATCGCCCCCAGCACTTTGCCGGAGACGGAAAGCGGCACGGCGATGCGGCTTGAAATTCCGCCATCGCCGATCCCGTTCTCAAGAATCGAAATCCCGCCGGCGATCACTTGTTCGACGACCTCGCGGCTCCAGTCCGGCGTTGCCGCGGTCTCGGCTGCATCGTTCACCAGAACGATCGCGCCGCGCCCGGCGGGCACGGACTCCATAATGAGCTCGAGCAGTTGCTTTTCAAGAAGATCTCTTGCGCTGGCGCTGCGCGCCGCGTAGAGCGCCTGGACCGAATGAACGGCCGTGCTCACCCGCAGCAACACTTGCGAGGTCTCGGAATTTGTACTGTGCTCGGGATCGGCCACTTTATCAAGTTCCGGGTTAGATAGTATTCTACCCGCCCCCACGTTTTACACTGAAAGCATAATGCGCTGGCGATCGCTCTCCACCGCCTTGCGCAGGCGCATACGGTACAAGATCACCTGGGGCGGCGCGCTGTTTCTGCTCACGCTCGGTTTGGTCGGCGCGGCCGCGGCGCTCTCGGCCAACAACCTTCTCTTTTTGATCGTGGCCGCGATGCTCGCGACATTGCTCGTATCCGGGCTGGTGAGCCGCCTTTGCCTTGCCGGCCTCGAGCTGGAATTAATTCTTCCGGAACACATATCCGCGCGGCGCAATGTTCCGGCGCGCCTGGTGCTCCGCAATCTGAAACGATGGATGCCTTCTTTTTCGATCCAGGTGGCGGGCGTGCCGGAAAGCGACCGGCCGCCGATCCTTCGCACGCCCATCTATTTCCCGATCGTTCCGGCAGGCGCGGTGCTCGCGGAATCCTCCGATGTATTTTTCACGCGCCGCGGCGTGCATTCGCGCAACTTGTTCGCCTTCTCGACCAAGTTCCCCTTCGGATTCCTGGAAAAAAACGCGCGCGTCACCCTGCGAAAGGACACACTGGTCTATCCTTCGATCGAGTCGGGGGCCGGCCTTGAGGACTTGCTCGCCGGCATCGCTGGGGAAATCGAGATGCACCTGCGCGGCGGAGGGCGAGACTTCTACCGTATCCGCCCGTATCAGGCTTTTGAAAGCGCCCGGCACGTGGATTGGAAGAGCACCGCCCATACGGGCGACCTTCATGTTCGCGAATTCGCGCGCGAGCGGCGGCGCACCGTGGAAATTTTTCTCGATCTCGACGTGTCTCGCGACGTTCCTCGCGGTATGCCCGGGGGACCGGAAGAATGGTTCGAGCGGGCCGTCGAATGCTGCGCTTTTCTCTCCTGGCGTTTGCACGAAACGGGCCTGCGCTTTCGCTCGCAACAGTGCGACATTCGCCTGCCGGAAGAAGGCGACGTATATACTATCCTGAGATTTCTGGCTTTAGTCTCTCCCCGGAAAGGCAGCCTTCCCGAACAACCGGCCGATGAATCCAATCTACAAATCGTCCTCAGCGCGGCGCCGCGACGTTTTCTGGACGCCGGCTGGACACCCGCTCGCGTGCTCGGTCCTGACGATTTGTTGGGCGACGGCGCAGGCGATGGCGCAGGTGGCGCAGCCGAAGCCTGAGCCGGTTCGCACGTCGATCACGGTCGTCGAACACATTAGCGCCGAGACGCCGGCCAACGTCTCCGACATCACGCCGGAAGCTCTGGCGCGCACGCCCGGCGTGAATCTCGACG
>JBPCKZ010000189.1:0-7009 GCA_051003795.1 Bryobacteraceae bacterium | reverse complement strand
CACGGGACGAGGGCCCCCGAACCGCGTAAGCCATCAGCCCTGCCACGCTACCAACCGAAACGCCCACGACTGCCGTCCGCAAGCAGGAATCTTATCACCAGATCACATCCGGCAGGTAATGTTCCGCAATGACGGAATCGGAGGAGACGAAGCGCAGACCCTCGACTTGCGCTTGGGCGACGAGCATTCGATCGAACGGGTCCGCGTGGGCCGAGGGCAATGCACGCAATTGATATACATGACTGGCTTCGACGGAAAGAATTCGAGCAATCCCAAGATCGTCGCAATAGCGGTTGAAGTCCTCGGGTCTGGCGGAAGTCTGCAACTTGCCGGCGGCGACCTTGTTGACGATTTCCCAAATTGATATACAACTCACGACGAGTTCGTTGGATCGATCCGACATCGCCTGACGCGCCTTAACGGAAAGCTTATTCGGGCGATTAAAAGCCCAGAGAAAAACGTTGGTATCCAGGAGAAGTTTCACCAGCCAAAAAATTCTTTCACTTCTTGGTCGGTCATGGGCTTGTCCCAATCCGGATCGATAAATTTCACCTGGCCGGCGCCGGAACCAAAAATCCGCTTCTTTTTAGACGGCTTCCAGGGGGGCTCGATCTTTGTTAGCTTCACGACGGGCTTACCAGCCCTGGCAATGATCACGTCCTCGCCCAGCGTTGCCCGCTTAACTAACTTGGAGAGTTTTGTTTTGGCTTCGCCTATATTAACTTGCATGGCTGCTTCGATTATAAGCGGCAACCGGCTTTGCGGAAGGCCGCGCCCCCGCTTGCCTGGAGTTATCATAAAACAAGGCACCCAAAAGAGAGTTAAATAGCGCCATGGCTGGAAATCCCGAGCCCCCGTTGGGCATCAATAGTTGGCTCGAAGAAGAGCTGCTGGAGCAATATCATCACGACCGCGGTTCGGTCGATGAAAGTTGGAAACACCTCTTCGAGCAGAACGGCGCAAAGGGCGCGAACGGCGCCGGCCGGACCCTTCCCGTAACCCCACGAAACGGTTCCACGATTGCCAATGCGGGTGCCAACGAGGAACTAGCTCCGCTGCGCGGCGCGGCCGCCCGGATCGCGGAGAACATGGCCGCCAGCGTTTTTGTTCCGCTGGCGACCTCGCAACGCACCATTCCCGTCAAGGTCGTCGATGAAAACCGGCGGCTGATCAACCACCACCGTTCCTTGATCGGAAAGAGCAAAGTTTCTTATACGCACCTGATCGGCTGGGCCATCGTGAAATCCGTGCAAGCGAATCCGGGACTGAATCACGCTTTCGCGGAAAACGGCGGAGAGCCGGTTCGCGTGGTGCATCCCGAAATCAACCTGGGGATCGCGGTCGATGTGGCCGGGAAGAATGGCGCGCGCAGCCTGCTGGTTCCGAATATCAAGAACGCGGGCGGCATGGCATTCGCGCAATATGCCGCTACGTTTGACGATCTTGTCGCGCGCGCGCGCTCAGGCAAGCTCGCCACCGGCGATTTCCAGGGAACCACCATTTCTCTAACGAATCCCGGCACGGTTGGCACCATGGCTTCGATCCCGCGGCTTATGCCCGGACAGGGCGCGATCATCGCCGTAGGCACGATGGACTACCCGGCGGAGTACCAAGGCGTTGCGCCGGAAACCCGGTCCCTGCTGGGCATCGGCAAGGTGATGACGATCACTTGCACCTATGATCATCGTATTATTCAGGGCGCGGAATCGGGCGCGTTTTTGGGGAAAGTGCAAGCGCTGCTCGATGGCGAGGAAAACTTCTACGGAGAGATCTTCGAGAGCCTGAAGGTTCCCTATCAACCGGTGAAATGGGAGCCGGATCGCCAGGTACTGTCGCTGGGCGCGAAGGCCAATACCGCGGAGATCGTCAAGGAAGCCGCCGTCATCCAGTTGATCAATGCGTACCGGGTGCGCGGCCACCTGCTCGCCGGGCTCGATCCGCTGGGATCCGAGCCTGGCTACCACGCCGAACTCGACCCGCTTAACTACGGACTTACCATTTGGGATCTCGACCGCGAATTCATCACCGGCACGTTGGGGCATCCCGACGAGCCGAACCGGCACTTCGCCACGCTTCGCGAAATTCTGGAACAGCTTCGCAAGACGTACTGCGGGAAGCTCGCCTGCGAATACATGAGTATTCAGCATCCCGAGCAAAAAAAATGGCTGCAGCAGCGCATGGAACCGCAGGCCAACAGTTGGCCGCTCGATCGCGACACGCAGATCGGCATCTTCGAAAATTTGCTCGATGCCGAAGAGTTCGAGCATTTTCTGCACGCGCGTTTCGTGGGCCAGAAGCGCTTCTCGCTCGAGGGCGCCGAGACCGCCATTCCGATTCTCGATTCCATCCTGAACCTCGCCGCCGAGCGCGGCGTAAAGGAAGTCGTGATGGGGATGGCCCACCGCGGCCGCCTCAACGTACTGGCGAACGTAGTCGGCAAACCACTGCGGCAGATTTTTTCCGAATTCGAGGGCAACGCCGATCCGGGGAGTACGCAAGGGTCGGGCGACGTGAAGTACCATCTGGGAGCGCGTGGCGTGCATACTTCGCCCAGCGGGCGGGAGATCGCGGTTACGCTCGCGCCGAACCCAAGCCATCTGGAAGCGGTCGATCCCGTGGTCGAAGGCATCTGCCGCCCGAAACAGGACCGGCTCGGCGATACGCATCGCGAATTCGTGATTCCGCTCTTGATCCACGGTGATGCGGCGTTTGCCGGGCAAGGCGTAGTGGCCGAAACGCTGAATCTTTCGCAACTGGATGGATACTGCACCGGCGGGACGATCCACCTGATCATCAACAACCAGATCGGGTTCACGACGCTGCCCGACGACTCCCGCTCGACTCCCTATTCGACCGACGTTGCGCGCATGGTGCAAGCGCCGATCTTCCACTTGAATGGGGACGATCCCGAAGCGGCGATTCGCGCCGTGCAAATGGCGTTCGATTTCCGGCAACAATTCAAGCGCGACGTCGTGATCGATATGTTCTGCTATCGTCGCCACGGGCACAACGAAACGGACGACCCCGCTTATACACAGCCCATCCTGTATCGAAAGATCAAAGACCAGCCATCGGTAGCCGTGCTATACGCCGAGCGTCTGATTCGGGAGAAGGTGCTCTCGGCCGAGGAAGCCGAGCGGAAGCGCAAGGAGGTTGCCAGCCGCTTGGCAGCCGCGTTCGATGGAGCCAAAACGGGCGCGGAAAAGTTTCCGGTCGAGGATCTCAGCGCGGTACACGAAACCCGGAATTTGCCGCCGCACACATCGGCGCCAATGCCGCTGCTTGCACGCGTGGTCGACGGAATCACGCGCTTCCCAGCCGGCTTCACTTTGCATCCGAAGCTGAAGGGGTTCATTGAGAAGCGCAAAGAGGCGTTTCAAAACGGCGGGCCCATCGATTGGGCATACGCCGAGGCGCTCGCGTTCGGCAGCCTGGCTCTTGACGGAACGCCCGTTCGATTAAGCGGCCAGGATTCGGGGCGCGGCACGTTCAGCCAACGGCACCTGGTTTTCTATGATTTCGAGAATGGGGACAAATACATCCCGCTTAAGCACCTGGAGCGGGAGCAGGCGCGCTTCGACGTATACGATAGCTCGCTTAGCGAATACGCCGTGCTCGGTTTCGAATTTGGCTACAGCGTCGCCGACCCGCTTACGCTAACGATTTGGGAGGCGCAATTCGGCGATTTCGGCAACGGCGCGCAGATCATGATCGACCAGTTCATCGCGACGGCGGAATCGAAGTGGGGGCAGCCAACCGGCCTTGTGATGCTGCTGCCGCACGGATATGAAGGTCAGGGTCCGGAGCATTCGAGCGCGCGCATGGAGCGGTTTTTGACGCTGTGCGCGCAAGACAATATGCAGGTGGTCAACTGCACCACGCCCGCGCAATATTTTCATGTGCTACGCCGTCAGATGACTTCGACCAAGCGCAAACCTTTGGTGATCTTCACGCCCAAAAGCCTGCTTCGGTATGGCAAGGCAGTTTCGACTTTCGAGGAATTGAGTTCCGGCGCATTCCGCGAGGTGATCGACGACGCGGACGTCGAGAATGCCTGTCGCATCGTGTTTTGCACTGGCAAGGTTTACTACGACTTGCTGGCCGCGCGCGAAACGCGGCCGGGCAGCCAGGTTGCCCTGGTGCGGATGGAACAAGTGTACCCGTTCGCGCTGGAGCAAGTGGAAGCCGTGCTGCGTAGGCATCCGGAGGCGGAGGTCGCCTGGGTTCAGGAGGAGCCGCGCAACATGGGCGCTTGGGGATTTGTGTCGGACAGCCTGCAGCCCATGCTTGATGAGACCAAACGCAAGCTGCGGTACATCGGACGCGCCGAAAGCTCAAGCCCGGCGACCGGATCGAAAAAGCGGCACGATCAGGAGCAGGCCGAGTTGGTGAAGCAAGCTTTAGCGTGAGGCTAGCGGGGGGTAATCTGCGAAGCTGAGGATAGCGCCCCATCGTGGCGGTAGTAATCGAGGGGCCGCTTCGCCGAACGTTTACGTAAACAGCGGCGAAATTTCCGCCACATCGATGAAGTTCGTCCCCGACTGCGGTTCCAAATACTGGAAAAACCGGCCCGACGGGGTGTTGGCGATCTGTTTGGTCCAGTCGATCCCCATCGCGGAATAAATGGTCGCGGCCACATCCTCCGGATACATCGAGCGCTTCTTTTCCCAGCCGCTTCGGATCACTTTCGCGCCTTGATCGTCCGTCGCCCCAATTACGCGGCCGCCAGCGACGCCCGCTCCCGCGAATAGTCCCGTCATCGCAAACCGGTGATGGTCGCGGCCTTTGCCGGGAGTCAGTTCGCCCGGCGTGCGCCCAAATTCGCCGAGGCACACCACCAGAGTCTTGTCCAGGAGCGTGCGCCCGTCGGGGCATTGCGTTGTTTCCAAATCCGACAGCAGTTCCGCCAACCCTCGATCGAGCGAACGGCTTACCGTGTAGTGGTTCACCTTTTGCGATTTATCGTAGATGTTGGTGTGGAAATCCCACCCGCCGTGGTGGAGCGAAATGAAGCGCGTCCCGCTCTCGGCGCGCAAAATGTTGCGGGCCAAAATGCAGGAGTCGCCAAACGGCGACGCCCCATAGCGAACCTTTTCCTCGTCCTTCAGTTTCAGAATCTTCGGGATTTCCGGCGATTGCATCATTGCCAGCGCATCGCGGCGATACGCGTCTAATTGCTTACCGGGTCCCCCGGCGGACGCTCCCGGCGCCATCCCGGCCATCGCGTGCAGGTACTCCAGCCGCCGTTCAAACCGGCTCTTCTCGTTATCGGGAACCACGAACGAAAGATCGCCGCCTTTCGTGTCGAGACTCAACGGGCCGAACCGCTGATCGAGGCAGCCCTGCTTGGTCTCGTCCGGGCCGTAATTCATTGAAACAAACGGCGGCATGAAATCGGCGGCCTTGCGCCTGTCGCGGAACTCGTAAGCCACGACGGCGCCCAACGTGGGAATTTCGGCCAACCGCGCGGGACTGATCGGATGCGCCACGTGCATGTAATAAGTCGCGCGCGCGTGCTCGGTTTCCCAGGTTTCGAGCGAACGCACGAACGCGATGCGGTTCAGTTTTTTCGCGAGATTCGGGAACAGGCCCATGGGCAGTGTGACCTCGGGCGAGATCTTGCGCACATCGAAATCGGGCGGCGTCCAGTGCCCTTCCTTGAAGTCGAAAGTGTCGAGTTGGCTGGCGCCCCCTTGCAGAAAAACGAAGATGCAGTATTCGGCCGAACCCCGCGGCGCGACCTTCTCGCCCGCCCGCACATTCGCCGGCCGCAACATAGGCAACAGGTCGAAGCCGGAAAGCGCAACCGAACCGATCTGCAATAACCGGCGCCGGCTTAAGGTTGGGATCGCGGTAGACGGCACGGTCATAATGCTCCTTTAATAGTTCAGAACAAATTCGGGCTTGTTGAGCAGCACCCACATCAGGTCTTCGGCTCCCTTAGCGTGGTGCTCCGCCAGCAGCTTTTCGCCGAATGCCGCCTCTTCGCGCGAAGGCATCCGCGAGAGCGAAGCCAGAAACATTTCTTCCACGATTTCCGCATTGGTCTTCTGCGGCTCCGCGTTCCACAACGCGTTCAGGCGGCCTTTGGAATCGATCCGCACTTTTTCCTTCACCAGATCGCTATTCAACAGAATGGAAGCCTGCACGGAAGATCCGTTCAAAGATCGCGAACCCAGCCGCCGGTCGTCCATGCCGAACGCCGACAACAGCCGGTTGAGTTTCGGCTCCAAATCTTCGGGCGATGCAATCTGCATCACGTATTTCAATTTACCGCCCTCCGCGTCCTTCGCCCCGATGTCGCCGAACACGCCGGTCGCCTGGCAGATTCCGTCCCAAACCTGCTCCGCGGGGATGCGGCGAACCAGATGCCGCGCGAAATAGCCGGCATACTCGGGTTTCCACCGAGCTTCCTCGCCCGGCGGCAAGCGATGGGAAAGCTGGTAAGCCGCCGAGGTCGCCATTACGCGAATGATGTAGCGCAAATTGTACCTGTGCGCCGCGAAATCCTTCGCGAGCGCATCGAGCAGGTCCTCGTGGACCGCCAGGGGTTTGCGATCCAGATCGAAATCGAGAGGCGGATCGACAATGCCCGCCCCAAACAATTCCGCCCAGATCAAATTCACGGTGGTACGCGCGAATTGCGGATTGCTCGTGAGCGTGCGCGCGTACGCCTCGCGCGGATCTTCGCCGGGCTTCGGTTGTTCACCGGTCAGAATGAATGTCGGCGTGGTGTCGGCCTTCCACCGAGGCAGCCGCACCACGCTCGGGCTTGCCGTGTTGTACCCCTTGCCCTCGTTGCTCAATACGAACTCGTCCCACAGATCGCCATACGGCCGGTATAAACGGACCTTCCCGAAAAATGCGGCTTGCCGCCAGAGATCGGGTGCGCGTCAAATTTGTGGATGTGAGGCCGGGCGGAAGTCAGCCAGCGGCGCGTGATTCCCAGAATTCTTCCCATCGTCCGCTGAGTTGGCAGCACCGTAGTGCAATGATGGCGTTGGCCCCG
>JBPCKZ010000188.1:0-5327 GCA_051003795.1 Bryobacteraceae bacterium | reverse complement strand
GGCTACCAAGCGGTCCCGTTCGCCTTGCGTCATCACTAGTTGTCCTTGTTGCACCTCCCCAGCGTGAGGTTGTCAATAGGACATTTCTACTTGGCCCAAATAGGACATTATCATTTGGCCGCGACAGGCTCGTAATTTGGTCTTGCCACCGGTCTCCAGTTGCTATACACTTTGTAAGAGTTCTGATGTTTATGGATCTCTCGGAAATCGGAGGAGTCTCAAAAATGAAGAAGTTTCTAATGGTGTTTGGTTGCACCCTGCTGCTGAGCGCAGTGGGTTCCGCAAGCATCGTGTGCCCCACATCGACGTATGACATTTATACGTCCACTGTCAACGCGGCGGGTGGCTGCACGATCGCAAGCAATCTTTTCAATAATTTCCAGTTCGCGAATCCTGGTGCCACTCCAGTACCGCAAAATCAGGTTACAGTCACGCCAGTGACTTCGCCGAACGTGGGTTTCAACTTCGGCCTGAATTTAAATACGGGTACGGGGGCTAACCTGAATGGCGATGTGACTTTGTCTTATAACGCCACGGCGCTGGCCAGTCCGTTTACGAATGTGTTTTTGGGCCAAGTCGGCGGGTTTGCCGGAACCGGTAATGCGACGGTGAAAGAGCAACTTTGTCTGGGTTCGTTCGCCGTTGGATGCACGGGCGGTACGGTCGTGAATCTCCAAACGCAACAAAATTCGGTGGTCGGATTGAATGGGCAGAGCACGGCAAACGCAGCCGTATCGACGTCCACGATTGCGGTGGTGAAGGACATTTCGGTCGCTAGCGGCACCAATGGTTCCGCCGCGATTTCGCAGGCTTCAAACACCTTTACTTCATCGTCGGTTCCGGAGCCTGTGTCCATGTTCCTGATGGGCAGTGGTCTTCTGGCTTTGGGAGTTCTCGGTCGGCGTTCGCGCAAAGCTTAGGTCCGAAAGCCTAGGTCCGAAAGCCTAGGTCCAAAAGCCTAGGTTCAAAGCAGTTCTGCAATTTTTTTTTAACAAAACGCCGGGTGCGGATCGTAAGCGCAATCCGGCGTTTCTGTTTGTGTCTATTTCACCGCTATTGTTACTCCCGCTTGGCTTGCCGACGAACCCGCCTGAAGGTTCAACGGCAGAACACCTCCGGTCGCGAACCCACCCGGCACCCGCGCGTTGATCTGCATAAGGCCGATAAATCCCGGGGCGGGACCCGCGTAAAGAACATCCGACGCGTAGCTCCCAATGGTAATACCGATTTCCGCTCCGCCAATCCCTCCGCCGGTAGCAAAAAATGTAACGATGCTGCCCCGATCCGCCGCGTTCGCTTCCGAATTAAAGCTGCCGTCTTGATTCAATAGAACGGCAAGGCCGGCGCCTCCGGCCAACGTGAAGATCGCCGGTGCGGTGTCCGTCAGAGCAAGCGATGCCTTTCCCCGCGAAATCGACTGGTAGAAGACCTCGACAGAGGCAGTCGCATGTCCGGCCGTCCCTGGAGGCACGAGGGCATTAATTTGGCTATCCTGCACAAAGAACAAGGGAGCTGCGGTGCCATCGAACAACACCTGAGTGCCCGCAACCTGAGTGGCTAAGGCGCCGGGCGAATCGAAAGACCCGCGCACGCCGTTGAGCGGACCTAAACCCGACCCGAACAGCGACACAATCGAGCCGGGCGCCACCGCGCCCGTTTGCAGGCTCGCGGCATTCACAATCCCGATCGACTGCTGAATATCTTCCGAAATGGCCGAGGCGGCAAACGTCAACCGCCGGATACGATTGTTTCCCGTGTCGGCAATCCAGATCGCTCCGCCGGCGTCGGCGGCCAGGGCCGATGGCGCGTTTAGCTGCGCCGTATCGGACGAACCGCCATCTCCGCCGAACCCAGGTTGCCCCGCGCCCGCCACCGTTGCGATCACGCCGCTGGGGAGGACCACGCGGATGCGATTATTGCCCGTATCGGCGACCCAGACATTCCCGGCGGGGTCGACGGCCACGCCGCGCGGCCGGCTCAGTTGAGCGTTGGCGGCTTGCCCTCCGTCGCCCGAAAAGCCATCGGTACCCGCGCCCGCCACGATCGTCAAACTGCCCTGCGGCGTCAACTTGCGAACGCTGTTGTTCCCTGAGTCCGCGATGTAGAGATTGCCATCCTTGTCTATCCACAATGCGCGCGGCGCATCGAGTTGCGGAGGACCGGCGACGGTCGAAATGATGCCGTTGGCATTCACCCGCCGCACCCGATGGTTACCGGTGTCGGCAATGTAGACCGTCCCGGCGCGGTCCACCGCAACGCTACCGGGCGATTGCAATTGGGCCGAACGGGCGGACGATAAATCGCCGCTGAAGCCCGTGGTTCCGTTGCCGGCCACCGTAACCAGCGCCGCTCCCGGAGAGAGCTTGCGGACTTCATCGCGGCTTTTTTCGGCAATGAACACGCTGCCCGCGCCCACCGCGCCGTCGAGCGCCAAACCGCTCGGGTTGCTCAACTGGTCCGCCACTGTTGAGATCGCGCCCGCCGCGGAAACGAACCGCACCCTTCCGTTCCCCTCGTCTCCAATCCAAAGGTTACCCGCGGCATCCACCGCGAGGCCGCTTGGGGCCCCGAGGCGCGCCGCGGTTGCCGGGCCGCCGTCCCCGCGGAAGGCATAGTTGCCGTCGCCGGCAATTGTCGAGAGGACCCCGGCCGGGCTTACGGCTTGGACCCGATTTCCGCCGGCGAGAATCAGATAACCCGCGCGATCGAGCGCCAG
Organism: Bryobacteraceae bacterium; assembly: GCA_051003795.1. GTDB lineage: Bacteria > Acidobacteriota > Terriglobia > Bryobacterales > Bryobacteraceae > JALYXS01. Next base: position 2,611 of record JBPCKZ010000188.1, on the reverse strand, counting down.
ATCGCGCGCCTTCCCCGGAATGGTGCTCACAACTCCGCTCGCGGCCAGTTTGCGAATCCGATGATTTCCCGCGTCCGCGATAAAGAGATTTCCGGCGGCATCAATGCCCACGCTGGTGGGGATATTGAGCTGGTTTGCCCCCGAAGCGCCGGCATCCGCGGTTCCGATCACCGTAGAAATGCGTCCTGCTGAGATCCTGCGAATCCGCTGGTTTCCGCTGTCGGCAAAGTAGAGATTCCCGGAATTGTCGAAAGCCATTCCGGCCGGGGCGTTCAGCTTCGCGGCGGCGCCGGGACCCCCGTCGCCCTCGAATCCGGGAACGCCCGTACCGGCAATTATGGCGCTTGTTCCGTCGGCCGCGATCCGGCGGATGCGATGGCCGTCGAACTCGGACACATAAAGGTTTCCCGAACCGTCCATCAAAACGTTGCGCGGCGATTGCAACTTCGCGGAGGCGTTGCCCGCGACCGTCGCGATTACCCCGGCTGAATCGACCCGTCGCACGCGATTATTGCCCAGGTCCGCGATATAGAGGTTGCCTGCTCCGTCCACCGCGACTCCATAGGGCAGGTTCAAACGCGCTTGCACCGCCGGTCCGTTGTCCCCATCGAATCCCGGAACGCCCGTTCCCGCGACGGTCGAAATGGTTCCGCCGGGCGTAATTTTGCGAACGCGGTGGTCGTTCGCATCGGAGACGTAGACATTCCCGGCGCGGTCGGTGCACACGCCTTCGGCGTCGCTCAACGAGGCGAGGGCCGCTGGACCGCCGTCACCCACCAAGCTGCTGCCCGCCACCGTCTCAATAATGTAGCCGGGCGCGGCCGGCTTCGCGGTTCCCGAGAGGAGGGCGAATGCGAGGCACGCACGATTCAATCTAAATAAAAGCATTGACATTTGTGTGGATGGGCTATGCAGAAGTTCTCAACTCGTCCGATGGATGGTCATGCAATGGCAAATTCTTGCCGTCTGTTTAACAACCGCCACATTCTTGCCGGGCGCAACCATTCATTTCAAGACGCGCGACCTTGAGACGCGACCGGATCGGGACGATTACCGGGGCGGACCCCTGAAGCGGCGGGTTTCCAGCAAGTCCCACTATCTCTTGCAGTTCAAAGGGCCGATTACCCGGGATCAATTGCGCGAACTGAACGCCAGGGGAGCCTCCGTCACCAGCGCTGTCCCGGATAACGCCGTTATGGTTGTGGCGAACGACAATTTCTCGGTGGAAGGAATGGGTATCGAGTGGGCTGGCCGCCTGCGCGCCACCGATAAGCTAAGTCCCAAATTATCCGATTCCGGTCCCGATGAACCTGGCGTTTTCGTTGTGGAATTCCATTCCGACATGGACATGGAGGCCGCGCGCCAGATGGTGCTCGAAGCGAACCTGGGCCTTCTTGAGCACGGCGACCTTCTCAGCAACGAACTGCTGGTTGCCGGAGGGATGGATGCCGTATCGGCCTTGGCCGAATGGGACGAGGTGGATTACATTTTTCCGGCTTCGGACGATCTGGTTGCAGGGACTCCCCTGATCGCCTGCGCGGGAGCGCTGACCGATCAGGGGACAGTGGGGCAATACGTAATTGTGGGCCATGGCTGGCCACGGGACGGGGCGGGAGGAGTACAACTCACGTACGTTTTCGACGGCCTCACCCCGAGAGTTCCCGCGCCAACCACGGCAGCCGAGATCTCGCGGGCGCTCCAGGAATGGACCAAGTACGCGAATGTGCATTTCACGGCGGGCGAAGACGCGTCCGCGCCACGGACGATCCGGGTAACTTTTGCGACAGGCGCTCACGGCGATGGATACCCCTTCCAGTCGTTTGGCAGCGCGCTCGCCCACACGTTTTACCCCGCGCCCCCGAATGCGGAGCCGCTCGCGGGGGATATGCATTTGAACGAGGAAGAAAACTGGCATTCGGGCGCGAACATCGACATCTTTACGGTGGCGCTGCATGAAGCTGGACATGCTTTGGGCCTGGGACATTCGGACAAGCCGGGCGCAATCATGTATCCCTATTACCGTTTCGGCGCGGGCATATCGAGCGACGACATTGCCGGAATTCAGGCGCTATACGGCGCACCCGTGGATTCCCCCCGGATGGACGCGCCGGCGGCGAATGGTCCCCCGGCAGCCACCCCCGTCAGCCCGGCGCCTAACCCCGTGCCCAACCCCGTGCCAGCGACGCCGTCGCTGCTGACGCTGGCCGTTCGAAACCCGACGGCGGCCGCGATCGAGACCTTAGGCGCCACGCTGCCGGTCTCCGGAATTGCCGCCAACGGTATCGGCGAAACCAAAATCGCCTGGCAGACCGATCGCGGCGCGACCGGAAACGCAACCGGTTCCACGGCGTGGTCGATCCCCGGCGTGCCTCTGTCCGTGGGCCTGAATACGGTTACGCTGACCGCGACCGATGCGGCGCATCGCATCGCCACAACGACGCTGGCGATCACCCGGAACGGCCCTGCGCCGACACAGCCCGAAACTGGGTGCGCGTCAAATTTGTGGATGTGAGGCCGGGCGGAAGTCAGCCAGCGGCGCGTGATTCCCAGAATTCTTCCCATCGTCCGCTGAGTTGGCAGCACCGTAGTGCAATGATGGCGTTGGCCCCGG
>JBPCKZ010000187.1:0-16152 GCA_051003795.1 Bryobacteraceae bacterium | reverse complement strand
ACGATGCCGCTGATCGAAGGCGTCGCCCCGCTCATGAACGTGCTGTGGCCGATGGCGGTAACGGTCGGAAACTGCTCGTAATGCGCGCTGGCGAAGTTGGCGCCTTTCGTCAGAAGAAGGTCGAACCAGGCGGTGTATTCTTTTCGGAAGCGGGTGAGGTAGTCATAACGGAACTGATCGACTACGATACCGAGTACGAGCTTGGGCTTCGGGCGGGTCTGCGGAAATATCAAGCCCGCCAGGGCGAGTAATAGCGCGAGAGTGCGAGTCTTCATGGACGGGAAATAGGTAGGGTACCAGACGGCCTATAAGTCATGATTTGCTTGAGCCGCCGGTGGGAACCACTCTGCCAAGCCACTTGCCATCCGATCCGGAGCAACGCCGACAGCAGCCGCTTCGCTTTAATCGACGGCCAGCGGCTCATGCCAGCGTGAAAACTTTGGCGAACGGCGCGGGAACTGGCTCCCCATGATCGATGCAATCGGCCGCAACGCGCAACGCTATTGCCCGGACAGCCGCAATCGCCGCCTCGATTGCAATCGACTCCACAGTGACGATCTCCATAAATCTACTCCCGCACGCTCATTTTATCCGCCGTTGGAAAGTCGGCCGGCACTTTCTCCGTGACCTTCCCGGTCGCGGCCCACTCCGTGCCGCGTCGTAGCGTCACGATGAAGTCCACCGACTTCATCGCTTCCGTATCATGCCCCAGCGCAGTGTGGAATACCCGCCCTTTTCCATATTTGAGCGCGAGCAGCATGGGCTCGTCGTTGCCCGAACCGCTATTCGCCGGGTCCGAGTGCGCCGTCGCGAGCACGGTCATGTCTTCGGCGGGCCCTCGGAGATGGTCGTACAATTCGTCGGCGGCGTGCATCCAAACTTTTGGCAGCCCCTTGGTCACGGGATGATGCGCATCGCGAACCACCACCTGGAAGGGCAACCGCTTTCCATGGTGCCCGGTCGGCCCGGGGCTCGTGTCCTTGATCAATTGCCCGTCCTTAAACCGCACGTATAGGCCCGACGCTTCCGTGCGATCGCCCCAGCCGCCAATGCCGATCATCTCGTTATACGCCTTCCACTCCGGGAAGGAATTGTCGGCCGCGTGGTAGGAAACGAATCCGCCCCCACCGCGGACGAACTGCTCGAAAGCCGTCTTTGCGAGAGCGGGCCATGGATCGCCATTGTAGTTGGAAACGATCGCATCGTACGCGGCGAAATCAGGCTGAAAACCGCTCATGTCCGCCCCCGGGGGCGGCGTCGTGGCCACCTCCACCGAGAACCGGCCCGAATCTTCCAAGAGTTTTTTCAAGACGGGCGTGGTCTCCCGCCATTTGTGGTTATTTTGCCCGTCGACGATCAAGATTTTCAAAACCGGGGCGGCCTTGCCGAGAGACGCGATCGCGAACAGGAAACAGAGCCATGATTTCATTGGCGCAGTCTATCACGCGATTTGCGCCACGTTTGCGCCACGCTACAATCGGCCCATGCAACGGTTTCGAATCGGCGCCATCACCGACGAATTTTCTCCAGACATCGCCGTAGCCGCGGATTGCATGGCGGAATTGGGCATGGAAGGCGCCGAATTGCGCATGGTATTCGGCAAGAACATTGTCGATCTCACGCATGACGAACTCGACCGCGTGAAGAAGATCCTCGCGGAGCGCGGCCTCGCGATCGTTTCCATCGCCTCGCCGCTGCTCAAGTGCACGCTGCCGAATGCGCCGGACGTCGATTCGCGATTTCAGCAGGACATGTTCGCTTCGAAACACAATTTCGAAGATCAACCCAGGCTTACGGACCGGGCGTTTCAGATCGCGGAGCGAACTGGCGCGAAAATCGTCCGCGTATTTTCTTATTGGCGCACTGTTGAGCCGGAGAAAGTTTTTGAGCGCGTCGTGCAGGCTCTAAGATCCCTCGCCGAGAAGGCCGCCGGCCGAGGGCTGATCGTTGGTCTCGAGAACGAGCACGCTTGTAATATCGCCACGGCGAGGGAAACGGCGCGAGTGTTGGCCGCGATCGATCATCCTAATCTTCAGATAGTGTGGGATCCCGCAAACGCGTATGTGTCGGGAGAAAATCCGTTTCCCGGCGGATATCGAATGTTGGCTCCGAGCCGCATCGCCCATGTCCACGCCAAAGATTGCCGGCTCGATGGACACCAACCGCTTTGGGGTCCGTTGGGCGAGTGCGACGTGGATTGGCGCGGACAATTGAACGCGCTCGCGGATGACGGTTATGAGGGCTACATCAACCTGGAGACGCACTGGCAGGGGCCGCACGGCGACAAGCGCGAAGGGAGCATGATCTGCGGACGCAATCTGCGGGAACTGGTGGAAGCGTAGAAACGAGCCGGCGGGGCAAGGTTCAGTGAACGCGGTTTGCCGGCATGGCGATGTACCAGTTGCGTCGAACCGCGAAATACCCGGCGCAAGTCACGCCAGTAAGCCAAGGCGCCGCGCTAAAATTTACCAATGACAACGTGGGCGTCGAAGACGCTCCGGTCGCACGAATCTTCGAAGGACACTGAACTGCCGTATGCAAGATTGGAAGAGCATCGCCATCGCCAAGCGGCTTGGCATGCCCGAATCGGACCTTGATCTCATCGTTCCCGTTTTGGAAGCGCTCGATGCGTCGTTTCGTCCACTGATAGCCACGATCCCAATCGACATCGAGCCTTCGATTATTCTTTCCGAGCCGGCGGTACTCGGCGAGTGACGATCGTCGAAGCGGCGGCGCAGCTTCGCGCCAGGAAAATCTCTTCGGCGGAACTGGTTTCGGCCGCGCTTTCGCAAATCGAAAAACTGCAGCCCAAACTAAACGCGTTCATCACGGTTTTGGACGAGCGCGGCCGCAAGCAGGCGCGTGAGGCCGATGAGGATCTGGCGCGCGGGATCGATCGGGGCCCGCTACACGGAATTCCCGTCGCGCTGAAGGACGTGTTCGCGACCAAAGGCGTGCGCACCACTTGCGGTTCGAAGATTTTCGAGCACCACGTGCCGGATCGCGATTCGGCGGTTGCCGAAAAGCTGGCTGAAGCAGGGTCGATTCTCATCGGCAAGACCGGCATGCATGAGCTTGCCTACGGCGTCACGTCCAACAATCCGCATTTCGGTGCGATTCGCAATCCACGCAATCCCGGCCGAATACCCGGCGGATCGAGCGGCGGTTCAGGCGCGGCCGTCGCGGCGGACATGGCCTTCATGGCAATGGGCAGCGACACGGGCGGTTCCATTCGCATCCCGGCGGCGTATTGCGGAACCGTCGGCCTGAAGCCGACTTCCGGGCGCATCAGCCGACATGGCGCGATGCTTCTCGATTTCAGCTTGGATCACATGGGGCCGCTTACACGCTCGGCGCGCGACGCCGGCGTGACGATGAACGCCCTCGCCGGTTATGACCCCCGCGACGACTCATCGTCAAAAAGACCGGTTGAGGATTACGTTCCCGCGGTAGGCTGTTCGATTCGAGGGCTGCGCGTCGGCTGGCCGGAGAACTATTATTTCGAACGCGTCGACTCTTCCGTAAGAACCGCCGTGGAGCGGATGGGCGCTTTAGCGGAGTCCCTGGGCGCGATTATTATTCCAGTGCGCGTACCCGATATTGCCGCCATCAACACCGTCGGACGCGTCATTCTGATGAGCGAGGCATCGGCCTTTTTCGATTCGCTCGGCGCCGGCCGCGATCGGTTCGGGTCCGACGTTCTATCGCTCTACGATCAAGGGCGCCTGCTTGCCGCGACCGATTACGTGAACGCGCAAAGGCTGCGGCGCATGATGCAGCGCGAGTTCTCAAAGTTGTGGGATCGCATCGATTGCCTGTTTACTCCCACGGTGCCGATCGGCGCGCCACCCATTGGATCGCTCACGGTGGAGATTGAAGGAAAAGCGGAAGACACCCGGTTAGCCACGACGCGCTTCGTCCGGGCAATCAACGTTTTGGGATTGCCCGCATTGTCGGTTCCGTGCGGCGTTACGGACGAGCAGTTGCCGATTGGGCTGCAAATCGTTGGGAAGCCATTTGCCGAGGCGGAAATCTTGCGGATCGGCGCCGCGCTCGAAGACGCGGCTTAACCCAAGCCGGGCGGTTTACGTTTGCTACCGTAGCCATATCGATGTCCCCCGAAGCGCCAACTCCGCTGATGCGGCAGTACAACGCCGTTAAGCAGCAGGTCTCGAACGCGCTGCTTCTGTTCCGGGTCGGCGATTTCTACGAGCTATTTTACGAAGACGCCGTCACTGCCGCGCGCGAACTTGAGATCACGCTCACGTCGCGAAACAAAGAGCACGGCGTAGTGGTCCCCATGTGCGGCGTTCCTTACCACGCGGCGGAAGGTTACATCGCGCGGTTGATCCAGAAAGGCTATCGCGTCGCCATATGCGACCAAATGGAAGAGGCTTCCGCGGGGAAAAAACTCGTGCGGCGCGAGGTCACGCGCATCGTCACGCCGGGCACCGCAACCGATGCGCATCTGCTGCGCTCGCACGAGAACAACTATCTGGCGGCGGTAACTCGCGGTGGCGCCAGTAACGGCAGCCGCAGCGGAGTGGCTCACGTCGATATCTCGACCGGCGAATTCAGAGTAACTGAAGTCGATCCGGGCGAAGTGGCGAACGTGCTGGAAACGCTTGGCGTGCGCGAGGTGCTGGTTCCCGCCGAGCTTCCATTGCTGCTTTCACGCGATGCTTCGCAGGGCCGCTCCGTACCCCGCTACGTATCGACTGAACTCGACGACTGGATATTCAGCCACGATTACGCCGACCGCACTCTTCGCGATCACTTCCAATTGCTTTCGCTCGATGGATGCGGACTGGCTGGGCGGCCGGCGGCAGTGTCCGCCGCCGGAGCCGTGCTGCACTACCTGCGCGATACGCAGCGCGCGGCGCTCGAGCACCTCGACCGGCCCGCGCATTACGACCGTTCGGATTGCATGTCGCTCGACGCCGTCACGATACGCAATCTTGAATTGGTGGAACCCGTATTCGCGGAGGGCGCAACCCTGTTGAGCGTGCTCGACCAGACCGCGACCGGGATGGGCGGCCGGCTCCTGAGGCAGCGTCTTCTGCGTCCGTCGTTGGACGGTGCCGAAGTAGAAGCGCGATTGGATGCAGTCGCGGACCTGCTCGGCGAGACCATCGTTCGCGCGGATGTACGGAAGCAGCTTACCGGAATCCTGGATCTGGAACGCCTGCTTGCCAAGATCACGATCGGAAGTGCCGGTCCGCGGGAACTGCTCGCGCTAGGGAAGTCGCTCGAGCACATCCCTAGGCTGGTCGCGGCGTGCGTGCCCGCGCGGGACGGGCTATCTCCGCGCACGCAAGATATACTTTCAAGGCTCGACGACATACCGGAATTACGCCAGCGGATTCTTGAAACGATCTCCGATACTCCGCCGTTGAATTTCGCGGATGGCGGCGTGATCCGCGCCGGCCATAACGCCGAGCTCGACGATCTGCGCGACCTTCGCCAAAACGGGCGGACCTACATCGCCCGGATCGAGACGCGCGAGCGAGCGCGCACCGGCATTCAATCGCTCAAGGTGCGGTTCAACAATGTCTTCGGTTTTTATATCGAGATCACGAAGACGAACCAGCACCTGGCGCCCGCGGATTACGAACGCAAACAGACTCTAGTCAATGCGGAGCGGTTCACCACGCCGGAATTGAAAGAGTATGAGCGGAAAATTCTCGATGCGGAGGACAAAATCCTCACGCTTGAGAAAGAGATCTTCGCCGGAATCCGCCAGTTCGCCGCGAGCCATGCGCAGCGCATTCGCGCCACGGCCGCCGGTATCGCGGAAATGGATGTCACGGCCACGCTCGCCCAAGTAGCGGCCGAGAATCGCTACGCGCGTCCAACGTTCTCGGACGATGGCGATATGCGCGGCGAGATGCGAATTCTGGCTGGGCGCCACCCCGTCATCGAAAAACTCGCGGGCGAAGAAGCCGGGCGATTCATTCCAAACGATCTATATTTAAACTCCGGCGCGGATCTCATCGCGGTGATCACCGGTCCGAATATGGGCGGCAAATCGACTTATCTGCGGCAAGCCGCGCTGATCGCTCTGCTGGCGCAGATGGGATCGTTCGTTCCGGCCGATGCGGCTACGCTTCCGTGGATCGACCGAATCTTCACTCGCATCGGCGCTTCGGATAATCTCGCGCGCGGCCGGTCCACGTTCATGGTGGAAATGACCGAGACGGCGGTGATTCTCAACACGGCGACGCCGCGCAGCTTCATCGTGCTCGATGAAATCGGCCGCGGCACCACGACCTACGATGGATTGGCGCTCGCTTGGGCGGTGGTCGAGCACATCCACCAACACACCCGCGCCAAGACGCTGTTCGCAACGCACTATCACGAACTCACCGAACTGGCCGAACAGTTGGAAGGCGTGCGCAACCTGCGCGTAACGGTGAAGGAGGCGGGGGATCGAATCATTTTCCTAAGAAAAGTGGAGCCGGGCAAGGCGGACCGCAGTTATGGAATCGAAGTTGCGCGATTAGCCGGCTTGCCGCTGCCGCTGATTGAGCGGGCACGGGAGGTTTTGAAATATCACGAAAAGACGGAGCACGCCGTTAGCGAAGGATTGGCCCCGAGGGAACGGCCCGTGCAGATCCGGCTATTCGAGCCTTCGCCGAACGAGCTGATTGAAAAGATACGCGCTCTTAAGCTCGATGAATTAAGGCCGATTGAAGCGCTGCAGCTGTTGCATGAATTGCAACGCGAAGTAAATTAATGCGCCGGACGATGCGAGTTGCCGGCATCATGAGCGGGACCTCGCTCGATGGGATCGACGTCGCCATCGTCGATCTCCTCGGCGCAAAGGTGCAGACCGTCGCGCATGGCACCACGCCTTACTCCAAATCCGTTCGGCAGGCGATCCTCTCGGTCACCGATACGACCACCACTACGGCGCGGATCTCTCAAGTGAACTTCCAACTCGGCGAACTGTACGCCAAGGCCGTGATTGGGATTTGCAAACGCCATAAAATCCCGCTCGATTCCATAGCTCTGATCGGGTGCCATGGACAGACCGTTTACCACGGAAGCGGCAACACGCTCCAGATAGGAGAAGCGGCCGTGATCGCGGAGCGCACCGGCATCGCCGTGGTATCGGATTTCCGCGCTCGCGACATTGCCGCGGGCGGGCAGGGCGCGCCACTCGTCCCTTTCGTCGATTACCGGTTATTCCGCGATGCCAAGCGCGCGCGCATCGCGTTGAACATTGGCGGCATCGCCAACCTAACCGCGATTCCCGCCGCGGCGCGCGCGGAAGACGTGATCGCCTTCGACACCGGCCCCGGCAACATGGTGATGGACGCGCTGATGGCGGAACACACCGGCGGCAAAATGCACTTTGATCGGCATGGCGCGATCGCCGCGAAGGCTCCCATCAATCGCGCGTTGTTGGATGAGCTTGCGCAAGATCCGTACTATCGAGAGAAACCGCCCAAGAGCACCGGGCGGGAAAAGTACGGGAAGGAATTCATCGCGCGATTGAAGCAAACCGGACTGCCCTTGCCGGAGTTGATCGCGACCGCCACGGCGCTCACCGCGGCCACCATCGCGCTTGGGATCGATCGGTTCGTCAGGAAGCGGATGGAGCCAAGCGAGCTGATCGTTTCAGGCGGCGGCGCCCATAACCGCCAACTCATCGCCAACCTGCACGGGTTTCTGCCGGATCTAAGCTTTGCCACGACTCAGGATTTCGGGATCGATGTGGATGCCAAGGAGGCAATCGCGTTCGCAATCCTCGCGTATGAGACATTCCATCGCAAGCCTGGCAACCTGCCGTCCGCGACGGGCGCGCGGCATCCCGCGATCCTGGGAAAAATCACCTTCTCGTAAAATAGGGTTACCGGTCTCGCGCATGAAGGGACTCCTTGCACATCTCGCGCTATTCTTCGCTTCGCTCGGCGGGTTCGGGCTGTTACTGCTGGGTATCCTGGATTCATCGTTTTTGTTCATGCCGCTCGGGAACGATTTACTCGTGGTGGCCTTAACCGCTCAGAACCATGGCCGCATGCCCTATTACGCGTTCATGGCAACAGTCGGTTCCGTGGTTGGATGCTTCATAACCGACTGGGTCAGCCGCAAAGGCGGAGAGAAAGGTTTGGAAGGCCGCGTGAAGGGAAGCACGCTCAATTTCGTTAAGAAGAAGGTCGAGAAAAAGGCTGGCCCCGCCCTCGCAATCGCGGCGTTGATGCCGCCGCCGTTTCCGTTCACTCCTTTCGTCATTGTGCTCGCCGCGCTTCAGTATCATCGGGGGAAACTGCTGGGCATTATTGCGGGATCGCGCGCGATACGATTTGCGGGCGAGGGCTTCCTCGCGATTTACTTCGGGAAACATATCCTGGCGATGGCGCAAAAACCCATCGTGCAGTGGACGATTATCGGACTGGTAATCGTCTCGATTGCCGGCAGCGCCTACTCGATTTATACCTGGGTGCAAAGAAGCCGAAAGCGTCCGGAATCGAAGAAGGATGCGGGTTCAGAAAAAATTCCGCATGCATCCAGCGCTTAATCGCGGATTCCGGAAGTGGGCGATCGGCGGAGGCGCGCCGATCGTTCTCGGTGTCGTCTGTATCGCGTTGGTGGAGCCGCGCCTCGGGCCGTACATTCAGGCGCGGGCGGTGAATACGCTCCGGGAACGCTTCAACGGCGATGTCACGATTGACGACTTCCACGTCTCGCTGTTCCCGAGTATCGCGATTACGGGCGGCCGCCTCGTTCTTCGCCCAAAGGGCCGCACGGACGTTCCGCCTCTAATATCCATTCGCAAGTTCTCGGCCGAAGCGGGCCTGCTGGAGTTGGTTCGGTCGCCAACCCACGTTCGCAGCACGCGCCTGGAAGGGTTGAAGATCCAAGTGCCGCCATCGGAGAAGAGGAGCCGGCCGCCGGAGCCGAAAAAGAAGCGGCAACTTTATCCCGCGGTGATTGACGAGCTCGTAACCGGCGATGCGGAGCTAGTCATCTTACGCGACCCACTACGCGACCCGGACAAAGAGCCGCTACGGTTTCAGATTCACCGGTTAACGATGCACACCGTTGGGCTGGACCGGCCGGCGCCGTTTGAAGCGACGCTCGGCAATCCGCGTCCGCGGGGCGAGATCTCGACCGCCGGCCAGTTCGGACCGTGGCACGCCGAGGATCCCGGCCAAACCCCGCTCGCGGCCGCCTACACTTTAGAAAACGCGGGTATGGCAGTCTTTCGCGGCCTGGGCGGGATGCTTTCCTCGACGGGGCGTTTTGGCGGGATGCTCAACACGATTGTCGCGGACGGAAAAACATCCACGCCGGATTTTCGCCTTGGGTTTGTGGACCGTCCCGTGCCGCTTGAAACCACATTCGACGCTCTCATCGATGGAATGAACGGGAATACTTTGTTGACTCCCGTTCGCGCGCAACTGCTTCACTCTGCGTTTGTCGTGAACGGCGGCGTCGTTGGCAAGCCAGGAGTAAGAAGCCGGGCGGTGGTCTTGAATGTCGTATCCCAGCAAGCCCGGATCGAGGATCTGCTTCGCCTCGCGGTGAAATCCAACCAGCCTCCCCTGACGGGAGCGGTGCATTTTCAATCGGAAGTCGAGATTCCACCCGGCGATGCCGAAGTTTTGGATCGCATGAAGCTCGACGGCCGATTCGGTTTGGGTGCGGCCCGGTTTACTCAATTGGACGTACGGCGGAAATTGCAAGCCCTCAGCCGCGGCGGCCAGGGACAGCCCGAAAACGCGAACGCGGGCAGCGCCGTTTCAAACCTCTCCGGCCGGTTCAAAATGGCGAATGGAGTCGTGAGTTTTTCGAATTTGACCTTCGGCGTTCCGGGTGCATCCATCTTCCTGAATGGGATGTATGCATTGCGCGCCGAGACTCTGGATTTTCACGGAACGCTTCGGCTGGAGGCAAAGTTATCCGAGACCACCACCGGACTGAAGTCGGTTTTGTTGAAAGTTCTCGATCCTCTGTTCCGAAAAAAAGGAGCCGGGGCAGTCGTGCCGATCAGAATTACCGGCACGCGGTCGAATCCTTCGTTCGGACTCGACGTGGGCCGCGTCCTGGGCGGAAAATAACGATCCGGAAGGTAGTCGCTTTATGTTCGCAGGAAGTACAAGCCGCTGAATCGCTCCACGGAATTTTCGGGATGAAACGGAATGCGCGCGCCGAATTCGGGGTTTTCCCAGCGATCCACCAGAGCGTATCCCAAATCGCGAATCGAGCGGATAAATTCTTCATCGTTGAATATGTAGTACGGGCACACTGCCGGCCCCATGTTCTGCAACGTTACGAAGGTTTTGCCGGAGTGAAGGGGCAGCTTATTTATAACTATATGTTTTGGTTTTTGACCCAGAGCGGCGAGTTTCTCCGCCAGCGGCGTCTCGACGAACTGCAGCGATCCGCAGGCTAACAGGATATCCGCGCGGCCGGCTTCTTCGAACCGGTTCGTAAAACATAGATCGGAGCACCGGTTTCTTGCGGCGAGTTCTTCTCCCGCTTGGATAACTGCGGGAACGTCGTAGATTCGCCATTGCAGGCGTTCCGGGTAGTCCAGATATTTCTTGTAAGAATAGTAGGAAATTCCGACATAGCCCCCGAGGTCGAAAACGGAATTGCTACCCGGAAGCGCGCGGGCGAGCCAGAACAGGACGGGGTAGTCGCTGGGCAACACTTTCCAGTCCTCCTGTATCAAGAAGGCGGCAGCGGCGGCGTTGTCGTAACCAACAGGCAGGTTCTTTGGGGCGGCTGCGATAGCTTCGGAGAAACTCCCGTAAACGCCGCGGAAAAGGCGGGCCCACGCGGATTTTCTGGAGAAACGCCGATTGTTGACGGCGCGGTGCAGCGCGATCAGCGGCGGAAACTTGGCTTCGACCGCTTCGATTCCGTTGCGGTGAAGCCTCACAAAATTTTTCCCGGATTGAAGCAAGTGAATCTTTTCCCCCAAAGAAACTAAGCGCAATGCGGATCGGTTTCCGCCTTTGTCCACGCGACCCCTATTGGCCTCGAAGTCGTAAACACGATACAACTTACAATGAGCAGGCACCAGGTTGGGAAAATCCTGCCGGCCGACCAAAACAGAATGCGAGGAATTTCCAAAACCCCCACGAACAAAACCGGATAGAGGCACAAGCCTACGGGGTGCTTCCGGCTGAAAAGCTGGTAGACAACCCCGCAAACCAAACCGGCCAGAAACCAGTACAGTAACCCGCCCGCCAAGCCGTAATCGACGATGGGCAGCAATATGCCGTCGGCATTATTGAATTCCGGGTTTGCCCCGCTCGCCAGCAGGTTGATGTACGCGCCGGATTCGAGCGCGCTCGGAAAAATCGATTTCACCAGCTCATTCAGGAATGGGAACCGGTAAAGGAAATCCAAGCTGAAGACAGGCGCTCCAAGGGGGACATTCAGCCGTTCCAGCAAAAATGCTCCATTATTCAAAGCGGTAACGTAATAACCGAGCAACCGCAGAGCGGAGAACTCAACCAGATTCATGCCTTTCGTCGAGTAGAAACTGGTCCAGGAGCGAGTGTATTCGGAAATCGTAAACAAACAGAAGAGAGCCGATGGCGCTATGATCGGGGCGAATCCGACCAACCGCCGAATAGTTGCTTTGGTGTTGGGCAACTCAAGATAAATCAGCCGGAGAGACAACACCGCGAACGGCACGACTAACTCGATCACCGCCAGGCGCTCCATATTCAGATATGCCCGGAGTACGGCTAACGAAAATACCGCCAAACACTGCTTTCTTACAAGCGGCCAGCCGTGGGCCGTCCCAATCAGAAATCCGAGGACGATCACGGCGACATCGAAGTTTGCCAGCGATGTGACGCCCGGAAGCGTTGTCAGGTAATGGTTCTTTATAATTTCCAATGCACTATTCCGGCCCGTCAAGGCCTGAACGAGAATCGAGAAGTTAAGACCGAGCTTGATCGCCGAAGCGGCCCAAATCAGATAACCGGTCAAACATAAGTAGAAGCCAAGGCGGAACAGTTGGATCGCGGCCCGCCACGGAATTTTCGTTCGCCAGTCCCTGTCTTCAATGGCCCCGCGGCCCTGGGGCCTCGCATTCCCTATGCAAGCGCCGAAAAGGAACACAAAAATTGAAACGAGCGCGAACCATAACGGCGCCTCGCCGAAGTAGCGCGGCACCTTCCAATATGCGACATATGAAGATTCGGGAATAAGGTACGCCGCAACCGCAACCATGCCCGTGACGGCGGCCACCGCGACACCGGGATGAAGCCACCAGATCGTTCGCGATTCAGTCACTTAGTTATCCCGCACAAGTTTCAAGCGTACGCTGTCGCGCACTGACAGACAATAAACTGCCAGTTCTGTTTGTACCGGTACTTATTAGCTTTATTAGCTTGGCGGCAGCCGCAGCACAATGCGATCAATCGCGGCGAAATCATCGAACTCCGCCACAAAGCCCGGCCGATCCAAATCGTGGCCCACTTGCGCGAGGTGATCGGCCCGCCAGGGCGCCTCAACCAAGCCGGTTCGCATGGCCGACGCGATTGTTACCGTCCCATCGTTCTGAACTTCTTCGGGCGTTCGGGCGATTGCCGACAAAAGCGCATGAGATGGCTTCAGGACGAAGGAATCCACGCCCATGCCGGCGTAAGCGAAATAGTGCGTGCTCTGGCGGTCGGGATTTTCCGCATTGAACTTCTTGGCGGAAACCGTTGTGAGATCCGCGAATGCACCCGCGTCCCAACCAAGCACTCGCATGGCTTCCGTTATCGTTTCATAGAGCAGGTGCGTGCCAAGATCGAACACGTTCGGTTTGGGCGCGACCAGAAAATCGGCGAGCGGCGTGCCGGCATGAGGCGTCGAGATGGTCGAAAGCGACACAATACGTTCCGCCAGTCCGTTCAGGTTGCGCGTGATTAGATACCGGGTATCGAGGCCGGCCATGCTGTGTCCAACGACATGCACCGGACCCGTGGGAAAGCGCTGGCGAATTCCATCCGCAAGTTGCTGGGCGCGTGTCGCGATAGTGCCGAAGGCGGCAACCTTGGGGAAGATCGCATCGGGGTATTTCGCCTTCATCCCCCGAAAATATTCCTGTCCGGCGAGCATCTGGGGAAGCGCCACTCCGGTTGCGAATACAAGATTCATGAAACTCCTTGAGTTCTAGCGATGCACGTGGAAATTGCGGAAATGCGGGTTGATTTCCGCGGCGGTCCTCAAGTACCCGTCGCCTTCTTCCGCCCGGGCCGCCGCGCGATGGATCGCCGCCGCCTGAAGATACATTTCCGCTTCCTTCACGCCCGATGAGAGCGCCCGCCGAATTGTTTCGAGCGCTTCCGCGACTTCGCCGTTCAGGTAGAGCGCCCACGCAAGGGCGGCTTGCGTCGAATAGTTTTCGCGCAACTCGATATCTTTGCGCGCCCAAGTTGCGGCGCGGGCTCCGTCCTCGCGGACATGCGCGTAAAAGTCGGCGAGGTGATGATAGTAGTGAACCTCTCCCCGCTCCGCCGATTTCAGGTACGCAGCCAAGGCCCGTTCGGCCCAGGGTTGCGCTTCTTCGTTCTTGCCCATCAATGCGTACAGTTCCGCAAGCGCCTGCTGGAGTTCCGGCTTCGGCGCGCGCGCGGCCAAGTTCTCATAAAGCTCGGACGCTTCGTCGAACTTTTCTTCCGCGGCTAGCAGTTCGGCCATGTGTTCATCGACGAGCCAATATCCGGAGTACGCCCGCCCGGCGCGCTCATAGTGAATCCGCGCCCGTTCATAATTTCCCCGCGTTAGATGTAGAACTCCCCGCTGCAATTCGAGCCACGCGTAAGAGCGCATCTCTTTCGCGGTAAGCTCGTCTTCGGCTTCGATGTAAAGTTTTTCCGCCTCTTCGAAATCGCCCATCTTGTTCCGAAGATAAGCCAGCCGGGCCAGGTTGTCCCAAGCCGGATGTTCATCGGCGAGCTCCCGATACCGGTTCTGGGCTAACTCATATTTGCCCTCCTGAAACGCGATATCCGCTAACAATGCCCGGCCTTCGAAGCTCGCGCCGAGCCGCGGAATGGCATTCAAAGTGAGTTTCGTTTCCGCCAGGCGATGCAGCTTGAAATGCAGATTCGCCTTGAGGAGATACAGATCCTCGGCGGCCCCGAGCCGTTGGATGGCGGTGTCGATGGCATGCTCGACATTTACGAGTTCAGCCGGATTTCCGGTCAGCGAGGCGCGGTGGTATAGGCGGTAAACGAATTTCGTCGCTCTTTCGGAATCGATCCGGTTCGCGGCGAGGCTGCCCTGGAGTTCGGAGATGTCGCGATGGATGGTTGCAATTTCAGCTTGATAATCCGTGGTGTTCTTTTTAAGGGCGGGTTGGGCCTTCACCACGGCTCCGCCAGGTACGGGAAACGATCGAGAAATTCCTTATCGTTCTTGAGCGGGTTCGGCGGAGTCTTGGGTTCGATCGGCGCGGCATCCCACAACGATTGATCGCCGAGCAGATCGACGTGGTATTTCTTGCCCTTAAACTCGGCTTTCATGTCGAGAAATAACGAAAGGAATCGCGTCGCAACCTGATCCTCGGGCCGCCTTCCGAAAGGCCACGTACCCGTGGTGTCCATGTCGATGGCGCACACGTTCGGAATGAAAACTTCAAAGGCCCGGCGCAGAGGAATATCCAGGCCTTTCGGGTTCCACGTGTTGTCCGGCATGTTCAATTCCTGAAACAGGGTCTTGGCCGTTCGGGGAAACGCCTCCACCGCGGTTGCATATGTCTTGTGCACCGACACCGGCGAGTCGTCATGATCAAAGGAAGTCTTCAGGCCAAGCGCGCCGATCGAAGGTCCAAAGCCCCATCCCAGATGGCCCAGCCGCTTCACGAAATGCGGGGCGAGCCAAAAATTATTCGCTCCCATTTGGCGGCTGTCCTCCCGCTCGCTCAGAGCCGCGTCGGCGAATGGCTGCCCATCGGTATCGACCAACTTATATTTCTTGAGCTCATCGTCGAGCGTAACCGCATCCAACAGCGCAGCCGGATGTTCCAGCCAGAATGGGTGATCCGGAATAGTTTCGACTTTGTGCGAGGCCTTCAGAACCCAACTTTCGCCCCACGTGTTGACTATCCTTTCCCGTTCCGGCGACTTAGTCAGAAACGCCAGTGGAATCTCGAAAATAATGGCGTTGATATTTTTACCGGCGCGGGCATCTTTACCGGAGTAAACGAACCGGTAGTTACCCTTCGCATCCTTCTTGAACCTGTCGCCGTTCCATGTCAAAGGCCCGGCGGGGAGCGGCTTCTTCATCCCTTGGCCGTGATCCGGATAAGCGGGATCGAAGTTAAACAGGTCGTTGCCTTCGAGTTCCAGAAGCGTTTTCGGTATCTTAAGTTCCCGCACGTCCGTCATGGTGTGCGGAACGTGATAGAACTGCGGGGCATAATTGATGGAGCGGAAAAAGCCGGGCAGATCGTTGAAAAACGCCTCTTCGCGTCCGCCGATGTAGGCCTTGATCGAGTGCCCGTCCGGTGAGCCGATATCCACTACCTTGTTCGTCTCGACGATCGCCGTAAAGCTGTTACCCGGAAAATCGATGAAGCGAACCGTCGCCTTTTGGTCCGCGTTCACCGCGACCCGGATCTCCGAAGCATGGAACGCGCCTAGATATCTGTCTTTGACAGCCTCGACATACTTCAGCAGACTTTCGAGACTATGGTCGCCGCCTAACGGACGGCCAGCCCTAGGTTCGGCGTGGATCCGGATCCGGTAAAGAATATCGCTATCGAGCGTTCCGGCTTCCGGAACCGAGGCGAATGTCAGCGCAATAACCACTTTTTCGCCGTCGGACCGATCGTCGCCCGGGAAGCCGAACAGATCGTAAAGGTCGGCCGCGCTGACATCCATGTCCGAAAATATTGAATTGACTGCATTGGGATCGTTGTGATCGGCCACGATTTTGTCTCCGTTCTCTTGACGATATGGATTCAGTTAGTAGATCAACATATGGCGGAACTGTCAACGAATTTATCGATATTGCGCGTTAAATTTGGCCTTGCCGCCAACCGAATTGTCTGTCGTTAACAAGTCAAGTTGTCCGGTTCTATTAACACGTGATCTGTCCGGTTTTCGTTTTTAGGCGGCGCGAGCCGCCCGCTTTTTTGGTTTGAGAACACGAACCGCCGCGGGCGCGGTGGGAAAGTGGGAATCCCGC
>JBPCKZ010000186.1:0-8602 GCA_051003795.1 Bryobacteraceae bacterium | reverse complement strand
CGTTCGACTTCGAGTGTGATCCTGCCGGTTACGCCCAACCGCGTCCGTCGAAGGTGTGCTCGAGAGGTGGACTTTTCTTTCCATCCCGGTGGGTTTTCACGCCGCTGTCGTTGCAAATGACTTGTGTATTGTTATCCGTCGGATTAAAATCGCCCGCTTGCCCGTTCGCCAGATCGCTCGCGAGCCGCGCGGTCATCTGAAAGCCCCACCGCTTTTGCGCCGGATCGGCGATCTTGACGACGATGTGCTGCTTCACGCCGGGGGTGTAGCTGTTGCCGTTTGGAAGGACGATTTGGACCCCTCCTCCACCGGGCCGGTTGATGGGGCCGCTATGGCAATCGGCGGCGACGCAGGAAGTTGGGGAATCCCCAAGCGCGCCGGTCTTCCGAGGATCCGGACCGTACTCAAGCGCGGACGCCGCGAACGGCACCATGAAGGCCAGTAAGATCTTCGAAATTGGAATTGTTTTATTTTTCGATATGTGCACTAAATACTTGAACCCGAAACTTTGAAACTACTCTCGCTATCGGAGACCAACGCCAACGCCTTCCGCGTCACCGTTGTGACGGGAATTGCATCCAGACGGTTTCGTTCCATCCATTCAAACGTGCTTGGCTTCCAGCGTAATTCTCCGGAGTAAACGTTGTAGGTAAATTGCTGCCGGACGATGGTGTGGCGAACGGCGCCCACCAAAATGCGGCCGCTCAACTCCGGGACGTCTTCCAAAGCGGGAAGCTCCCAAAAACCTGCCATCCTTCGCGCATCCGCGCCGCGCTGTTTCAGCAGCACGCATCCCCCGCGTTCGAGGACCGCGAGGCCGGCTTCGACTTTTTCGATTGCGGCCGGCCGCGATTTCACCGGCAACGTGTCCTGGGCGCCTTCGCTGTTAGCGTGACAGTGCCGCCGGACGGGACACAACAGGCATCGGGGAGCGCGGGGCAGGCACACCGTCGCGCCCAACTCCATCATGGCCTGATTGAACCTTCCCGGATCGCTTTGGTCCAAGAGTTTGCCCGCGATTTCTTGAAATCGGTGGCGAGTCGAGGTCGCGCCGATATCTCCCGCATCGTTCTCGATCCGGGAAATAACGCGCAGAACGTTGCCATCGACCACGGCGCGCGGCAATCCAAATGCGATGCTGGCGACCGCCGCGGCCGTGTAGGCGCCAACTCCCGGTAACGCGCGGATGGCGTCGAAGTCATGCGGAAATTTCCCCAGCTGCAATATTTCGATGGCCGCTTTGCGCAGATTGCGCGCGCGCGAATAGTAGCCGAGACCGCTCCAGCAGGCGAGCACGTCCGCCTCAGGCGCTTCCGCCAGTGCCTCGATGGACGGAAACCGCCGAAGAAATTTTTCGAAATAAGGAATAACCGCTTGAGCCCGAGTTTGCTGAAGCATGATCTCGGATACCCAGATGCGATATGGATCCGTAGTGGCGCGCCACGGCAGGTCGCGATGGCCGGAGCTATACCAAGCCTGAAGATCTTCCGTGAAATTCAGTCGAGCACCTGAACGAATTCGCCTAGCACGCGGAACTGTTCGCCATCCAAATCGAATGCCGGGAACTCGGGGTTGAGCGGCTCCAGGCGAATCAGCGAGTGGCTCCACTCCTCGTCGCCAATCTGCGTCTTGCGGCTGGTGTAACGCTTTACGGTGTAGCGCGCGCTCGAATCGCTTACCCCCAACTGCTCGATCAAAAGGCGCTTGCCCTGCCGCGACCCCACGACCGGCGATCGGAAAATACAGAGGCTGCCGTCCGGGATCAACGGCTCCATGGAACGCCCCACCACCTTAGCGACGAACATCCCTTCAGCGAGCCGCAGGCCGGCGGGCGCTTTCACCCAATCCAGTTCCTCCGCTTCGCTATCCTCCCCGAACTTGGTTGCCGCGGCGCGCAGCGAGTACAAAGGCAGATGCGTTACGAACGGCCGGACGCGCGTATCCACATGTTCCGAAAAAAGATTTTCCAGTGTTTGGGAAAAGCCGGCTTGGGAAGAGCCGCTTACGATCACGGGCTCGCGCTCCGTGATGCGCAGGAAATTCGAAAGTGAATCTTCGAGCGACGCGAGAAACGCTTCGCCGCCCGCCTCGGCCGCCTTCAGCGTGAAATCGTCTTGCAGGCTCGCGAGGTACTCGGCGTCTTCCGTGCCGGCGAGACGGTCCCAATCGTCGCGCAATTTGAAATCCAGATTGCCCGATTGCGCTTCGATCAGAAAAACCCCGATCGGGGTCGCGCGCTTGCCCGGCAATGCCAGCTCAAGCAAACAAAACTCCGCCCGGCGTTTGCTGCCTATCGAAGTTACGGCGGACGGCATCGCGAGTACTGCTTCTAAGTTACACCGGAACCGCTATGGATGAAACGGATAGTAGCCGTTCCGGTACCGCACTTTGACGTTCTGCAGATTCACGGCGATTTTGATCTTGCGGAATTGCTTGGTGTCCTCGGGGGACGTGTCCGGCGTGTAGCGCAGGATGTATTGCGTCGTAATCTCTCCCGCGATACCGGCCACGGCGCGGAAGATCCCGCTCGAGATCTCGGCGGCATATCCACCCGTGCCGACCTTATAAGCGTAGTTGCCTTCATCCGACGGGGTCGAAAGATATCCGGAAACGTCCTTGTACAGGCTGTTCAGCGGATACTCCACGCGGCCGCCGGTTTCTTCCGCCAGACGCGTCAGGTTCTTCTCGCCTTCGTTCGCGAACCCGAATGCCATGGTGCTCATGGCGTAAATAGTCACTAGATTGCGCTGGGCAAGTTCGATGACCTCATTCAGGCTCTTCTTCGAAGCCGTATCGTGCCCGTCCCCGATCACGATGATCACGCGGCGGGGTTCAAACGGCTCGCCTTTCACCAGCGCGCGATTCGCGCACGCCATGTAAATAGCATCGTAGAGCGCCGCGCCGCCCGCCGGCTTCAACTTCGAGAGCTTATCCACCATTTTTTCGGAATCGCTGGTGGTATTGACTTGCAGCTCGGCTTCGTTGCCGTAAGTGATGAGATAGCCGGAGAATTTTTTGTCGCCCGGAAGAAGGTTCAGCACTAATTCGGTAATCGCGTCCTGATACGTCTTCCAATGGACCTTCATCGCGTTGCTCATGTCCACCAGGAAGCCGACCACCACGGGCTGGCTGCGGTCGCGAGTAAAGTAGCCGATCTTCTGCTCTTTGCCGTCGTCGAAGATGCGGAAATCCTGTTTATCCAGATTCGATACGAAGCGGCCCTTGTCGTCGGTGACGGTGACCGGGACGATAACTTCGTTCACCTGAACCTGAATGGGCGTTTGCGCTAGAGCCAGGAAGGCTGTCAAACACGCGGCAAGAGGAGAAGCCAAAATCCGGGGAAACATCTTGTGGAAACCGATGCCACCAGTTTAGCTCACGCCCAAGGCGAGCTCGGCCACAGCGGTCTTGGATCGACAATGTGTCGAATCAATCCCCGGAGATCTCGTTATTGGGCGGGCAGGGTTTATTGGGAAACCAGAGTGCCGGCTCTTCTGAGGATCGCGCCCGCATACGCGCCGATGAAAGCCGGCGCCAGCGCGATCAAGGTTCCCCAATTGAATGGCGCGTCATTGCCTAAAATCCGAAGGACCGGAAAGCTTGCGGCAATCGAGAGCCCCGCGATAAGCGCCCATCGCCACGCGTGCGCCGGGAACGACGCGCCGAGCGCGAACGTTCCCACCAAAATAACCAGCACCGCCGACTGAACCTCATCGTTGTGGGAATCGACGTAAGCGGCGAAAACCGCGCAGCAAATCGCCGCAACATAGGACAGAAGGGCGGAGTGCCGCCGGATCAAGCCGGCCGATAAGAGCAATGCCGCAAAGATCGAGATAAACGCGATATCGATGGTAGAAATGGATAGGCGCATGGGCGTCTTATCCAGATTACACGAAGTTCTTTGCGCTGTAAAGCGCTAGATGTCTTGCATGATCGCGTCGGCGGCTTTTTCGGCGATCATGTACACCGCCGACACAATGAAATACCCCGGTATCCTGGGAAAAACGGACGCATCCACCACGCGCAGCCCTTGAGTGCCGCGCACGCGGAAACGGCTGTCAAGCACCGCCATTCCGTCGCTATCCGCGCCGATTTTATTCGTGCAGGAAGCATGATGCCCCCAGGCCTCATTGCGGATAAACTCGCGCAGACTTCCATCGCTCTGGTAGTCCGGCCCTGGGACCTCTTCGCGCTTGATAATTCCGAGCGCGGCCAATCGCCGGTTCATGTCGCGGACGAATTCGACGCCCGCAACCACCGCGTCCAAATCGGGGTCGTTCTGGCGCGTTCCGTCGCCGAAATATTGAAAATTAATGGAAGGCGTATCCCACGGGTTCGCGGTTTTCAACTGCACGCGGCCGGAATTATGCGTGCGGGCTTTCAAAATCGCCCACGTAAACCGATTTTGATGATACTCGAACTGCTTCGAGTAGCCGGGCAGATACCCGCGGAAGAATCCGGGCAATCCGAAAATGTAGAGATCGGGATCGGGCAAGCCCGGCTTCGACCGCTTGACGATGCCGATCAGCGCGCCATTTGACGCATAGACGCCGGCGCCCTGTTTGGTCCACTGGCTCATGTAACCGTCGGGATCCCGACCGGATTCGGGGGGAGCGAACGTCCCGCCTTGAAGCAAAGCGAAATCCCTGGCGAATTCGGAAGCGACGCCGATCTCGTAGCGGTCTTGCAAGTTACTTCCGACGCCCGGAAGATTCGCAACCAGAGGGATGCCGAACTTCGCAAGCTCTTCAGCGGGACCAACGCCCGATAGCATCAAGAGCTGCGGGCTATTGAAAGCGCCCGCGGCGAGAATAACTTCGCGCGTGGCACGCACTTGGCTCCTCGGCAGCGACGCCGGATCGTATCCCGGACCGCGCGCGGCCTCGGGGTCGGCCCCATATACATGTGCCTGCTCTATATACTCCACTCCGGCCGCTCGCGTTCCCTCGAATAGCACGCGAGTAACCAGCGCATGCTTTTGGATCGTCAAGTTACCGGGGTATTGCGTCCGCACGCGCAGCACGTACTCGCGCGGGCCGCTGCGTTTGCCGTTTTCAACCGCGAGCGGCGTGAACGCGAGGCCCTCCGGGCTGGATGCGGCATTGCGGGAATCGTTCGGGTCGAACCGCGATTCCACGCGAACGGAAGGATCGCCCACGCGATATATCCACGCCTCTTTGACGCCTTTCAGAAGTACGCCGACGATCTCGGGATCTTTTAAGGCCAATTTCGGATCGGCCTCCGAGGTCGTAAGCCAGCCTTTAAATCCGTGCCCGTGGGTCTGGTCGCGCCATTCCTCTTTGCCTTCGAAAAACTCACCGATGGAAGACAGTATTCCTTCGATTGTTGCCTTCGCCGAGCCTGGGGGCGGCACATACTTGCAATTCTCAAGACGCGCGAAGTACTGGCGCATGCGTTCGGCCTTCCAGGATTCATCGCCGGTGATTTCGGCGATGCCGTTCCAGTCGCTATCCTGGGGAATTACCGTAATCATCGCGTTGTGCGCGGTGCAGCCGCCCAGCGTTCCGGCGCGAGGGTACCAGACGGTGTCCTGTCCGCCGATAGCGACCTTCTTCGAGTCTTTTGCCTGCCGGTCGTCGGAGGTATAGTGCCGGACGTAGTAGCTCCAGGCGCACGGTTTGTATTCGGTCGCGAGGCCGTGGAAGATGGGGACTTCGTACATGAGGCGGCCCATCTCGTCCTCCGCGCAAGGATCGCCGCCGGCTTCCATCAGAAGGACTTTGAAACCGGCTTTCGCCAGATTGGCGGCCAAAGGTCCGCCGCCCGCGCCGGAGCCGACGACGATGTATTCGTAATCCGTACTCATAGTTCGCGGTCGACGAACCGCGTCACATTGTCTTCAAAAATTCGATAAGAGCCCGCTTCTCGCCGTCGGATAAACCGGGTTCCTCCTGTAGGTAATCCGTTCCGAAGTAATGTCCTCGATTCACAATGTAATCCGGGCACTTACTCAGGTCCATAAGAGGATTCACAACGTTCGCGAACACCCGGCGGGCATCGTCGTCACTCGGATTGTCGCCCAGCGCCAGCAGATCGTTCTTAATCCGCAGCGCCAGATCCAATACTTTGCGATCGTGATCCACATGGCCGAGCAGATCCGAATCGTCGGCCAGCACGTTCAAGTTTGTTAGCAGCCCGACGGGCGTTCCCGCCGGGATGGGCCCGATCTCAATTCCACCGCCGCCGAAGAAACTTGGAAAGATGCGTCCTCCAAGGCCGATCAAGCCTCTCAAATTATCCGGCACGTAACCGGGAGAGATGCGAAGATAGCTTCGCGTGGTGGTCCGATCGATGTGCGTACCCGAAACTTTGCCGCGGAGCGCGCCGCCGAATAACGGATCTTGATCGCGCTTCTCGGGCCACAACAGTTTTTCGATGGAATCCTGGAACGAGTCCAGCCGGGCTTGCACCGACGGACTAGGGTTAAACTTGCCGACCGTGTTGTTGAGCAGGAACGGCGCCGTCGACCATACGCCGATTAGGGATGGCGGCCGCGTGTATCCTCTTCCCCCGCCGGGTAGTTTGAACTGACGGGGTTCGCCGGTCACGGGATTGTACACGGTGATTTCACCAACGGCCGGCAGTTCCTTAAAAGTCTCGGACGAAAAGTTATCCCAAATATTCCCTCGGATGGAATTAGTCGCGAGCGGGCTGCACGCGTTGGTCCGCAGCAATGTAACCGGCACGCGGAATTCCGCGGAGAGAAAGTTATTATCCAGGAAATCCGGCGCGGTGACTAAGGCTCGCATCCGGGACTTGAAGTCTTCCGTCTTAGTCCATTCCCAATACTTGTTCCAACAGGTGAGGTAATCCTTGCCGGCGCACCCTCCTGGATCGAGACCGGGTGCTGGAGACGGTAACTTACTCGAGTGGCAGCGGGCGCACCTTTCGGCGAACACAACTTTACCGAGACTGAGCGCGCCTTCGTCTTGGGACAAGTAAGCGCCGCCTCCGGGCGCGTCTTTCAGTTTATGCGGCGCGGTGCTATTCAGAAAAAAGCGGGCCATGTCCGGAGTTTGGGCTTCGGTCGCCTCCCAAAAAGCGGAGTTCTTGCGCGCCACCGCAATCTCGATCGGTGTCGTCTTGCGGCCGCCGATGAGGGGGTTGAAGTGCAGCAGCCACTCTTCGCTGAACAAGCCGATGTTCAAATACACCCGGTTCAAGGCCCCGAGCGCACCCACGGAATCGGACGCGTCCTTTAAGACGCGCGGGCTGTAAACCGTGTCGGGCTTAGTAAAAAAAGCCGCCAACGGCGAAGAAGCTGGAACGTAGTCGTTGAGCTGCTTGTTATTCAAGCCTCCGCCCGCCAGAGTTTCCTTCCCGAATCGCTTGGCCTGAGTAAGTCGCGGGCCCAGGTTATAGATCGCGTTCATGGTGCGTGGATTATTGATGTTATCGGTCGAGACAAGCGAGGTATCGAGCGTACCCGGGCGCGAGGTGTGGAACATCTGGAAAACGTAGCTGCTTGCGTCGGCGTCCCAATCGAAGATGCGGTCGATCCAAAAGTACTGGGCGCCGACGTTGGATGAGAGATTTTCCCATTTCGGGTGCTCCGGATCGTCCGGCGGTTTGACGGGGTTGGGTCCAACATGGCAAAACCCGCAAGACATCCCGACGCGATAGGGCCGGATTAGATCCTTCGATTTGTAATAGCTGGGATCGTTGTAGTAGCGTTCGGCATCCCATTTCTTAGCGGCGGCTTCGTCGAATTCCGGATTGGGGAATAGACGAAGTCCGACGATGCCCGTGCCCCATCCGTAGAAGGATCCGACTGGCAGATTCTTTCCGCGGGCGCCGAGTTTCACGCCCGGATACTTCGATTCGTTCTCGAAAGGGTCGGGCGGGCAACCCGCGCTCCGCTGGTCGATCCACAGTCCGTATCGCCGGGGGTCGGGTCCGGTAGGTTTATCGAAGCAGGGCTCGTTCACAAGGCCCAGATAATTCCACCGGTTATCGCGGCTGAATTTCAGTTTCGGGTGAGACGAAACGGTCTTGAGAAAGTCGAGCGCGCCGAAGCTCGATAGCGTGATCCGGTCCCAGAAACGATCGTTGCCGCCCGTCCACGCGATCCAGGTGTCGCGGCCCTTGACCCAGGACCCGTGCTCGTTCGCCGGATCGGGCTGAGCGGTGATTCCGCCGTCCATGTCGCGGAAATAATCTTCGTCCGCCGGCGGGAACGAATTCACCGCGCGGTTCGCCTGCCGCGCTTCATCGAGGACCGTGCCGGGTTCAGGCCGGTGCCGGCAACCGGCTAGCGCGGCCAGCAAAACCAGCCCGGATATTCCGATAACGGTGAGGCCCTGTAGTCTCAAACGTTCAATCCGCCTTCGAAATTTTGGCTTATGTACATATGAATGTCAAGACAATTCGGTTGGCGTGTCGTTAACATGTGATCTGTCCGGTTGAGTAAACAGGTGATCTGTCCGCTTTAACCAAAATGTGGCGAAGCTGGGGTTGTGACAAACCCGAGCTCGATGAACGCCGCGGCAGTGGAGCAGACGATGAAAGTACAGGACGTGATTTTGAAGGCGATGGCGAAGAAGATCAACTGGCTGGAGGCGGCCGAAATCGTTGGAGTTTG